>CAVILL010000020.1:0-30369 GCA_963643635.1 Sphaerochaetaceae bacterium | reverse complement strand
ATTTCAGCCTTTTTCCATGCCCCGGGAGATACCAACGGATGCCAAGTCTCTTTTTTATATTTAATTATCGGTTTTACCCGCATACGATAATGGAAAATATCATGTAGTTTTAGTAATATCGTAAAAGTTAAGGAGATTATAAATGGAATACTCGAATTTACAGATTGCACGTTATTCTTACTCCCCCAAACTTCCCTCGATCCTCAGAGAAGAAATGAGCTCCATCAGGGCAGAGGAAGGAAAGGCAACCACTTCGGCTGCAGATGAAGAGAAGATCAGGACACTCTTCCCCTGCACCTTCGGCGCAAAGGAAGTCAGCTTCGTCAAGGGCGAAAGCAGAGCGAAGAAGGAAAAGCTCACGGTTGGCGTCATCCTCTCCGGCGGCCAGGCTCCCGGCGGACACAACGTCATCAGCGGATTATATGATGCACTCAGGAAGGCAAACAAGGACAACACACTCATCGGCTTCAAGGGCGGTCCCTCGGGACTTACGGATGATTCATTCGTCGTATTCAACGATGACTTCATCAACGAGTACAGGAATACCGGAGGATTCGACATCATAGGATCCGGCAGAACAAAGCTCGAGACAGTCGAACAGTTCCAGAAGGCGACAGAAGTATGTAAGAAGCACGGCGTGAATGCAATCGTCATCATCGGTGGCGACGACTCCAACACGAACGCAGCTGTTCTTGCAGAGTATTTCAAGGCAAACTCCGTACCCGTACAGGTAATCGGATGCCCCAAGACAATCGACGGCGACCTCAAGAACGACGACATCGAGGCTTCCTTCGGTTTCGATACCGCAACCAAGACCTTCTCCGAACTCATCGGAAACATCGAGAGAGATGCAAACTCTGCAAAGAAATACTG
Organism: Sphaerochaetaceae bacterium; assembly: GCA_963643635.1. Lineage (GTDB taxonomy): Bacteria > Spirochaetota > Spirochaetia > Sphaerochaetales > Sphaerochaetaceae > Ornithospirochaeta. The sequence continues at coordinate 29,496 of CAVILL010000020.1, read as the reverse complement.
GCACTTCATCAAGGTCATGGGAAGAAGCGCATCCCACATCGCACTCGAGTGTGCCCTCCAGACACAGCCGAACGTATGTCTCATCAGCGAGGAAATCGAAGAGAAGAAGATGAGTCTGAGTGACATCGCTTCCTACGTTGCCGACAGCGTCGAATACAGAGGAAACAACGGCATGAACTTCGGTACGGTCATCATTCCCGAAGGCCTTGTCGAATTCGTACCCGAGGTGAAGGCTCTCATCAGCGAAATCAACGACCTCCTCGCAGCAAACGAGAAGGAATTCGCTGCTCTTAAGACAGACGACGAGAGAAACGCATTCATGAAGAAGTATCTCTCTGTGGCTTCCTACTCCGTTTTCGCACTCCTCCCCGCGGCAATCCAGCAGCAGATGATGGCTGACAGAGACCCGCACGGAAACGTACAGGTATCGAAGATAGAGAGCGAGAAGCTCGTATCGTCGATTGTCGGAGCAGAGCTCGAGAAGAGAAAGGCAGCAGGAACATACAAGGGCAGGTTCAATCCCCTCCACCACTTCTTCGGCTACGAGGGACGCTGTGCATTCCCGTCCAACTTCGACGCAGACTACTGCTACTCCCTCGGCTACAACGCATTCCTTCTCATCGCCAACGGCTACACGGGTTATCTTTCATCCGTAAAGAACCTCTCCGCTCCCGCCGAGAAGTGGACAGCAGGCGGCATGCCGATCACGAAGATGATGAATGTCGAGAGAAGACACGGTGAGGACAAGCCCGTCATCAGAAAGGCTCTCGTGGAGCTCGACGGCAAGCCTTTCAGATACTTCGAAGAAAGAAGAGACGAATGGTCGAAGAACACATGCTACACCTACCCCGGTGCCATCCAGTACTACGGCCCGTCTTCCGTCTGCGATCAGACAACAAAGACACTCCAGCTCGAGAAGAACTGAACGTATCAGACTGAGTAAGAGGTCCCGCGAACAACGGGGCCTTTTAATTGGCCTCATTTCAAGTCTGGTCATACCACAAATTACTGAAATGAAAAGCCTCAAGTTACTGAAATGAAAAGCCTCAAGTTACTGAAATGAAAAGCCTCAAATTACTGAAATGAAAAACGTCGAATTATTGAAATTGAACATATATTATTTTTATTAACTTCATATATTTCATTTAGTTAAATCAGTGTGATTTTTACAATCGATTAACAAGAATTTTTAGCCCCAGTTTTTCAGGATTTCATTGCTTTACTTCCACTTTGGATTTAAAATAAATACAGGGACGTTATACTATGGAATACAGAAGACGAATTCTAGACGACATTCTTACCCTTCATATGGAAACTTTCGGAGCAACCCAGATAAAGGGGCCGAAGGGCTGCGGCAAGACGACAACCGCCAGGCAGAAATGCAGAACCATCGTCGAGTTCCAGAATGAAGATGTCAGGGAATCGCTTCTTCTTACAGCAGATACAGCTCCCAGTCTTCTTCTCAAAGGTGAAAAACCCATACTCTTCGACGAATGGCAGGATGCCCCGAAGATCTGGGGAGCAATCAGAAAGGATGTAGACGACTCGGGAGAAACGGGCAGCTACATCCTTACCGGCTCATCTTCCAGAAGAGTTATCACGCCGCATACCGGTACACTGAGAATCAGTACACTGACAATGCGCCCCATGAGCCTTTTCGAGAGCGGGGAATCAAACGGAACCGTATCATTGAAAAGACTGTTCGATGCTCCGGAGGAATTTGAAGGCTGCGTCTCGGATCTGGATATCGAGCACCTCATTTTCGCTCTGTGCCGCGGAGGATGGCCTCTGGCTCTCTCGAAGAAAACAGAACAATCGCAGCTCCTCATTGCCCAGGAGGTCTTCAACAGGACCTGCGACGATGATATCTCAAGCATAGAAGGAGAAAAGAAGGATTCAAGGCTTACGAGGGCCATACTTCATTCATATGCCAGAAATATCTGCACACTTGCAGACATGAAATCGATTCTGGATGATGTTTCCGCCAATTTTGACGTCTCGGAAAGGACAATATATTCATATTTGGCATCACTGTCGAATCTTTTCATTCTTGACGATATCGAGGCATGGTGTCCCGCCATACGTTCGAAATCCTCCATCAGAGCACGATGCAAGAGGAATTTCATAGATCCGTCCATTGCAGTTGCTGCACACGGTCTGAAACCGGAACACTTCTACACTGACTTCCAGTCACTGGGATTCCTCTTCGAGTCTCTTGCGATAAGAGACCTGAAGGTCTACTCATCCGAGTTCAACGGATACATATCATACTATCACGACAGATACGGACTCGAGGCGGATGCGGTGCTGCACCTCTCGGATTCACGCTATGCTCTTATAGAGTTCAAGCTCGGAGGAAGGGAAATCGAGAAGGGAGCGTCAAACCTCAATAAAATCGAAAAACTGATTGACGAACATAATGAAGGCAGGGAATCGGGAAAGATACGCAAGCCCGACCTCAAGCTGGTGATAACAGCCGGGAAGACAGGCTACAGACGGCCCGACGGAGTATTCGTCATTCCAATCGGATGTCTCAGAGACTGATAAAAAAGGAAGGATGCCATTTCGAACACCCTTCCCTTTCCGTTCCCGTTCCTTTTCAGATACGGTAGATTCTGTCTTCGCTTGTGCTGTCCTGCCTGAAGAATACGGCAGTGAATCCCGTTATTGCCACGATGGTGCTGTGGGTAGCCTCTTCAAGAAGAGATGAAATCTCCTTCACCTGGTCCTTGTTGTTCGAGAATCTGACCTTCACGAGTTCATGACATGTCAGAGCATTGTCCAGTGCGGCGACGACAGCCTGTGTAAAACCTTCCTTGCCCACATACACGACAGCATCAAGCATCTGTGCATGAGAACGCAGAAAGGCTCTCTGATAACTCTTTAATTCCATAGCCATATTCTAGTAGAGAGCCCTTCTTCTTTCAATGACAAAATCAGTCAAGTTTGTACTTCTGTGCAACGACGAAGCGCTTGATCTTCTTGGTGGAGGTCATCTCCAGCGGCTCGTCTGCAATTGTAATCATCTCGATCTTCTTGTAGGACTGAAGTTCCTTGTTGACATCACTGATGATTGAAGTGATCGTATCCTCGATCTTCTTACTGTCTCCGGTATCCCTGAGAGCCTTCGAAGGATATACTACCGCCCTGATTCCCTCGGCCTTGAGAGCCTTGTCCTTGACGAAGCCTATGATGCAGATCTGCTCGATTTCATCGTAAAGCTGGAACTTGTCCTCGATTTCCTCGGGGAATACGTTCTTGCCTCCGTCCGTGACGATGATGGACTTTGCACGACCAGTGAGGTAGAGATAGTTCTCGCTGTCGATGTGGCCCACGTCTCCCGTGTTGATCCAGCCGTCCTTATCGAGAATCTCGTCCGTCGCCTCCTGGTTCTTGTAGTAGCCCTTCATGACCTGGGGACCGCGGATGTAGATGATACCGTTGCCGTCCCTGTCGGGGTCGACAATCCTGCACTCCGTCATTGCAATCGCCTTACCTACACTCTCGACCTTGAATGCATAGATGGGATTGAGATGGGTAATCGGGCTTGTCTCGGTGAGACCGTATCCCTGGACGAAGTTGATTCCGAGCTGGTTGAAGCCCTTGAATGTCGAAGACGGAAGCGGACCGCCTCCGCAGATGCAGATACGGCACTTGTCGAGAGAGACCTTCTTGAGGAGGAAGGAGAACATCTTCTTTCCGCCCTGGAAGTTGAATGCCGACTTCAGGAATCCCGAGATTCCCATCATCGCTCTGATGAGACCGTAGACAACAGGTCCCTTCTTCTTGACGCCGTTGATGATTCCCGCATAAAGCTTGTTGAAGAGCATCGGGACACCGAGGAACATCGTGACATTGCCTTCCTTGAGCTCCTTCAGCATCTGGGAGACAACGAGCTTCTTTCCGAATACGACGGAAGCGCCGGAGCCCAGTCCTTCGAGGAAGACCGCAAGCATCGTGTATGCATGGTGAATCGGAAGGATTGCGTAGAAGACGTCGGTGGGGTAGATGTTCATGCAGCTCTGCGCTATGTAGATGTCGGAGCAGAGGTTCCTGTGAGTGAGCATGACTCCCTTCGGAGTTCCCGTCGTGCCGCTGGTGAAGAGAATGGCAGCTACATCATCCTCCACGGGGTCGTAGCCTTTCCTGTCCTCGCATTCGATCGTCATTACGTTCTGGTAATCGCTTCCTTCCTCGAGGCATGCGTAGCCCGTCATGGGAAGAGATGAAGCAACCTTCTTCATTCTGTCCTTATCGGCAATGAGGACGACTGCATCTGAGAACTTCGCGAGCTTTACAAAGTCCTCGTCGTGGAGGGAGTTGTCGAGAGGAACAACTACGCCGCCCATGTAGAGGACAGCCATGTACGTAGCAGCCCATGCGACGCTGTTCTTGCCGCTGACGATTACCTTGTCGCCCTTCTTCAGTCCGAGAGAGAGAAGCCATGAGGAAATCTTCTTTACCCTCTCCTCAGCCTGTCTGTATGTAAGACAAAGATATTTCGGTGCAAATTCAATCCAGCAGTTTCTGTCAGCGTAGAGCCTGGTATGCAGGGAAAAGAGTTCCTTGAGTGTCGGCCATTCGCCCTTGAAGTCCTTACCTCTGTAAGGATCGAAACGATTCCAGGGAGTGAGATTGTCTTTAGTTCTCATTTACTTAAATCTCCTATTTCCTACATTTTTCTGAAAATTGTCAGAAATGAAAACCACTGACATCGCGCGCGCGGATAGTAACTTTTTACAAAAATACGCGATGGTTAGAGATTACTACCCCCCCCTCGAATACCTATAATTAACCCAAAAGAAGACAAAAGAGAGAAAAATGTACGCTTTTCTACATCCTTGAACATTTGTTCTATGTTTTCCTGCTTTTTATGACTTTTGTTCTGAATACGCTTGCCATTTTGTACTTTTTGGGTTTAAATCTTCAGCGTAGTATTACTCTTTTGGGCCTGTTCCTCGCCTACGAGTGGGAACAGAAAGGACGCGAAAACGTCCTTTCTTTTTTGCCTTTACAGATGGCGAATCCTCTTTTACCATTAATTTAGTAAGGAGATCCGCATCTATGAAGAAACTCATGCTTATTTTCACCATCATTCTTGTGACGGCTATGGTATTCGTATCCTGCAGCGACACCCCCGAAGCAAAAGAAGAAGAGAAAACGAAGACACAAGAGCCGAAGAAAGAAGAAACGAAAACTCCGGACCGTTTTCCGGATGCCTTCAACAAGAAAACCTTCAAACTTACAAAGAAGACAAGAGAGACATCTACGAATGAGATTTACGTATCCACTGACGATAAAACAGTCACAGTCGACATGATTGTCAACAATGTTCCATCATCAAGTTCTTCGGAAGTGACATTGTCAGCCGAGACGGACAAATGCACGGCGACAACTTCCGACGGTACGAAATATACCTTTACTGCTGCCACGGAAGGCACAGCAACTTCAATTACCATCGATGTGGACAGCAAGACAGATTCGACACTCAACGGTTCATATACGACAGAATTGAAAACATCCGAAGCTGGTCTTCCTCTTTCAATAGAGACTTATGAAGCTCTTTCGGACAACAAGAGCACTGCCGCACGAATCGTACTCTGTCCTATCGGAATATATTATGCCATGACCAGTGATACTAACCCCACTGCCGGAACAGCAAACTGGCCGAAGGCAGACGAAGGTCTGAAAGATCCCTACACACTTTTCATCTTTGATGCTGTAAGGAAAACAGAAACCGGATTCAGGTTCTCCATTCCGGAGAGAGTCTATACGCTTGACAAGGAAGAAGGCGGATATCATCTGACAATATCAGATAATCCGACAGACATGTCATACCATCTGAAGATCAAGGACTATGACTGTTCCTTTATGTATGACAAGAATACAGAAAGGGTTTCAACGTACACTGAGCCTCCAGAGCCTGCCTCATGATTTGGTTGTCCATCAGAACCAGCAGCCCCGTCTCCGGGGCTGTTATCTTTGCAGGAAAAGGAATTATCTGTCCTTGTATAGTCTGATGACCTCAAAGCGCTTGATCTTGCGTGTACTTGTCATCGGGAGGGGTTCGTCAACGACAGTCGTCATCGTAATCTTCTTGTAGCTCTGAAGGTCTCTGTTGACTGTTTCCACTACCTCCTCCATGTGCTTTGCAGCTTCGTCGAGGCTGTGGTCCCTGAGATATGCGTCGGAGGGATGGATTACGATTCTTATTCCCTCGCTCTTCATCTTCTTGTCTATGAGGTACGGAATGATGCAGCACTGGTCGATTTCATGATAGAGCTGGAACTTGTCCTCGATTTCCTCGGGGAATACATTCTTGCCGCCTTCGGTGACGATGATGGATTTCGCTCTTCCCGTGAGGTACAGAAATCCGTGTTCTCCGATATGTCCCACGTCGCCCGTGTTGAGCCAGCCGTCACAGTCGAGAACCTCCTCAGTAGCCTCCGGATTCTTGTAATAGCCCTGCATGACCTGGGGAGCGCGGACATATATGATCCCGTTTCCGTCCTCGTCGGGAGATACGATCTTCTCCTCCACGTGCGGAAGAGGAAGACCCACTGAATCCTCTTCATATACCTCGATGGGGTTGAGGTTGATGATCGGAGCCGTCTCGGTAAGTCCGTAGCCCTGTACGAAGTCCAGTCCGAGCTGGTTGAACTGTCTGAATGTCGATGCGGGAAGCGGACCGCCGCCGCATATGCATATTCTGACCTTGTCGAGGCTGAGCTTCGAGAGGAGCATCTTCGAGAAGAGCTTCTTACCGATGTTGACATGGAATGTCTTCTTCACGAAGCCGCTGAAGCCCATGAGGAAGTGAATGAGCCCCGCCTTGAACCTCCCCTGCTTCTCAACTCCGTTCATAAGTCCCGCAAGAAGCTTGTTGAAGAGCATCGGGACCGCAAGGAACATCGTGATTCCACCTTCCTTCAGCTCGCGGAGCATTATCGGAGTGATGAGTTTCTTGCCGAATACGCAGCATGCCCCGCTCGTAATCGTCTCAAGGAAGACCGCGGACATCGTGTATGCGTGATGAATCGGAAGAATCGCGTAGAAGACATCTGTCGGGAAGACATCGAAGAGCCTCTGTGCCTCGAGTGTGGAGGCCATGAGTGAAGAGTGAGAGAGCATGACTCCCTTCGGGGTTCCGGTGGTGCCGCTTGTGAAGAGCATCGCCGCCGTCTCGTCACATTTAGACTCAGGAAGTTCAGTCTCGGGTCCCGTAAGAGAGAATACGAATTCGTGCTTTTTATCAGACTCGAGAGAGTAGCGCTTCTTAATGAAGCTTCCATCGGGGTCCACCTCGTCGATTTTCTCGTCGTCCATGAAGATGGTGTCGACATCGCCGAAACGGAGGATCTTCGTCATGTCCTCGGGATGGAGGGCGTAGTCGAGGGGAACGATTACGGCACCGGCAAACGAGATGGCAAGATAGGTTACAGCCCACTCGGGACTGTTCTTGCCGCTTACGCATATATGGTCACCCTTCTTCACTCCGGACTTGAGGAGGAAGTATGCGAGAGTCCTGACCTTTGCCAGCACTTCCTTATAAGTATATGTGACCCTGTTCGGAACTATGGTCTTGAAGCATTCGTTTTCGGGGAAACGAGAGGTGGTGATTTCGAGAGCCTCCCTGAGTGTCGGATACTCTCCGCAGAATCCCTTTCCCTTATATGCCCACAATCCGTCCACCGTAGTCTTCCAGTATCTGTCCTTGAATGCCATATTACTCTCCGTTTTATTCTGACAGTTTTAAGCCGTCTGTAAAATCAACACGCTATTTTCAGCAACATAGTAGCTAATTGTCAACTACTGGGCATTTATAACCATACCATATTTGGCCACAATTAACTAGAATTTCACTCATGTGTGAAATATCAGAACGTCTGGATGACTTCTTCGCCTCATATATGCCCTCTCTCTCGGGAAGTCTGAGGGAGAACAGACTCGAGAGGATGAATCTCCTTCTGGAGAAACTCGGACATCCCGAGAGAAGCCTGAAGACAATACATATAGCGGGAAGCAAGGGCAAGGGAACGACGGCGACGTGCCTCTCGTTCATGCTGAAGACTCTCGGATACAGATCCGGTCTCTTTCTCTCCCCCCACGTCTACGACATAAGGGAACGCTTCACGCTCGCGTCCTCGTTCTTCAGTGACGAAGAGTATCTTACAGCGCTCGCTAGTCTGAAAAAGGGAATAGAGGGCTTTGTACTCCCGCCATCTCTCGGCTGTGCCCTCCCCACGACCTTCGAGCTCTACACGGCCTATGCCTACATTCTCTTCAGTGAGACCGGATGTCAGTGGGCCGTAATCGAAACCGGCCTCGGCGGAAGGCTCGATGCCACGAACACAATAGAAAGTGAAGCAGCGGTAATCACCCACATAGAGCTCGAACACACCCAGATACTCGGCTCCACACTTCCCCTCATCGCACGGGAGAAGGCGGGAATAATCAGGAAAGGTAAACCGACATTCGTGCTGAGTCAGAGCGAAGAGGTTCTCGATGTTTTCAGAAAGGTATCCGCTTCGCTTTCCTCCCATCTTTCCGTCTTTAAAATGCCTGATATGAAGATGGACGACGGCTTCAGAGTAAGGGAAATGGAATATCTCGGGGCAGTGCTGAAAACAAAGACGTGGAAGCATGACATAAGGCTCACCGATGCATTCTTCGCTCTCTTCATTCTCTCCTCGCTGGGCTTTCCCGTGAGCGGAAGGACATTCGATTTCACAGCTCCCGGTTTTCACCTTCCGGGGAGATTCGAGGAAAGAGTCATCGAGGGAAGAACAATCCTTCTCGACGGGGCGCATACAGTCAACTCCGTCGAATACCTCTCTTCAGCCCTCGGGGAGTCTCCGTTCGCCTCACGCACCCTCATATTTTCCACAGCCCAGGACAAACCCTGGTGCGGAATGCTCTCCGTCCTCGTCCCCCTCTTCGACTTTGTAATCGTCACCTCTACGGGCTCCTGGAAGAAATCAAACCCGGAGAAAATATACGAAGATGCCGTCCGGATGTTTCCGGAAACGGAAATAGAGATTATCTTAAATCATGAGGAAGTAATAAGGAGAGCTCTTGAAAAGACGAAGGAAGAAGGACTAGTCACGGCAACGGGATCGTTCTACCTCCTGGGAGAACTCGATAATGTCCTCAGAGGAAAGAGATGGCACTGAACTGGAAGGAACTGGAACTCATACTCAATGAAGCAGACCTGGAGAACAGCTATATCCAGGAGATAACCGAACACAGCTTCCACTCCTTCACCCTCTCGCTCTTCTCGAAGGAGAAGAAGGCGTACTACGCCTACGCGGAGATTGCGACTGTGCACTCGCGTTTCTGTCTGACGGATCACCTCAGAAAGAAGAGCTCATCGATGCAGCGCTTCACGCAGTACCTCAAGGCCCACGTAAAGGGTAAGAAGATAACAGGGGTGAGGCAGCTCCCATTCGACAGGGCATTCATACTCACTCTCGAGTCACCGTCTGAGAGGATGAAGCTCCTCTTCAGACTCTACTCCGGCCCCGGTGCAAACGTCATAGCCCTCAGTGAAGACGACACGATTCTCGAGCTTCTCTTCCGCCGTCCGGGACGGGGGGAAACGAAGGGAGAGAAGCTCGTAATCGAAGAAAGAGAAAACGAAGGGCCGAGGCACTTCGAGGTAAGGCCGTGGACGGCTGAGTCCTTCAACGAGACGATAGACAGAGAGGAGGAGAACTCCGGACGGGAGGAGAAGAGAGACGAATACGTCACACTTCTCACCGAAAAGCGCAACAGGGAAATCGCCGAACTCGACGAGAGAAAGAGAAAGACAGAGGAGCGATGCAGCCGCACGAAGGACTATGAGGAACTGAAACACCTTGCAGACCTCCTTTCGTCCTCGATTCATCTCGTCAGAAAGGGGATGAACGGAATAACCGTTCACGACTGGGAGAGGGACACGGACACGACGATAGCTCTCAGCGAGAAGCTCGACGGAAGGGAGAATCTCGAGAAACTCTACGAACAGTACAAGAAGGACAGGACGACATACACTCTCGCTCTCGAGGAACTCGGAAGAATTGAAAATGAAAAGAAGGATACAGAGGAGAAATACGCTCTGCTTCTCTCTCCCTCAACTCCCCTCGAGAAGCTGAAGAAGGAACTCAGCGGAGAGACACAGAAGGACGAAAAACTCCTCCCGGGGAGGCCAGGCCTCTACATAAAGGACGGCGACTGGCTCATCATCGTCGGAAGAAACGCAAAAGAGAACGACCAGATTCTCCGCACCGCCACGCGCGGAAGCGACATCTGGATGCACACACGTGACTTTGCGGGCGGCTACGTCATCATAAAGGCACAGAAGAACAGGACGGTGCCCCTCAACATCCTGCTCGACGGAGGATACCTTGCCGTCTTCTTCTCGAAGGCGAGAAAGAACAACAGGGCGGATCTGTATTACACTCCGGTGAAATACCTCAGGAGAATAAAGGGAGCAAAGACGGGACTCATCATCCCGACACAGGAGAAGAACCTCACTGTCGAGCTCGACGAGAAGAGAGTGAAGAAACTGCTGGGAGAAGAACAATGAAACTGAAATACCACGAAGGAATATTTTACCCATCGGACAGAAAGGAACTCGAAGAACTCACCCGGGTCGACGACGTGAAGGAGCCCGCATCCTGCCTCATCGTCCCGCACATGGCACTTCCTCTTGCCTCCCCTCTGCTAAAAAAGGCGTTCTCCCACTTCGGGAATCCCGACAGGGTCATCATACTTTCCCCCATCCACTCCGGGAGGATTGGGAGCGACGGGGACTTCAGCTTCTTCGAAGGCGTCGGAAACAGGGAACTCGGACTGATTACGCTGGGGGCAGAGACGGCAGAATACTACGCCGAGGAAGAGCCCGGAGCGGAAATACTAATTCCGTTCATTCGTGACAGAGCCCCGTTTGCCGTCATCTATACAGATATAAGGACGGCAAGGGAGAGCAGGGAACTTGCCTCCTTTTTAAATAAGAATTCAACTTCAGAGACTCTCTTCATAATCTCCACAAACTTCAGCCCCGCATCGGCTAGAATCGAAGAGGCTGACGAGTGGCTTGATAGAGGAATCGAAGCTCTTGAAAAGGGAGAGAACGTACTCGATACGATGAACCGCCACAGGGCGTATCTCTGCGCACGCGGCGCTGTGGACGCAGTCGACAGAGTCAGAGGCGGAGTATGGATTCCCGAGGCGGAAGAAAGAGGAAAGACGACGGCACATGCCGTGATGTGGAAGAGAAAATGAGTGAATTTCGAAAGATAAGAGTCGGAGAGAGCGAATACACTGCTCTCAGGTTCGGAATCGACGGCTACGAGATTCCGCAGCACATACTCCAGAGCGTAAGAAAGGACGGAATCCTCGTCACGGACGAAGGCATAAGGCCCTTTCCCTGGTTCGGAATCACAAAGGATACAGAGGGGCAGTACATTCTCCTTCCTTCCGTCACACTCTCGGATATCAGGGAGATAGCAGGCCCATTCAGAGACAGGGCGATGAAGATTGTGAGAAAGCTCGCCCAGGGCCTCGGCACACTCTCCCCCGTCGACCTCGATCTTCTGACGGGAGTAATTCCGCTCTACAGAATCTACATTGAAGGAAGTGACAACGTCGTCATACTTCCCTCCGACGCAGGCAGTATTCTGACTCTCTCCCGCACTCCCGAGGAAATGGACAGGGACGTGAGAAGTCTCCTCGCTCCCGACAGGGAGACGAGCTACACGCTCACCCTCGAGATGGCGGAACTTCTGTATCTGGCAGTTTCGGGGAGGCTTCCCTACGAGGATTCCTCCGTCAGAGGCTCGGGCTTCCATCCCTACCCTCTCTCACTCTACACGGCCGAGAGTGCAGTGTCGTCGTTCATAATGAAGACACTTGACATGAAGGAGAAGGACCAGAGGAAGCTCTGCCAGAACAATGGTGTAACATACCCGCTCGGCTGGTTCCTCGACGAAACGGAAAAGCTCGAATGGACTCTCCCGTCCCGCCTGGAAGCCGACAGGATCTTCGACATAAAGACCGCCGAGGAGTCCGCCCCCTTCAGAAAGCTCAATGAAAGGAAGTCACAGAGAAGCGGCAGAAACCGTCTCATAAGAGAAAAGGGACTCGTCACACTTGTGATAATCCTCATCGTCGGAATCGCGGGATACTTCATCGGGAACTTCCTCTACCAGAAGTTCAGGGCCCCAGTGACGAAGGACATGACGCCGTCTCAGATCATCGAGCACACGATATCCTGCCAGAACAGCCTCGACGCAGAGGGAATAAACGAAGGCTTCAGGGGAAATGCCGCACAGTACAGCGAAGTTACATCCCTCTATGTGACAAGCAGGACACGTTATGCCTACGAAGGCCTCAGTGTAGTCGTAAGCGTCGACGACTGGCTCTCTTCCGGAGAAGGTGCAATCGACAGCGAGAGTTTCGTATACGGAGCGGTGATCGAGAGCATTGAAGACGAGGGTGACAATACCTACACGGCTTCCCTCAGATGGTACACGCCCTATGCCTTCAGTGATGAAGAGGACGAAGCCTACCCATCGAGAGACGGGTACTCCCGTGTATACGTCTACTCGATAAGCGAGACCTTCGTGTTCGAATGGAATGAAAGAGGCTGGTGGCAGTGCGTCTCATCCTCGTTCTCGGACGACACGCTCATCGACGTTCTGTACATTCCCTACAAGACCGCGGCTCTCGAGCAGGTTTCTGATTCCGGAAGTATCTGACGGATTGAACCAGTTCACGCTTTCAAATGATCTGAAGAAGGTCATCTGACGCTTTGCGTACTTCACGGAGTTGCGCTTTATGCTCTCCTTGATACCGCGGACGGAGTACTCTCCGCTTTCGAGGGCGTCGAACCACTCCCTGTAGCCTATGGCCTCCATAGACGGCCACGATTTCACGGCTCCGTTTTCGAGAAGCGTCCGCATCTCCTCCACGGCTCCTTCGCCAAACATTATTTCAACGCGTTCGTCTATTCTCCGCGTAAGCTCGGCTCTGTCCCTCTCGAGTCCGATTACAGTGAAGTCCACATCGTCCCTCAGCGTCGTCCCCACAGGGAAGGACGATAGCGGTCGCCCCGTCTGATAATACACTTCAAGTGCCCGCGTTATGCGGTAGATGTCGTTTCTGCTGATTCTCTCCCAAGATACATGGTCGACTCTCCCGAGTTCTCCGTAGAGCCAGTCTCCGCCTTTTTCAGACAGCAGATTCTGAACCTTTTTTCTTATTTCATCGTCGGCTGCGGGAGTCGTTCCCCTGCCGTAGAGGAGCATCTTGAAGTAATACGCCGTACCGCCCGTGATGAGGGGGATGTTTCCACGTTCGTTTATCTCTCTTATGAGGGAATCGGTATCACGACAGAACTCCCCGGAAGTATACTCCTCCCAGGGATCCCTGATATCAACCAGATGGTGTCTTATTTTTCTTCTGAGCGCTTCGTCGGGCTTTGCGGATGCTATCGAGAGTCCCCTGTAGACCTGTATCGAGTCTGCATTGATTATCTCGTAGCCGCGGCTGAAGAGCTCCTCGGTGAGACCCGTCTTTCCGACCGCCGTGGGGCCGAAGAGGGCGACGGCTCTGTCCTTACCTGCTGCTCTTCTCTCCACCTTCGTAGACGATTTCATCGTTGAGGGCACGTTCGAGGACGACGGAGACAACCTTGTTGCCTTCGCTCTCGATTTCCTTCCTCTTGTCGGTTGCGGTGTAGATATTTGCTTCCTTGATGGCAACGCATGTCATCTCGTAGACGTTGACGTCCTTGTCGATCAGTTTATTAAGTGGAATGCTCAAAGCAGTATCTCCTTGAATCAGATGCCTTACTATATTAGAGAAAATGAAGTTTTACTTCAAGCCTCTCGAGAGGCATTCGGGACAGACGCCCTCGAAGACCGTTCGGTGACGGCTGACGGAATATCCGGTGGCCTTTCCGGCCTCTGTATCGAGAGAGCTTTCATAGGGGATGGGAACATCGACCACGGCGAGGCAGTGGACGCACATGATGTGGTAATGCAGATCGGTCCGGAGGTCGTATCTGTCGGCACCGGGAACCTTTATGTGGTTGATTTCCCCCGTGCGGGACAGCTCTTTGAGGTTACGGTAGACAGTACCCTTGCTCACTCTTCCGTCCTTCGCCCTCACGCCGGAATATATGTCCTCCGCCGTCGGGTGATCGGTATGCTCCCTTACCGTCTCCAGTACGAGAGTCTTCTGCTTCGTGTTGCGTCTTACGATACTCTCTTCGTCCCTTTCTTCCTTCATCGTTCCGTCCTTATCGGTAACAGTTACTATACAGTTACCTTATTTCGGCGATTTTCTCAAGAATGAGGGAGACAATCTCAGCGGGATTGAGGTCGTCAGTTGCGATGACCATGTCGCATACTTCCTCGGGGCGGGAATTGTCGATACCGTATACGATGCGGTATCTCGCGCTGTCCTTGGCATCGCGGTTCACGGTCTCCTGCATCCTCTCCTGCAGGCTCCCGCCTTCCCTCTTCTGTATGCGCTTCGCCCTCGTCTCTGGAGACGCCGTGAGGTAGACCTTGAGGTCGGCGTCCTTCAGCATCCATACCGCCAGGCGTGAAGCGAGAATGCAGTTCTCCTTCTCCATCGCCATCTTCACCTGTCTTGAGTCGAGTTCCCTGTCGATGTTGTAGTCGTCCTCGGCCATGCGGCAGAAGGTCCAGAAATCGACTCCGCGCTCCTCGGCCATCTGGCGGAAGGTGAAGTTGATGATCGGGTAACCGAGTTTTTCCGAAAGCAGTGTCGACACAGTAGTGTTGCCGCACCCCGACTTGCTTGAAACAGCTATTCTCATTCTATGTTCCTCACCTGCTCCCTTATATCCTCAAGGGCATCCTTCATCTTCACGACGGCAAGGTTGATTTCAACCATCTGGCTCTTCGAGGCCGTCGTGTTTATCTCCCTGTTCATCTCCTGGCAGAGGAAATCGAGTTCCTTTCCCACGGGCTCATCGGACTCGAGAAGTTCACGGTACCTGTCCATGTGCACCTTCAGTCTCGAGCATTCCTCGTTGATTGAATACTTCACGAGGAGTGCTGCGACTTCGCTGAGGAATCTCGGATCATCCTTTCCCTTCTCCCCGAGGAGTTCCTCGTATTTCTCGAGGAGGACTCCCCTGAAGTACTCCTCCATCTGTGCCCTCTTCGAGAGGACAAGCGACAGATTCTCCTCGAACTTTTCCCCCAGCTTCTCCAGGTCCTTCCTCGTACCCTCTCCCTCTCTCTCCTTACCAGCTCTCAGAGACGAGAGAGCGTCCCGGAGTGCATTCTCTACTCCTTCCCTGTAAGCGGAGGCATCCGTCGTCGTCGAGGGGGTTATGACACCCTCGAGGGAGGCGTAGTTGAAGACAGTCGGCTCCTTTCCATCCGTAAGGTACCCGATCTCCTCGAAGCACCTCTTGTACTCAAGGACGAGATTCGTGTCGACGGAAAGAGACTCGCGGGACATCAGAGTCCTGAGAAAGACCGAGACATCGAGGTGACCGCGGCGGCACACCTTCCTTATCTCGCCGTCGATATACTCCTCGAATGACGAGAGCGAGGGGGCAATCGTGTGCGAAATATCGAGATAGCGGTTGTTGTAGCTCTTGATCTCTACTGTGATTACGTATTCCCGGCTGCGGTACTCACCGCTGCCGTAACCGGTCATGCTCAGCATTCGGTTTCTCCTTCCGTGTTGTTCACGGTGACTGCTCCCTTTTCCGCGGCCCCGATCAGAGATTCATACACCCTTTCCGCCTCTTCCGCGGACCGGCATACACTGATTCCGGAGAGAGTCTTCGGAACAAGACCGCATACGACTCTTTCCGCTTCCTTCTCCAGGACCTTCACATACTCGTCGTCCGGATTAGCGCATATGATAAGATACCAGCCCGAAGAGAGAAGCCTCATCCACTCCCTGGGTCTTAAAAGACAGTTGATTCCGGGATGGAGGATGACAATTCTTCCTCTGATGCTTCCCACTGACTCCCTGAGTTCCTTCAGTGTCCACGGAGAGACGACATCTCCCCTGTAAAAAAGAAAAGAGGGTGCACTGAAGCGCATCCTCATCTCTTGTTTTACCTCAGGCTCTTTCTTTCTGGAAAAGAGGGCCATGACTTACTTCGAGAGCTTGGCGTTGCACTCTTTGCAGATCTTGACCTTGGCGCCGTCGATTTCCTTTTCATAAAGGCACTTGACTGCAGTTCTCTTGCAGACGGGGCATTCGCCTCTTCCGTTGTTGAACTGATCTCTGATGCCGCTTCCTCTATGTGCTTTAGACATGTCTTTCTCCTTGAAGTGTTAATTAACTGAGTCAGCATAGTCGAAAGCGAAATAAGCGTCAAGGGATGAAAAAAGGGAACTTCACCCAAACTACACCGCCCGGGAGAAAGAATCTGTTGACCAGAAATACTCTCTTACTTAAATTTAATACAAAATATACAAAGGAGCATTTTTAATGCACAACAAGAAGTTTTTTCCGGTATTTCTGGTTCTGATTCTTGCCCTTTCCCTCCCGCTGATGGCAACGGGCGCAAAGGAGAAGCTCGAGGAAATGGCAGCTGAAGAGGCAGTCATCGAAACTGTCACAGTCGAAGCACCTGCAGAGACGGCAGAGTCTGTTCTTCCCTCCTACGGCACAGTCGACCTGGAGAGCCTCGAGTCAAGATTCAGCTATTCATACGGCTATCTCATCACATCGTCCCTTCTGAGTCAGGGCGTATCGATCAACGGAGCTTACTGGCTGAGAGGTTTCGCTGACGGTATGGACTACTTCTCGGGTAACTTCCTTATCAGCACCGACGAGATGGACGGAATCATCAACGATTACATATCATCCTACTACGGCGCAGGCCTCACGGGAGAAGTCGGAGCAATGCCGACGGCAGAGGAGCTTTCTGCTCTCGCATCCCCCACCGAGCTTCTCGACCAGTTCTCCTACTCCTACGCTGTCGTATATGCAGTCCAGCTCTACTGGATGAACGGACTCGACCTTGCAGCAGACACCTTCCAGCAGGGTTCTGCTGAAGCTCTCTATCTCGGCGCTCCTCTTTCCCTCACGGAAGACGAGATGAACACCACAGTCAACGAGTATGCAGAGAAACTCAACCAGGAGTACGAGGAATACGTCGCTCAGATTACAGAGGAGAACCTCGCTGCCGCAGAGGAATTCCTCGAGCAGAACAGGGAAAACGAGGGAATCATCGTTCTTCCTTCGGGTGACCTTCTCGACATCGTCAGCGAGGACGAGGAACTCGGTGCAACTCCCGTCGAGACAGACACAGTCATCGTCGACTACGACCTCTTCCTTCTCGACGGCACACAGATGGACAGCGGAACGGATGTTTCCTTCGATCTCGAATCCCTCATTCCGGGCTTCGTGGAAGCAGTGACGAACATGAAGGTCGGACAGGAAGCCTATGCCTACATCCATCCCGACTACGGCTACGGAGAGAGCGGCACAAGCTCCATCGAGCCCAACTCGCTCCTCGTATTCCGCATCTATCTCAAGGGAATCGGAGAAGCCCAGGCAGAAGCTGAGACGACAGTCGGCGAGTAATCCCGGGACATTGGAAGAATCCACAGAGGCACAGCCGGAAGCCGTGCCTCTTTTCTATTAACAAAGAAGCATAAATCATATAGAATTACGCCAACGGAGATAAAAATTATGGCAAAGAAAGATTCTACGTTCTTTTCTGAATTCAAGAAATTCGTCATGCGCGGCAACGTCATCGACATGGCTGTCGGTATCGTAGTCGGCGGTGCATTCACTTCAATCGTCAATTCCGTCGTTACAGACATCATCAATCCGGTCGTCGGTCTGTTAATCGGAAAGATTGATTTCGCAGAGCTCAAGATCGTACTGCAGGCTGCAACGGAGAGCACGTCGGAAGTTGCAATCCGTTACGGTGTCGTTCTGCAGACGATCATCCAGTTCCTGCTCACGGCTCTCGTTCTCTTCTGTGTCATCAGGGGAATCAACAGGTTGAAGGATGCGGCACACGCAGAGGAGAATGCGAAGAAAGCCGCTGCCGAGGCTGAGGCCAAGAAGGCTGCAGAAGCTGCAAAGGCCCAGGAAGAAGCCAAGAAGGCTGCCGAAGGTGTCAAGGTCAGCGAGGAAGTACAGCTCTTGAGAGACATCAAGGAACTGCTGAAGAAGAACTGAGACGTAAATATTCAGTACACCATCCCCCCGCTCTATGTTACAATCGGGGGGATTTCTAATGGAGGAAACATGACACGCCTTAAGATTTTCCTTGTTCTCGTTCTGTCACTCGCCCTGTTCTCTTGTGCAACAACCGAACCCGCAGGTCCCAGAACCGTTGTCTACCGTGCTGACGGTAAGAAGATAGTGACCACTGTCACAGCGGAAAAGACGGAGACTGAAGAGACGGTTCTTCCCGCTGCTGAAGAGAAACAGCAGGAGACAGAAGAGACGATTCTTCCCGACACCGGAGAGAAAACGCAGGAAGCAGAGAAGGAAACAGAGTTTTCTCCAGATGAAACAGAAGTCCAGCCTGCCACACCCGGGGACGAAAACAAGCCTGAAGTGACAGAGGAAAGTCCGGCCGGAACTGAAAAGACGGAGGAGACGGAATCTTCAGCTGTGTCGGAAGAAGAAACAGAGAAAAAGAAAGAGGAAGAAGTCGTTGTCGTCAGCGTCATCACCGACACGGAAAAGGAGGAAGTATCATCCGGGGAAGAGGAGACCGTTCCTCTTACTCCCATTGAGAAAGGCGACACGGGCAGCATCGTGAACGGTTTCAACTATGCCTACGGTGTGAAGAACATGAACGACCTCAAGACCAGCGGAGTGTCCGTCATCGCTTCCTACTTCGCCCTCGGACTCTACGACGCATCTCTCAATTCCGTATCTCCGAGGTTCCTCTCCTACTCTTCTCTTCAGGATACGATTACAGATTACGTAGCCGAGTACTACAGCCTCGGTATATCATTCGAGAAGGGAGAGCGTCCTCTTACCATAGAGGAACTCACATCTCTCTCCGAGCCCGAAGACCTGAAGGGACTGTTCTCGTACGCCTACGGCTTCTCGATTGTCTCGGATCTGATCTCCGGTGGCGTCGACATCGAGATAATGCCCTTCATGACGGGAATGCTCGACTGTCTCTACTCGGAGAGTTCCCCGCTCACGGACACCGAAATCGATAACGCGGTGAACCTCTACATAATGTATCTCAACGAGGAGTACTATCAGAGTCTCGAGAACCTCAGGGAAGATAACGGCTTAAAGGCCGAAGCATTTCTCAGAGAAAATGCTGAAAGCGAAGACATAACCGTTCTCGAGAGCGGCGTACAGATTCTTGTCCTTGACGAGGACGAGGAGCTCGGAGGAACTCCGACGCAGTACGACACGGTTCTCATGGACTGGAACGAGTACGTACTCGATTACGAGTCGGGCGACCTCGAGATTGTCGACTCGGAGTTCGGAAGCGAAGTGAGTCTCATGACTGTGTCGAACGGAATGCAGAGCGCAGTAACAGCAATGAAGGTCGGTCAGGCCGTGAGAGCATTCATACCGCCCGAACTCTCGGGACTCGCCGACGGGGACGGAGATACGATAGAACCCAACTCCGTCATCGTCTACGACATAGCGCTCAACGGTATTCTATAAAACGAATCTTACAGTCTTGAATGCAACGGGAAGAGAGGAAGCGATTCCTCTCTTTATTTTCGCCCCGCCGTCGTAGACGAGGAATCTTCCCGGAGCGAGACGGAATACCGAGCCGTCGACGGAGACTATCTCGTCGCCCTCAAGGCATATCTCCATGACGAGGTGCCCCTCCCATCTGTCGCCTTCGAAGCCGTTTGTACTTGAGAGATGAGCAGAAACGTAGTACTTCCTCGCCCCGTCCTTCGTCAGGTCATATTCCCCCGGCCCGTCATCATACGGTTTCGAGTGATCCATCACATCGATTATTCTGTCCATGTAAGGAATGACGGAAGTATAGTTTTCAAGTTTGTCCAGGATATCAAAAAGAAGCATATTCACCTCATGAACTGATTTGACTGAAGAAACGTGAAGACGATTCCGATTGTCGCGGCAATCGTCACCGAGTAACCGTCTGCATCGAAGAATCCGGTTATTCCCTTCTCCAGGTCCAGTGTCTTTCTTATGTCACAGTCTATTCTGAAATAGGACTTGTCGTAGCGTCCCATGATGCCGAAGTCAACAGAGACGGAGTGGACATCGCTGGTCATCACTTCTATCTCTCCCTTTCTTCTCCCCTTTTCGGTTTTCACTGCATCGAGGTTGAACCTGTTCCAGCCGTAGAGAGCCGAGAAGGTGAAGGAGAAGTACCGGGTGCTGTCGGCAAGGAATGTATACGTCAGCCCGCCCGAGAGCGATATTATGTCATCGGAACCGTAGCGGTAATTGTCACTGTAGGATGATGGATTGTAGCTGTAGCTCGTGTTACCGATGTTTGTTGCCGTAACGAAACCGTAGCCGCCCTTAACCGTTATTCCGAGAGGAAAGTCCGCACAGGGGATGAAAGTAAACTCCGCTCCCGGGACTATGTACGAGAGATAGTAGACATTGTCTCCGTAACGTCCGTTTTTCCCGAGATCGGTCTTCATACTCTCCGAAGGGTAGAGTCTTCCCCACTCCGCCCCGGTACCGAAGTAGAACTGGGGTCTTGCAGAGAGCGAAAGAGAAGCAAGAGCAAGTACCAACAGCAGTGTGATTATCCTTTTCATCGCCTTCTGTCTCCTCCTATCTTCCAGCCCATGCCGAGCTCTAGTCTTGCTATGACAGTTGTATATCCGTTCTCATACCATGTATCTTCGTGGCCCGGAGTGAGCTTCACAAAGCCGTTCGTAATCGAGAAGGCGCCTGTAACGAAGATGCTGTCCGAGAGGAAGTAGTCGACTCTGGGCTCGACTGTCGCAGTGAAGATCACCCCCTGTGTGAAGGCGTCGTAGCTGAGGACACCGATACGAAGGGCAATCGAAGCGTCAAGATAATCGGACGGCGTGCATCTGAAGACCAGACCGACGGAAGCATGCAGAACGGGCATGCGGTCGGTAATATCCTCCCCCGCAAATGAAACGTATTTCTTTGAAAGAATCGGGTACGAGACGTAGATGTCGGTACTGAGTCCCGTCTTCGCACTCTCGTCGTTCCTGTATATGTCGGCTGCCGTATCCACTCCGAGGAGAACGTGGATGTTCCCGTTCCTCGCGGGGTACGAATAGACCTTCTCCGTTGCATAGGCGGGAGAAAGCGTCCCCCTGAGGTAGAGCGTTCTTCTGTCGGTCTTCGGAATCTCCGCTGAGAAAAGCTGAGAGAGAAATACAACCAATACAAGTAATACAGCAACTGTTCTTCTTCTCATATGCCGAGCCTCACTCCGAAGGAATACCTGAATCCCCTGTCCTTCTCGTATATCGAAGCATAAACCCATCCGCATTCAGCGTAGAGGTAGAGTGTGTCGAATATATCCGCTTCAGCCCTGAGCGATATGCTTCCCGCAAGACATGTCATACTCCCCTTTCCGTTTGCAACGGGTCCGAGGGAGAGCGAGACGTCGCTGACGAGAGAGAGGGAGGGATATATATCCTCTGTAAGCTGCGGCCCCCTGAGTGTCAGCGATGTGGTATTCGCCACAGAGAAGAGAGTATTTGCGTTATGGCTTCCCCACACGCTTCTCTCGAGAGCGTACTGCGGTATTCCCTTTCCACAGACGAAGCGCAGATTGAATTCCGTCTGAGCCGTAAGAGTGAACATCTTCAGTACTTCCTCACTCGACGAAGAAAGTGAGAACTGACTTATGTCGAGAATGGTGTACGCGGCACCCGCAGTTCCATCAACAGAGAAATACGACGAGCCGTTCCTGTCGTGGAAGAGTGCCCAGGACGGCATGTACTTCACCCCGACATCTGCCCACACTCCGTCCTTCGTCATTCTCGTCTCCTCGGTGTAGTTGAACTCGACTCCCACCCTGATTCCCGTATGAGAGAGCTGTCTGAACTCGGTCACGCTGTCGTGTCCGAGTTCGGGAACTCCCGAATACGATGAATAGCGCTCATTCACATGCTCAGCATCATAGAAAGTCGACTCCTCCCCGTCACCGTTCATCCACCCTATTCTCTCGTAGGCGTTCTCGTAGTCTCCCACAAAGGAAAGAACGACAGAGAATACTGGAGACGACAGATAATCGACATTCCAGAGTCCCAGAACGAAATCAAGGGATGCATAGATGAAATGGACCTGGTAGTAGCGTGCACTGTCATCAACGTACGCAGTTGTACCTCTGTCGAAATGTTCGCCCGTCTGAGGATTCTGCAGGAGAAGTCTGTGCTTGAGTCCGGTATTGAAATCAAGCCTCACCGCTCCCGTCACATCGTCAAAGTAATCGGGGATGCTGTATACGTAGTTGAACTCCCCCCTCACAGGAAAGAAGCCGCTTCCGAACCTCAGGTCTCCGTCAGTCGAAGTGATTGACGACGTCAGGGAAATCGCCGGAAGGGAGAAGAGAACGGAAACAAGAATGAGAACTGCTGCTAATCTTTTCATTTCCTTCTCCTCACCTACAGATTGAACGACATTCCGACTTCTCCGCTTCCCCTCAGGCCCAGTGTACCCGAGTAGCCGTCGGCGAAGTAGTAGTAGATATGGTAATTGAAGGTCACTATTCCGAAGAGAGTGACATTGAAGGCGCATGAAAGCGTACTTGCATACGCCATACCGAATATGAGGCTGTCCTTCACATTCTCGAAATGACCGAAGTACAGGGTATTCGAGTAATTGAGGGACATCGAGAGAGTCGTATCGGAAGAGAACATCTGCGGACCTGCGAAACTCAGTGTCACAGAGTCCGAGAGCGAGCCGCCGAGACGGTAGGTGTTGAGCTTGTTCTGCGGCACGATGCTGCCGAATGTATAGGACAGGCTGTCCGAGTGAGAGAGACTGATTCTCAGCCACCTGAGTGAAATCGACTGCTTCTCGTCCCTGAGTGTCATGCTCTGAGAGGAATATGCACTTATGCGGTAGTAGTCGGAGAGCGTTATGCCGTCGTTGGAGACTGTGTTGAGCATCCACTTCGGTCCGGCCTCGAAGGAGAGGGACATATAGAACGAATCTAGATTCGTGAACGTATAGATGTATCTTGAGGCGGAAAGAGAGAACCAGTTATTGAGATTTGTTCTGTTCCCGTAGAGCCAGGGATAGGCGTAGACACTGTCCTTCGTCGTGTACTTCTGCGTCCATCTGTCTGCCTCTGAATCATACGCAGAGAACGTCAGCTCCTGCGCTCCGGCCTGAGAAGAATACCCGAGCCCCTCCTGTGGATTGGAATACCTTGAGGAGAGTGAGACTGAATATGTCCAGTCATCAAGCTTCTGCGAGAGACTGAGTGAGAGCGTTCCCGTCGGATTGTAGTAGTAATAGTAGGAGGATGTGTGTTCGGCTCCGTTGTTGAGCCAGGAATTCACGGGTACCCCTGTTTCTCTGTCGTAGTAGAAATAGTCTCCCGTCTGCGAGAGGCCGTAGCTCATCGAGAAGTTGAGCGACGCCTTGTCATCCCCCTCTCCCAGGATCTGAAGCCGGGCGTTCTTAGATACCGAGAAAGTCAGAGGCAGGAGCCCCTGGGCTATCCTGTTCGGTCCGGTCCCTACATCAGATATGTATTCATTGAAGAGAGGAGCAGCAGAAAGAGGGAGGACAAGGAGAAGCAGCACTACTGCCGTTACGGCTCTGTTTCTTATATTCACTTCTCCGGCCCCCTGAATCCGACTCCACTACTCTACACGATTTTCTCTCTAAATTCCATTACCGATTTCAGTCTGTGACCCTTTCGCCTGCAATATATACATCCCTGAGGTTGTAAGCGCTGTCGAAGAGAATGAAATCCGCGCATTTTCCTTCCCTCACCGAGCCGATGCTGTCCTCAAGCTTCAGGAGCTTTGCAGGATTGAGAGATGCTGTTCTGAAGGTTTCGACAAGGTCGAGCCCGGCAAGGGTTCTGAGAGTCTTCACGATCCTTATTCCCGTCGCTATGCTTCCCGCAAAGCAGCTCAGGTCGGTGAGGTATGCAACTCCGTCCTGGATGATTACATCCGTTCCGTTGTTCTTCGGTCCGAGAACCGACGGACCGGAAGTGAAGCCCGCGCCTCTCATCGAGTCGGAAATCGAGATGATCCTGTCATGAGCCTTGAGCTTGAATATGAGCTTCAGCAGGTCCGGAGGAAGATGACAGCCGTCGCAAATAAGCTCGACAGTCAGATTGTCGAAATAGAATCCCGCTTCGATTGTGCCGAGAACCTTCCAGGAGTGGTGCTTAGTCATGCTTGACATTGCAGAGTAATAGTGCGTAAGCATCGTCATGCCGTTGTCGACAGCCTTTCCGATTGTCTCGAAGTCGGCCTTCGTGTGCCCCCCCGAGACTATAATGCCCATTTCCGAGACATCCTTTATGAAGCCGAGCGCGCCTTCGAGTTCGGGAGCGACAGACCAGCGCCTTATGTTTCCGTGCGATTTCTCGATTACCTTCATGTAATGCGATTTCTCCGGAGAACGTATATACCTCGGGTCCTGCGCCCCCTTCATCTCCATCGAGAAATACGGCCCCTCGAGATGAGCTCCGGGGAGTCTGGCCTCATTGCTTCTCCTCGTCTTCTGGGCCGCGGAAAGATTGTCGAAGAAGGAAAAGAGCTCCTCGTCGGAAGACGTGAGAGTCGTCGCAAGTGCGGTAGTCGTACCGAATTTCGCAAGCCCTCTCGCAGCTCCGTGTATATCTTCCTCCTCCCCGTCCATGAAGTCAAAGCCGCCCGAGCCGTGCGTATGGAGGTCCACGATGCCCGGCGCAAGGGTGAGTCCCTCTGCATCGATAATGTCAGAGCCCACGACAGAGCCTTCACTTATACTCTTGAAGAGACCTTTTTCGATTTCGACGGTACCCTTTTCTATCACCCTGTTCTCAAGGACAATACGGCAGTTTGTAATCTTCATTTAACACCTCATAAAATTCCCGCCGTTAAGCGGGAGAAGCAGTCGTTCATGCAAGAACATCCTCTGTCACGATGACAGTCACGTCATTATGAAGCGAGAGAAGAGTTGCAGGGCACTTCGTGTCTATTGTGTCAGAAAGCATTTCCTTTATGGCATCAGCCTTCTCCTTACCCGAAGCAAGGATGAGAATCCTCTTCGCATTCAGGATGGTTCCCATTCCCATCGTCAGTGAGTAGCGCGGAACCTCGTCGGTGGAAGCGAAGAAGCGGCTGTTGGCCTCGATGGTGTTCTCTGTCAGAGCCGTCTTGTGGGTTCTCGGATAGAGCCTGTCTCCCGGCTCGTTGAAGCCGATGTGGCCGTTCCTGCCAATTCCGAGGACCTGGAGATCGATGCCGCCGAGATCCTGTATGAGTTTCTCGTAGTCCGCGCATTCCCTGTCCGTATCTTCAGCCTCTCCGTTCAGGACGTGGGTGCGTTCGATATCGATATCTATATCATTGAAGAGATTGTCATTCATGAAGTAGCGGTAGGACTGGTCATTATCAGCCTTGATCGGGTAATACTCGTCGAGGTTCACTGTCGTGACATCTCTGAAGGACACCTCTCCTTCCCTGTTCATTCTGGCGAGTTCCCTGTACATTCCCACAGGCGTACTTCCCGTTGCGAGTCCGAGTACCGCATTCTTCTTTGTCTTCAGCAGGTCCCTGATGATTTCAGCTCCCTTCTGGCTCATTTCACGATAATCCTTTGTTACTATAAGCTTCATAACTTCCTCCGTTTCTGAGTTGAGTATACAGCATCTTCAGACATAACTCTATCTGTTAAACCGATTCTTTTCGATTAATTGCAGGAGTGAGCAACAAAGAGAAAAAGGATTATCAAAAGAGTCACTTTTCTGGCCACTTTTCATGTTTTTTGATGTGTTATGCTCACCTTAGGTACACCCGTGTACGGTGGCGCCTTGGCCCCCGGTATTTGTTGAAAGATGGATATCGGAGGTGTTACCTCTCGATTGGACGTGAAAACTGAAGAGAAAGGAGGTGCTTTATGATGACATGCTATGAAGTAGTCTCGGTGGTCCTGACCATCGTTATAATTGCGATTATGCTGTCGGAAAAAAAGTAACCGTTCCTAACTGACCCTTAGAAACGGTTTTGAAAACAGAATTTGTTTCGGAGGCCAGCCGTTTACCGGGTGTGCCCTTCCTATAACTCCAATATATTCTGCTTTTCAGTAAAAAGGAAGACTCAAGCGTCGAGAAATCCACAACGACACAAAATAGTAGCTTACAGCAGCAACCTGAAATCAGATTCCACAATGGCCGGACGTTCTCCGATTACCGGTGTTCCGTTCGCAGACAGTGCGGTGCAGGAGAGAGAAAATGAGCTGAGGATCAGAAGGTCTCAGCTGCGTAATGTTATCATTATAACTTTTTATGCCATTATAAAACATTTTGTATGTAAAATAAACGAACCTACTTGTACTGAAGGGTAGATTGAGTCTAGACTGAAATGTAGTATTTCCAATAAAGGAGGCTTCTATGGATTATCTCAGTCTTGCTAATTCATCGGCCCTTTATCTTGTGGTCGGAGGTGTGCTTCTGTTCATCGCGGGCAGTTGCATGTTCTTCATCATCAAATTCTACCGCGCCGGCCTAAACCTCGGGATGGACAGGGCAGACCTGAAGAGGACGATAACGTCATCCGCTCTCTTCACTCTCCTTCCGGCCGTATCGATACTTCTGGGCGTCATCGCACTCTCGGGAAGTCTCGGAGTACCGACATCGTGGCTGAGGCTCAGCGTCGTCGGAAACCTCTCCTACGAGGCCATTGCAGCAGAGGCGGCAGCCCAGGGCATGGGCGTTGAGCTCAACTCCTCCGTCCTCACTACCGAGAACCTCGTTACGATACTCGCCGTAATGACGGGCGGTATCTGCTGGGGAGTTCTCCTCACCATATTCCTCTGCCCCTTCTACAGCAGAAAGTGCAACAGGGTCCTGAATGCCCCCGCGAAGAAGAACGGCGGCAAAGGCTTTGCCAACTGGGCGATGGTCAGCATGTTCATCGGTTTCTGCGGAAACTTCATCGGCTCCTACATCGCACAGGCCGTGAAGGGAATGACATCCATTCCCCTCAGGAGTGCAGTCTTTGCCGGACTCACGATGGCCATCTGCATGTACTTCGAGAAGAAGGGCCACAGGTGGCTGGAGAACTTCTCGCTGTCCGTTTCGATGCTGGTCGGCATGGCCAGTGCAATCATCTTCTCGTAAGGAGGCCGGTATGGACAAGTTTGATTACTCAGATTTCGAGAAATCCGTGCATAGAAGCGGAATAATAATGAATTCGATAGGAATAGGACTTCTGTTCGCAGTCCCGTTCATCTTCTCCGCCATTCTCCACACCTCCATCAACTGGAAGGGCTGGACGAACGGTATGATAAAGGTCGGTCTGTCATACCTTCCGGTATGTATCGTGGAATTCCTCATATACGTTCCGATTCTCGGAGCGGGTGCATCGTACCTTTCGTTCATCACGGGAAACATCATCAACATGAAGCTTCCCTGCGCATACTCGGCGCGTGAAATCGCGGGAACCGAGGCCGGAACTCCGGAAGACAGCGTCATCACGACTCTTGCCGTCGCGGTCTCGTCTCTCGTGACGATGCTCGTAATATGCGTGGGCGTCGTGCTCCTCATTCCGCTCACCCCGATTCTGAACAACCCGACAATCAAGCCCGCATTCGACAACCTGCTTCCGGCCCTCTTCGGAGCCCTCGGAGTGCAGTACTTCTCGAAGAGCTGGACGCTTTCGATAATCCCGATCATGTTCATGACGATTCTCTGCTACCTCTTCCCCTCACTCATCAGCCAGACGACGACAACGATGATTATCGTCGGAGCGATGGCGATAGGAATCAGCTACTTCATGTACAGAAAGGGAATGCTAAAGGAGAAGAAATAATGAAGGATGCCCTCTACTACGGAGAGAAACTCTCCCGGATGATACAGGTCGAAACGGTTTCGGAAACCGGAAAACCCAATACGGAGAAGTTCGACAGATTCCATGAGACACTTTCGGAGCTATTCCCCCTTGTCTTCAGTAAACTTGACGTCAAATACATAGATTCATCCATTCTCATAAAATGGAATGGTGAGGGAAAGCGTGAGCCTATCCTCTTCATGAGCCACCAGGATGTCGTACCTGCAGAGGGAGACTGGAAGGAACCTCCCTTCAGCGGAAGAATTTCCGACGGGAGAGTATGGGGACGCGGCACTGTCGATACAAAAGGATCTCTCATGTGCATATTCCAGAGTATCGAGGAGCTTCTCGAGGAAGGCTATACCCCTTCGGGAGATGTCTACATCGCTTCCTCCTCCACTGAGGAGGTGCAGGGAAGCGGTGCCCCGAAGACCGTCGAATACCTGAAGAAGGAAGGCGTTCACCTCATGTTTCTGATGGACGAAGGCGGAATGATCATCGATGAGCCGATGCCGGGCGTGATGGGACGCTTTGCCATGATCGGCACCGTCGAGAAGGGAACGGGAAACATCGTCGTAACCGCAAAATCGAACGGAGGCCATGCATCAGCCCCCGGAAAGAATACCGCAATGGCGAGAATCGCGGCATTCATCACTGATATAGAAAGGCACAATCCCAATACAGTCGAGTTCAGCCCCGCCCTCATCGAGATGTTCTCACGTCTGGGTAAGCACACATCCGGTGCCCTGGGATTCGCAATGAGACATGCCAGGGCCCTCAAGCCGGCTCTCACGAAGATTCTTCCCTCCGCATCAGCCAAGGCTGCGGCGATGACACGAACGACTATGGCGTTCACAATGTGCGGAGGCTCTTCCGCCCAGAACGTACTGCCGGAGAAGGCATGGGTGAACATCAACACACGCTTCATCCAGCACCAGGGAATCGAAGAGACGAAGAGAATTCTCGAGCCATACCTTAAAAAGTATGATCTCGAGGCTGACTGGACGGGATGCAAGGAACCTCAGAAGGCTGTAGACTTCACCCTCCGTCCGTTCAGGCTTGTGGAGGAGACACTGGGGGAAGTCTACCCCGGTGTCATACCGACTCCGTACATAATGACGGGTGGAACCGATGCCTACTTCTACTCGCCCATTACTGATAACGCCCTCAGGTTCGCACCTATCTTCATTGATAAACAGCAGCTCGAATCGATTCACGGTCTCAACGAGAACATGTTCGTCGATTCGCTTCCGAAGGGAGTAGAATTCTACAAGACAATCATAAAGAAGGCCTGATTCTAAGGACAGCTTACAGTGAGAGCCGGCTTGTGACCGGCTCTCTTTGTTTTACTGTATCTGAAATCAGAAGAGGTGTGTCTCGTGCGCTTTCGCTTCCTCGTAGACTTCCTTCGGCCACACCGATGCCTGTACTTCTCCGATATGGGCCTTCTGGAGAAGGAACATGCAGAGTCTCGACTGTCCGATACCGCCTCCGATTGTCTGCGGGAATTCGCCGTTGAGGAGTCTGGAGTGCC
>CAVILL010000019.1:0-30402 GCA_963643635.1 Sphaerochaetaceae bacterium | reverse complement strand
TTCATACCCTGCGACTTTGGTCTGTACTTCGACGGCCTGCGCATAAATCGCATTGACGGAAGTCTCTTTCTCCGTCGCCGTCTGCGCTGACTGTGCTGCGTTCTTCTCACTCGTTGCAGCTGCTTCTTTGCTCTTGCTTGCGCTCTCTGCACTTACTTGCGCCTGCGTGACTGCCTTATAGACTTCGGTTCCTATAACTTCTATCGATTCTTCGACTGATGTCTTGTACCCGAGAGTTGCCTCTTCTGCTGCCAGGGCTTCTGCAAGTTTCTGTTCAACGTCCGATGTGAGGACCGAAGCTATCTTTCCGTTCTCGTCGAACGCAAGCATCTTCCCCGCTCTGTCTGCACTGTCGGGGAATATTGGTGCATCTTCTTCGCTTGATATGCTCATTTTCGGCGCTCTCTTAATCTGCTCATAAAGCATGAGAGAGATACGGCAATTGTCGTCAAGTCCTTCCTCAAGAGTCTCCGCTGAAATCTTCATCCCTTCGACGAGATTGATTTCCTGTACAACTGCAACTTCTCTTGTAAGAGTGAGTTTCTTCGTTCCTTCGGGGAACGTGTACGTCGTACTGAATGTTACGGAAGTAGCGACTACTCCCTCTGTGTCTGACGTGACAGAGTAGTTTGCACTGTCTACGAGAGTGTCGCCCTTGCTGTCCGTGAGGTAGACTTTTAACTCCTCGACCGCACCGACGATAAAGCCGAGAGCGTACCCTGTAGAGAGCGGTGTCGTACTTGCTGACACGTCGTACACCTTCTTAGGCATCGTTTCACTTACCATCTTTCTTTAGTGTCTCCTTCTTCTTTGTATAAGTTTTGTATAATCACTCTCTACCGACGAGAGGTGCTAAACTGCGTTTCTGCACAACTTCGACAACTTCCTTAAATCCACTTGTCGGTAATCCGACGGCGAGTCCTGCAGCTTCTGCAAACTTGCCGACTGCTTTCAACGGCTTTTCGCTTCCGACTGCCGTGATGCCCTGTATCGTCTTGTCGAGTATCGGGGATATGGACACGCCGTTTGTCATGTACCAATCGTAATCGTCCGTAATGATGTACTTCATGAGGCTGTCTGCAGTGCTTCCGAAAATCGGAGTAGATCCGAGTAGTTGCGACACTGACCAATAACTGAGTTTCTTCGCCACGTCTCCGCCGTCATCGTCATCGTCGAATCCGTTCTGCACGAGTCCGAGAAGGATGCCGGAAATGCTGTAGCCGACTGCCATACCGATAGCCCTTGCAAGTTCATGATTCCTGGCATATCCGATAGTGTTCGCTGTGAGGTTATTCCATACGACGTTAAGAGAGGTCTGGAACTGCAGGAGAGTCTTCGTGACTTCGTTCTTGCTCCGGAACATGGATGCGATTTCAGTGCTGTCTCCAACGGGCTGTGTCTGCAGAATGAACTCGTCCGCCTTTGATACTGCGAACGTTTCGGCCGTTGCTGTGTCCATGCCGTTCTTGAGACTTTCGCTGAGTGTCCGCTGATACTTCGCAAGCCACGGCCCCGCAACTGCGTACCGATCTACAAGGGTGAGGCCTATCTGTCCGACTTCCTCAAACTTGTCCACCTTCTTCGAGAGGTTGCTCTTTGTCCATTCATTACGGCGCTGTATCGCCTCATCGATAATCGGGTTCATCGTTCTGTTCTTCATAAAAGTCGACTTCTCGTTTATCGCCTTGATGGATTCTATCGGGTGCCGTGCTATCTGCAGGTATGATCCTATAATCTCCCACGGCTTTAACTCTGAGAGAGCGGATGCCGGCGACGTGATGGCCTGCAGGATGATACCGCTTGTCTTCCATCCGAGATATGCAGCTCCCGTCTTACCTCTGACAGTACGTATGACGTTGTTTATCGTGTCCTGCTTGCCGTTCTCTGCGTCGGGGTCTGCTACAAGGTCGATGTATCTGCTGATTTCGTCAAACAGTGCTGACGTCCTCTTCGCTGTGATAGCTCTCTGAACTTCCTTGCTTCTGTTCGAAGTGAAGATAGACCGGAGTTTCTTGACGTAGCCACAAAACTCAATGAAATGCTCCTGGTCTTTTACGCTCTGCTGCCATACGCCGAGAAGAGACATATCAACCGGCATCTGATGACGGGGACTGATGACTATCCTTTCCTGCAAGAAGCCCTTGTATGTGTCCTTTTGGAACTGTCCGGTGTACTTGTTGAAAACTTCGTCGACCTTTGCGTCTTCGAGATTTTCGCCGGTGAGTGCCTGTCTGCGGATCGGGAGATAGCTGTCTCTCTTCACAAGCGGGACATTAAAGTATTCGATGGATGCAGCGTCAAGGCGGTCGGAGTTGTCACGATTATTGAAGTCGTCTTTGATAGCGTTCACGAGGTCCCATAGTCCACGATTCGTCAACTCCTCTTTTGCTTTCGCAAGGACAGCGTTGTATCTGTCCTTTGCCGTCTCCTCAAGAACTACATCGTCGTCTATAAGTTCGCCTCTGTCCTGCAGCCACTTGTCCGTAATGATCTTTCTGCCGGTAAGGTAGTCAACATCATATCCGCCTGGGTACTTCGTTCCCTTCTCGCTTTCCGTGAGAAGGCATCCGTACATGACGGCTGCCTTGTTGAGTTCGTCGTACTGACTGAGCCATGCGTACGCAAGCTGATCTACTGCAAAGTGCACCGGCTCGGGCATTCCGGTAAGCTGTACTTCCACGCTGTCAACCATGCCGTCAATAGCCTCTTTCGTCGCATAACCTCCGACGGCCTTGTAGCGTTTTTCAATTCTCTGCTGTTCTCTGTTCTGATGCCATCTCTTTTCTTCCACGAGTAGGCGGTATGCTGTCCCCTTGTGGCCGAAGCCTCCGTCGAGAAGCTGTGCAAGTTCCTGCATACGGCGTGTTCTGTAGACTATGCCGTGCCATCTCTCTCTGAGAGTCTTCTTCTCCTTCTCTCTTTCGTTTGATGACGGGATAGTGTCGTGCTCTGTGATAGGACCGAGAGTGCGGAGAATGTCACGCTGTATACTCATAGCCTGTGCGTTGCGTGCGTCCTTCTTTGCTTTGAGGATTGCTTCACCTTCAAGTCTCAATTCCTCTACTGCGTTCGAGAGAGTCTGCAGTTCGGCTATCGTCCAATCGTTGAGCGGTCTTCTCTGCTCCGTAAGTCTTTCAATCAGATCTTGGGGCATGTAGGAAAAGAGATCTGTCTTCTGCGCATCGTCGAGAGTGTTGAGATAGTTCTTCGCCTCTTCGATGGTCATCGTCTGATATCCCGTTTCCTGTGCTGCGTCGGTCTTGAGATCATAGATCCAATCTCTTTGGAACTCCGGATCTACAAGCGCCTGTATGGCTACAATCTCTCTCGCCTTCGAATAGTCGACAGCCTTGAGATTAACGTTCCGCATGATGCGGTTTGCTATCCTCTTCTTCTCGTCTCTGATTGCCTGGTATATCCTCTTCTGCTTTTCCTTCTGTCGCTGTTCCTCTTTGATCTCCTTGACTTCTTTCTCGAACTCCGCTTTCTGCGCTGCAAGTTTCTGTTTCACGATATAAGCATTGTCGATATCTTTCTGTATCTGCTTGAGCTCTGCTTCGTGCTTTGCCTTTGCAGCTTTCCAACGCTCCCACGTTATTGCATCATCAAGTTTGTCATCATACTTTTTCTTGAGGTCGGAGATTTCCTTGCCATGCAGGTACTTTGTATCGGCATCCTTCTGAGCCTGTTCGGCTTCTGCCTGGCGTTGCTGTTTTGCAGCTTTCCAACGTTCGAGAAGAATGGCATTATCGATTCTTTCGTCGTACTGCTTCCGGAGTTCGTTCTCGTTCCTTGCTGCTTTCCACCTCTCGAGGAGAATGGTGTCATCAATCTCCTGCTGATACTGCTCCTTAAGTTTTGCAATTTCTCTCTCATGGAGATACTTTTCGTTGGCCTTCTGCTGTTCACGTTCAAGAGACTTCTCGTGTTCTCTCTTTGCGTTCTTCCATCTTTCCCAGGTTATGGCGTCGTCAATCTCCTTCTTTCTCTGACGTGCGTTATATGCAGCATCTCTCTTCTCGAGTTTCTCCTGCTCGAGTTTCTTCTTCGCCTGTTTCCATCTCTCAAGCGTGACGGCATCATAGAGAGCCTTCTTGTATTCAGCCTTTATTCGGCCGATTTCTTCGTTCTTCTCTCTGATTCTACGGCGCAGCGCTTCTCTCTCGTTCTTTCTCGCTTCCTTGACTTCAGCGGTTTTCTCCTTCTGTTTATTCAGCTTTTCTTTCGCTTCGGCTTTGATATCTTTTACCTCTGCCTCAATGTCGGAGATTTCCTTCTGTGCTTTCTCAAGTTCTTCGGTAGCCTTCGAAAGTTTCTTCTCGTACTCGTCGATATCCTTCTGATATTCTTTCTTGCTGTCCTTCGACTTCTTCTGTTCTTCTTTGAGGGCGGATTTCAGTTCGTCGATTGTGGCTTCACGCTTTTCGACTTTCATCTGCGCCTTTACGAGCTGATCTGAAAGTTCCTTCTGCGTCACTTTCATCTCTTCGAGGTCCACGTTTGCGACTACTGTACCGGTGCCTTCGGATATCGCCTTAATGGCGGAAAGAGATTTGTAGAGTTTCGAGAAGTTCGTCTGTACGGTTCTTGCTGCGCTTGCTGTCATCTGCACTCTGAGTGCGTCGAGTTCTTCCTTCAACTCTCCTCTGACAGTTTCGATGACTTCTTTTGCGACTGATTCGTAGGACTTTCTCTTGTCCTTTTCGACTTCGGCGTCAATGCGTTCCTTGATATCGGGGTAGGTTGTTGTGACTTCCTTTACCCATGCTTCAGTACCGTACTTCTGTCCCCTGTACTGCTGTCTCCATCCTGCATGGCCTTTTGTCTTCTTCTCTCTCATGCGAGAGCCGTCTTTTACCTTGCGGTCGAGTTGCGACTCTGTTGCCTCCGCCTGGTGCTCCTGCTCACGATAAGGAGAGAGGATGCTGTACTTCTCCTGCAGGGTTGCGTACTTCTTAGAGAGTTCTCCACGGTACTTCGCCGAACTTGATGCGGTGCCGTCTTCATTCTCTCCGTCGAACGTGTCCGCAAGCACGTTGAGAACTTCCTCTGCGTTAAGGATTGCTTTTCTGTAGTCGGCTATCGCTTCGTTGGCGTTAGTGAGTTCTGTCTCGTATGTCTTGCTCTCCGTATCGAGTTTTTCGACTTCGGCTTCCTTGTCTTTTATCTGCTTGTTAAGGTCAGTAATAAGGGCTTTGAGATCCTTTAAGGCCGTGACGTCTGCGCCTTTTCCGAACTTTGCCGTACCGTTGAGTATCGAGTTCTCGAGAGTCTTGTTACCGGCCTTCCTTGCAAGCGCTGCGAGGTCGGATATGCTCATAGCGTTCTGCGCCTCACGGGAAGGAATATCGAGTCCTTCGACTTCGGAGACAAGTTCTGTCGGTAGCATTTCGTCGCTCTTGGTGAGAAGTGCAAGCATGTTGCGGTATGCCCTGGCATTGTCGCCGAGTTCCTTCCTTGCCTTCTTTATCTGTGCTTCGGTAAGATCATCAGAGTTCGAGAGAACTGTCTGCATGATGCCGGTCAGACTTCTGCCGGATAACTGCGGATATAACCTGTCTCTGAGAGTCTGTCTGTACGCATCATCCTTGAACGGGTAGTCGACAGATATCTGCGTAAAACGTCCGAAAGAGTCCGTGCCGTCTTCCCATCCTCTGTTGGTGTAGCGTGTGCCGTAGAGCCCTGCCTCCGCTATGAGGGAAAGATACTGCTTGAGCACTGTATCGTCCTTGATGGCTTCTCGGAAGATAGTGTCCTTCTGAGCGTCCGTTCCGTTGTATTCGATGCCTTTCGGCTCGTTGATGGCAACGAACTGCGGATATGTCCATCCGAGATTATTACTACCTTGTATGAGCCCGTCTTCGGGGTCCCTGCCTGCAAGCTCCGATTCGTCGTACGCTTCCCAAAATACTCCTGCAACGTCCGGCGGAAGGTCTATCGATTCTATCGTCGGAAGTGTGCTTTCAAGCTGTCTCTCCGATTCGAGTCTGTTTGCGTCGTCGGATGTGAAGTTGTACTCGTAGTCTTCCGGAAGATCGAGGTCGAATATCTCGCTCTCTACGTCGTGAGTGCGGAAGTAGTCAACAGTGTTCGCTGCCTCTTCCTCTGTGATTCCTTCGTTTGCTATGCGTTCGGCGTCGTCGAGATTGTTGACGCTGTCGAGGTCGTCGAGGGTGTCCTGGTAGAGAATATTGTGCATGGAGCCGAGATAATACGGCTTCGTCTCCGTTGAATATTCAATTGATATGACACTTCCGGCATACGTGCCGTTAAGGTAATCGTGAAGGTCCCCAATACTCGAAAGTGGACTATTCAATTTTAATTCTGAAACAGTCTCGTAAGCCTCTGTCCCTTTGCTGTATTCAGTTAATGCTACTGTCTTGCCGTCGTCTCTAAGTTCAAGCCTCTGCAAACCTTCTGCAACAATGTCTGATGTAGGCTTCGTTCCTCTGATGTAGGCATTCCCGCTCCGGCTATATGAAAGATTCTGCTCTGCAAACGTTTTAATATCGTCGGGGATATTGGCACCTTCAAAAACGTTGCTGTATGTCGTAACAGTAACCCTTGTACCGCCGTTATGATATGTTTCCGAAAGTCTTTGATTCTCCTTTAAACCGTTCTCGGCTTCTTTCTTCGCTTTGTTGTATGCCTTCTCGTCCGCCTTGTATTCTCTGTACCTGGTTGCAAAATTTTCGGCCTGTTCTACCGTAACGTCGGATAAATCCGGCATTTCATAGAAGTCTGTAGCATTATAAAAGATTCCAGTATGATGCCATGACGAACGATTCAGAATGGCTCTCTTGCCTTCGACGGGGAGTGCTGTAAGAATATCGGCAACTTCCTTCGAAGAAGTTTGTGCTTTGATAGCCCAATCGAGTTCTGTTTTTGTCCATTTAGAAAGTGGCATTTCTCCGCCTTCATACGCTGCTACCGCCCTGTTGGACATGTTCTTTTGATGGTCGTAACCACCTTCTTGATAGAGGACGTCACCGCCTTCTGTATCTATACTACCGTCCCCGTACGCTCTGAACTCCGCCTCTGCCCCCTTGCTTTCAACTCTCTGAGATGCCTCATCCACTCCCATGAGAGAGTCATACGCCTTTGCTATGTCTTCATTGAGGGCCGTGTTGTCCTTCATGGTCCTGTAGACTTTGTTCATGAACTGCGTGAGCTTTTCGAGAATTGCCCTTATCGCCTGTGGTAGAGACTGCTGAACACTCTTCGAACTGCTCCTGTACGCTTCATAGAGCCTTGCGAGGTTCTCGTTCTGTCCGACTGTCCATTCCTTCGCTGTTGCGTTCTCCCCGATAGCTCTGAGAGAGGACATTATCTTCTCGACGTCTCCGTCCTTTCCCCATATCTCAACATGGTCCGTGATGAACTTCCGAAGGTTCGCCGTTTCCGCTTCATCGTTGAAAGTCTTCCGGATGGACTGCGAGAGATTCTGCGCTTCTGTGGTTCTGACGGATGCCACGGCATGGAAGAGCTCATGAACGTATGTCGATATGTCCGACTGTTCTCCGGTGTATATGAGGGCCTTTGCCGTGTCTGTCGCTCCTCTGAAATCCGTAGTCTCCCTTGTCCTCTGACTCTCTGGTATGTTTGCCGTACTCTCGTACTTGATTGTTCCTGTACCGACGTCTGCTATTGTCGTAAGTCTTGCTGCGACTGTCGCTTCCGCATCAGAGAGATTCGGGTTCGCTTTCCTTATCTGCGTCTTGACTGCCTGGATATCGGCATCTTTTCCGGTGAGCGTCGTGCGGTACACAAGCCCTGTCCTGTCGGGATTGCTGTTTATAAGTTCGTCTCTGACTGACTGCAGGCCGTGCGTTGTCGGATTCCATTCGACATTCGTTTCAGTCGTTGTTGTGTTTGCAACTGCGTTTCTCACCATCTCCGAGCGGATGGACTCATAACCATGACGGACTCTGACGCTTCTCACTGTCTGCGTGTCGCCGTCCGTTGCGACTTCGACATATCCGTACACGGCCCCGCTTGTTCTGTCTCCGTAGTAAACCTTTGTCGTTCCGGTGCTGTCGTCCGTCTTGCTCTCTGAGTAGAGTTCCCCTTCCGTGTCTCTGTAGACACTACCGTCGGGGATTGCTTTCGCTGTCTCCTCTCCGTTCTCGTCGACTGTGTTATAGAGTTCCTGTCCGGCTATCTCTTCGCTCTCAAGTACGGTGTCCTTGAAGTTGTCATACAGAAACTCGCTCTTCTGCTCCTGGCTTGCTTTGTAAACCTGCGTGCGAGCTGTATCGAAGTCTTCGTCGCTCATGGACTCCGGCTTCATATCCTTCGTCGCTTCACGGAACTCCGATTCGGTTCTTGACCGGTTGGCTGCACGTCGGAGATTGATTGCCGTTGTTCTGTCGCTCTTGATTGATGACGGGATGGAGACTGCGCCATATATACCACCGACTATGATGCCGTCAATAATGGATTCCTTAATCTCGTCATAACGTTCGCTCCAGGTCTTTTCGTCTATGATGCCGTTTGTGTTCTTGTAGATTGATGATGTGATTTCCCCGAGTATGTACTCCGGCGCCTCATTCAGAAAACCTTCGTCGAGTGCTCCTGTTACCCATTCATACGCTGCCTGTGCAACTGTGCTTGCTACTCCTCTGCGTTCGAGATCGACGAGAGAATTGATACCTATCTTGCTTATCTGACTTCCCGATACCGCTCCGACGATTCTCGATGTTGCGCCATCCAGGAATGACTCGATTGCTGCAGTTCCGAGGCCTTCGATTGTTGCAAGTAACTGCGCTTGCCCTTTGTTCTGAACGCCGGCATATTCCGGATCGTTCATGAGGGAGTAGTACTTCTCTCCGGCAGCCCATTCGTACATCTGCTTGCCGGAGAAGATTGTTGCCGTCGCTCCTGCAAGTGAGCCTGTTGCGGTGAGTATAGGCCCCGCAGCTATCGGGAAAGCCGCTGCCGTTGCGATGCCTGCTGCTGATACGAGTGCAGAAGGTATTGTGCCTTTCGCTGCAGGTTGTGCGATATAGCCGAAGTTCTCAAGCACGAGAGTTCCTATGTAGTCAAGCCATGAGGAAGGAATAGCGGAAGTATTGTCTCCGAGTTCCTGTTCCTTCGCCTCAATCTGCGCCTTGAGTTCGCTTGCCCTTTCCGTGTCGCCCTTGATATCTGCTGTCATGTATTCGTACTTGAGTGACATGATATCGTTGCGGAGGAAGCCGTTCTTCACCTTCTGCACGAGAGAGACATTCTTCGACGAGTACGAGTCTCCGGTATAGTATTCGCTGATTTCGTCGAGGTTGTCGTATACGGCTCTCGTGTCAACGCCGAACATTGTCGCATAACCTTTTGATGCAATATACCGGCTTGCCGTCTCTTCGGGATTATCCGAGAGTGCAAGCATGTTCCGGAAGTTGCTTGCCTCTTCGAGACTCCACTCGTAATCATCTCCAAGCCATTGACGCTGCGTGTCGAGTGTGCGGTTGAATATCTCGTCGATTGTACTTGTATCGACTGCGCTCTGCTGTGGCTCCGTTACCGCATTGTCAGTCTTGACGGTATAGTCTCCCTCTGCACTTTCTGTGCCGTTGTTCCGCTGAGAATAATAAACGGCATCTTCCTTCTCGTCCTCGTTCGAGGAGGCTGTATTATAGGAGGTTTTCTTCGTTGAAGAAGGAAGTGCCGTAGAAGCCTGTTTCTGTGACTGTATCGTGCTCTGATTATTCTTGAGCATCTGATAGATATCGCCTGTTAGTGCTGCCATGTTCTGATTCTACCTTTGGCATTCTCTGCCGTCATGTGCGCCTGTCCTACTTGCCGTTCTGTACTTCGTACTCGAGGGCTGAAATAGCCATTCTTGCAGAGCCTTTCCGTCCGTCAACTGCAAGCGCTCCGATATCGGCTGCATCTCTCAGCGCCTGCGCTGCTTCGCTGAGAGTTCCGGCTTTCTTGCACTGTTCGAGATACGCTTTTATACTTGCGCTTGAAGCGTTCGGATTCGCTTTCACCCACTCCGAGACATTCTGCACTTCTGCTGCGGTAGGTGTTTCTGCAGAAGTTGTCTCCTTCTGCGTTTCCGTTTTCGGCGTCTCCGAGTCTGCCGGCATAGGTTCCTTGATTGTCTCCTGCGGGGCCGTTACGTTCATCTTCGGGACTGTGCCTGTCGGTGTCGAAAAGGATTCCGTCCTTGCGTCTGTAGCTGTCGTCTGATAGGCCGTGCTCTTCGCTCTGTAGGACTTCATCTTGTCTTCGGTGGAAGCGAGTTTAATGCCTGTTTCCGTCCACGTCTTGCCGTCCGTGCATATCTGTATCGTGCCGTCCTTAAAGCGGTAGGACTCTCCATTGACATTCACCTGCGGGGCAAGTATCGGGAAACCGTCGTCGTCGAGAACACATACTGTCGACATATCCTTGACGTCATATCCCGTAAGCCATGAGATTTCAGTCTTTGCAACAGTCGAGAGTTCCTGGAACGTCTGCTCGACAGTTTCGTTTGCGAACGTATATCTTGCGTTGCCGGTTGCTATGTCCGTTCCGAGTTTTACGAAATAATTACCCGTATCATAGCCGTAAGCAAGATCGAGAGCGTCGTTGAAATCGTTCACCTTCTTGTTCATGTACTTCTCGTCCATGTACTTGCCTTCCATGAGCGAGGTATATCCTTTGCTCTGTCTGAGTGATACATAGTCGAGAGCTGCCTGGTTAACGTACTTCGTAAACTCCTCAACCGAGAAGGATCCGTTGTCTTTGATGTACGAGTTGATATATGCAGCGACTTTGCCGTTAAACTCGAGATTCATTGCATAGACCTGCTCCTGTGCCTCTGCCGTCATTTTGCTTGTTGTAAGGTTGTAGCCCATCTTTATTTTTACGGTTGCGAAAGCGTTGGAGGTTGCACTCTGATATATCTCTGGAATGGCATTGTTTATAACCTTGTTGATTGCCTCCGTTGCGAGTCCGTCAACCTTTGCGTTCCACGTGCTCGTACTGCTGACTCCGCCTTCCTTTACTCCTGCGTAGAAAGCGTTTGCGTAGGCGACTTCGTTTTCGATGTACTGCGTGCCGGTTATCTGCCCTTGATTAAAGAGAGTAAGGTTCGTCTTCTGCATAGCTTCGTAGTCCGCAAAGAGAGTCTTGTTTGACTCGTCTATGCTCTTGCCGTACTTCTCTTCGGCGCTCGTGATAGCTGACTTGTAAGCCCCCAGGGCGGAGTTCTTAGTGTCCGTTATGCCGTAGAACAGATCGTCCCATGCTCCGGTTTCCATGGCGGTGTATGTCGTATAGAGAGCAAAGAGGCCGTCTGCCTTGTCTGACGTGAGTTGATTGTTGTACGCTGTCGTTGCGACTTCCGTCTGCTTCGCCTTTGCAGCTGCGTTTGCTGCATTGATGATTGCAGGGCTCATTCCTTCATACTGTGTAGCTATGAGGGAGTATACTTCTTCCGGCGTACCGTTGCCGTTTATGAGAGCGTCGGCCATATAGCCCTCCGCCGTCTCCGTTGCTGCTGCCGTTGCCTGTACGACTGCGTTTGATGCCGTCGAGTACATTTTCTGCTTTTCTTCTTCCGTATACCCTGTAAGGCCGGCGATATAGTCATAGGCTGCCTGCAAACCCGAAGAACGTGCGTAGTTGGATGCTATGATAGTATCACCTTCTGACACTACGCTCTGCAGGTAGTCGGTTGTCTGCGTCGCCTTAGTCTGTGCGCTCCAATCGTTACGGCCGTATATGACGGAAATCCCCTCAATGGTTGCGCTCTGATTCCATAGGTCGATATTTCCTCCGGCTGCGACATAACTCTCCGTGTCGGTGCGTTTGGCGCTGCTGAGAGAAGTCTGAAAGTTTGTGTTGAGGTTTGAGTAGTACTTCTGTACAGTTGACTTATTGGCGCTCGTCTGCAGGTTTTCGTACGTGTAGTCAAGGCTCTGCAGGAGCGCTTTCTTCGTCGAGTAGAGATGATTACTGTCCTCTATGTTCTTTCTCGCATTGT
Organism: Sphaerochaetaceae bacterium; assembly: GCA_963643635.1. GTDB lineage: Bacteria > Spirochaetota > Spirochaetia > Sphaerochaetales > Sphaerochaetaceae > Ornithospirochaeta. The sequence goes on along the minus strand of CAVILL010000019.1, from coordinate 18,434 downwards.
CGTACCACTCCGTTACCTTCGGCGACATTACGAGTTCGATTTCTCCCGTCTCTGCATTCGTTCCGAAGTATGTCTCTCCGCTTGCGACTGACTCGTCTACAAGTCTCTCGCCTTCCGCCGTCATCTCGTTGAGCTCGTTCGTTGCGCTGCTCTGATCGGCTGTGGTTATCATCGAGACGACGGAAGTACCGATATCGATTCCGACTTTCGCCATGTTGACGCCGAGACTGATGTTGCTCCACTTCCTGGAAAGACTGTAACCCGCTTTCTGCAGGGCTATGGAGTCTTTAGTGTAGTCTGCCTGTGCTTGCGCCTGTAGTGCGTTACCCTCTGCCGTCTGTGCTGACTGCAGCGTCGAGAGTGCGTTCTGCTGTGCCGAGTGGTTCCTTATGACGTTCTTCATGATTCCTTGTCCTTCTTCCTCTGTTCCTCTTTCTTCTTCATTATTTCAATACTCTTCGATGATGCTTCGTATGCTTCCTTCATCTGCAGATATGAGCGCAAGTCTTTCGTGCTCTGATCTATCCATTCCTGCGAGTTAGTGTCGGATATACCTTTCCACCCTTCGCCGGTTGTGAATGAGGCACCGTCTTTCGTGTTGCCGAGTTGCTTTGTATACTCGGCTGCCGATATTTCCTTGATCCCGTACTGTTCTCTGAGGTTTTCGAGAGCATCTAATGCGGTAGTCTGCTGTAACTTGAGAGCGTTCTTGATTCTCTCGATAGCGGTTTCCATCGTTTCGGTTGCCTTTTCACTGTCTTCGATATCGGCTTTCCACTGACTTGCCGTTGTCTCGCTCTCTTCGTAGAAGTCTTTGATTAAATTTGTATTGTTGAGGACACTGTCCTGTGCTGCCTTGATAGCGTAGTTGTTCTCTTCTATCTGTGCATCGATCGTGTTTGTCAGAACTATGTAGCTGTTAAGGAAGGAACCGCTCTCTGCTGATACTCCCTTCGCCGTATCGGTGTCGAATTGCATATCGGCTCCGATGTAGGACCGCAACTGTTGCTGTTGGATAGCGCTCGCCATCGAGTAAGCTGACGACTTTCCGCCGTTCGCTCCGGCTGCAACGTTTAAGAGAGACTGATTTTTCAGCATCGAAGTATAGTCACTGAATGCAGTATCGTAGGCGTTTGCCCTTGATACTGCGCTCTCTACAAGATAGTTTGCTGCACTCTTCTCTTTTAAGGTTCTCGCCATCTCGAGGAGAGTCCCCTGCCGTTCAAGCTGTCCGAGTTTACGTCCGAGAGTTGTGTCGCTCCGGTCGCCGTTCAACATCGCCTGGTAGTTCTGTAACCACTCGTTGCCTGTGTCGATTGTCGACTGATACGTGTCGAGACTTGTAACGGCTGATTCTATCGCTGTGAGAAGTGTATTGATGTTCGTAGTCGAGTCCGTGAGAAGGTTCGTCCACGACATTTTATTCTGTACTGCATTCTGTTGTTTCTGATACTCTAGTTCGTCGTTGCCCTGGAACCAATTTATGACGGCATCGACGCCGTTCGATAATGCTGAAAGCCAATCCGCCATACGTTTAACTCTCCTTTACTGCCCTGTCGACGATCACTGCACAAAGAGCGAACGGCGTCGGGTCTTTCTGTACGATAGCTATTCTGTCGTCCTCTACTGTCGGCGTTATAAAGTTGACGGCCCTGTCTCCTGTAAACAGTTCCTGCCATCCGTTGAAAACATCCTTGTTGAAAATCTTGTAGAGTGCCGGCTTTGCGTAGTTCTTCGGCTTGCGGTAGGCCGGGCCGTAGTCGAATGCAAGGTCGTTCTCGACGTCCCCGAGATTCGGAGACTTCATCATACCGCTCTCGAAGCCTGGGAAAAGAAACACGACTCCGCCGTAGGAATTGAAAAGTCTGAGAGTAACTTTCTTTACAGCTCTCTCCGTTCCTTGACTCGTGCCGTTTGCAGGGAGTTCGGATCGTGGTATGAGAATGGCGAAAGAGTATATGTCTCCGATATACCAATCCTGTTGACCTGTCTTCTCTGATACGACGGGTTGTTCGAACGTTTTGCTGACGGCTTGAGCGGGGTATGTGATATCGAAAGCCATCGGCACGTTGTTGAGCTGATAGCCTTCAATCGTGTTCTCGTAGTTGAGGTTTCTGCGGACAACACAAGTTATTTCGGCTGTGTACATATTCCCGGGCGAAAGCAAGTATTTAGTCCCTGGCGTGAGTCTGAAATATCTGTCAACTGCAGGATACTGCCACACGCTGCCGGCGCTGACTTCTTCCAAAAGTTCGAGGGAAGAATAGCCATACGACGTCGGGGTTGTCGGCTCGAGGAGTTTGTAGTTAAACAATGCAAGTGCGGGCGTGCCTCTGTTTGCTCCGGAGACTGCACATAATGCGAGGGGGAGATGCAGATACTGCACGATCTTAGACCATGCAATGATGCTGTTGAGCGGGTCGAACTGACATACGAACACGCCCTGTCCGGAGACTGATACATACAAGTGCGGAACGGGGCCGTCGGTCGCTGCTATTGCCGTTATCTCTGAATTACGAATGAAGTGATGCTCTATAACCTCAGAGATATTTCCTCCCGATAAGGAGTTGTACTGCTGCGAATAGGCAAGAGCGATTACACGCTTGCGGTCTGCTGACACAAAGAGAAGATAGTTCCCCATTGTGGTGACGAGATTCGGCGCTGCACTGTATGACGATTGTTTGGAGAAAGTGAGAGCGTTGTCCGTCGAGGAAGTGATACTTGTCTGTGGACAGAGATATATGCCTCCGTCCGTTCCTGCCGTAAGTCCGCTGTTGTGAGAGCAGAGCCACTGAACGCACGATGCTCCGTTGTCATTATCGAACGTGTAAGAAACTGCGAGGTCTGCAAGATCTACTGTCTGCCACGAAGCCGTACTCCCGGAGTAGACACTGTACGAGGTTGTAAAGTCGTTGTACCGGTAAACGCCGTTGACAGCATCGTAAGGCCGTGAAGCCCATACTGTAAGTTTCCCGTCCGTATCTCCTGCGAGAAACCATCTGCCGTCGTAGAACGCCTGCGTTGCCGGCTTGACGGGGGTATGTACCGTCGTCTTCACGGATCCTTCCGTTTCTGTGCCTTCCTGGGCTGTAACAAAGTCAACTTTTTCGAGTTGGAAACTGAGTCTACCGGCGGTTATGTCCGCAACGGAATAGAGCTTCATCGGCTCGATTTCCTCACCGACGATATAGATCACGTCGTCCTGCGCTGCAACGGAAAGCCTTTCGGGGTGCTCGCAGGACCATCCCGACATCATCATCGTAATGACCGATTGTGTTGCTTTCTTGTCGTCTTCCTCCACGTTAGGGAGAAGGTACACACTAACGGTCCATTGGGATATGAAGATAATAAAATCTCTTCCGCTGATTGTTGTATGGAAGAGTTTATATCTTCCCTTCTCGGGTTCTTCATGTAAAAGATATTTAAGAATTTTTGTTCCGTTTCTCTTGTACACTCCTCCGCTCGGGCCGTAAAAGCAGTTCTCTGCCATCTCGAGGCCCTTATTGTAGAGGTCCGTTCCGACAAGTCCTGTCGAGAGAGGAGAGAGAAGCCCTCCGGTGAAGTTAGACTGTATTGTTCTGTACCCTGCCATTAGAACCACTCCCTTGTATCTCTGTACGTCGGCTGACTGCCTGGGGCCTCTCTGAGTACAAGATACTGAGAGAGGAGAGTCGAATATGAGTTCATGAGTGATGATGCGAGTGATGTGTCGTGAGAGAGCGCTCCTGCGAGTTTGGATGCGAGAAGTGTAATAAGAAGAGTCTGACAGTACGGAGGCATGTCTGACGGCTTTGACGGCCTCTGAACGTACCTTACTCTCACGACTTCGGCGTCGGTAAGGATTGAACCTCTGACTCTCTTCCATTCTGCATCTGCCGGCTCTGTCGCCACTTCCCGAACGTATGCGAGTTTATCGGGGAGAGAGTATGAATACAGATATCCCGAAGTCTCCGGCTTGTAATTGCCGTCTCTCGGGAGTAGTGCGTAGAGGGAGATATCATCAAGGGGAAGAGTGCCGTAGACTTCATCGAGTGCAAGCGGGAGAAGAGTGCTGACTGTGGATGCCGTGATACTGCCGTCGTTGAAGGTGTCGAGTAACGGCTGCATGATAAGAGAGAGCGCTCCGTTTGCTATCTGAATCCAATTAGATGTTTTGAGATTGACGTCCATTGTTTTCTGTATAAATCCTTGTTTCGGAAGATATAAGCCCCCGAGGGTCAGTCGGGGGCATTGGTTTAGGTCAATGTATCATATAAGTAATTTTGTAGGTGATACCGGACTTTATGCCCCTTTAAAGTGAGAGGTGTCAGTCTCTCGGTTCACCGAGTTCGATGGAGATATCCATCTTTCCGCTTGTTGCTCCTGCGCTTCCGCCTGCTCTGAGATACTTTCCGAGAGTTGCGGGGATTGCAAGCTCAACGATGTCACCGACTGCAAGGTCGATTCCCTTCGGTGCCTGTGCAACGATTGTGGTTGGTGTCGTTGTGTCGTCACTGTAGAGAGCTGCCTTGAAGCCTGTCACTGCAACTTTTGCGACGAACACGGCCTTTGAAGGCGTGCCGGCAAAGTAGTGAGCGTTTTCAAGTTCGATGACATTCGGTGCGTAGGTTGCTGCACTCGAAGCGGAGAAAGCTGTGATTTCGCCAAAATTAAGATATGCGTTTGTCATATTCTGTCTGTCTCCTTTCCGTTAGCTGAGTTTTGCCTCTGTGGACTTGATAGCGTCCATGTTGAGGATTGGGATATTGAGGAAGTGAGCGACGGGGCCGTAACCTTCGATATCCTTGATGCTGAGTCCGCCGGCTGCCTTGTTGAGGGTCATGATTTCGATGATGCTCTGAACGTCGGCATTGACATAGAGGAATGCGTTGCGTCCTCTTGCGGGGAGTTTGTTCTTCGCTCTGATAAGAGTCTCGAAGAGTCCTTCAACGCTGTTTGCTGTCGGGTCGATGTTCGCAAGTCTCATGAGAGCATCCTCTCTGCGGATAGAGATACCGAAAGCGAGGGCGAACTTTGTTACCCATCCCCAATAGTGGCCGACGCCGTCCGCAGCTGTACACTTCTGCCTTCCCATATCTTCATGAGTAAGCCCAGGCATAGAGCCCTTTGCATACCTCATGGAGAAAGCATCCGGACCCATCTGAATGAGCCATCCGGACGAGAGCTTGTTTGCAGCTGTTCCACCGCATGAGAAGCAGTAGTCGCCGAGTTTGCTGCGTCTTGAAGAGAGTCCTTCGAAGTTCTCTGTTGCCTTTGACGGGTCTGTGTAGAGAAGTGCTTCGTTGTACCCGTTTGTGATTCCCTGCATGTTCATGAGGTCTTCTGTCATTCTTGCTGTTGCGGGATCGTCTGCGCCCTTGAGAATGAGCTCGTCGACTTCCGACTCTGCTTCATAGGAAACAATCGGGTCGCTCTTCACGTGAGTGATAGAGTTCGTCTGCTTGATAGCCTCGTATGCTCCTCTGAAAGAGCCCTTGCCGAGTCTGTCTGCTACGAGTGTCTTGTGATAACTGCCGTTGCTTGCGGGAAGTACGGCTGCCGTTCTGAGAAGGTCGTTGTTCTGAAGGAGAGCGCCGAGCAGTTCTTCGGCGTTAGTGTAGTTCTCTCTCTTGAATGCCTCCTGCAGATCCATGTGAGTTGTTGAGAATGTTGCCATTAAAAACAGTCTCCTTTCTGAGTTTCGTGTTACACCTAACCGTCCTTAACAGCTTGGCGTACATTTCCCTCGAAAAGAGACTGTCAACGAGTGTGAACAGATTCCCTAATGTCTGAGGTCCTATCTTACCGGCTTATCCCCTTTCGGGTGTGTCGCTTGGATGCAACGATAAAGCTATAACATAGCCTAGAAGAATGATTGCACAAGAAAATCTGTTTGTCATGTGCGCTTGAAAATCAGCGTTTATAATAGTCGTAGAAGGACTGACTGTAGAAATCCTTCCGGATATCCTTCGACTCGCCCTGTGGGCCTTCCTCGTTCGTCTGAGAGGCTTCTGCAGTCTGTGCGACTTCTTCCTTTCTCTCTTCCTTGACTTCTGTTGTGTCTCCGAAAGACACGAGATTATCAAAAATACCTGGCATGTGTGCTACCTCCTCGCCTTAGTGTTTTCCGTATGTGTCGTTAAACTGCTTGCCGTAGAACGACGATGCTCTTTCCGATATCGGCGTGTCCGCTCCGCCTCTCACTCCTGTCGGCCTTGTGTTCGGAAGATTCGACTGCGGGGCCGTCCCGCTGTGTTTGCGTGCATAGGCGCTCATTGCCTTGACGAAAGCGGGGTCGTAACTGAGTCCCCTGTCGTCGAAGTAGGCCTTCATGCCTGTCTCGTTTGCAAACTTCTCGTACGTCGCCTTGTCACGCTCTGCAGCGCTCTTGCGGTCCGTCTCTGATGTGATATCCGAGTAGGATGCCGTGAGGGTCGTATCGAAGTTCTTTACGGCGTTCTCCCTCTGTGCCTTCTGTGTCTTGAGCGAAAGTTCTGCTACCTTGAGAAGTGATACTCCGATTGCATCCGCCTGCCGGTCTGACAACATGCCCTTGTATGCCGTCTCTCTGATTATCCTCTTCGCCTCGTCTCCGATTCCGAGTTTTGCATCCGAGAGAGATTTGAGGGTATATCCGTCTGCACTCTCCGGTACTCCGAGTTTTGCCTTGAAGGCCTTGATTCCTTCCTCGTCATCTGACTGCGGTACGTATATCGAGTTCTCACTCTTTTTGCGTAGCTCTGCCATCTCTTTTGACTGTGCAAGATAGGCGTCTGCAAGTTCGTCAATCTTCTGATAGCGGTAAAGGCTCTTGTAGTCTTCGCTGTCGGCCTTTGCCGGATTGACCTGTGCGAAGTACTTCGGGCGTTCGTACGTCGGTGTTTCGGGTGCCGGCTGTGTTTCGATTGCCGTTGCCGTTTCCGCTCCTGGTGTTGTTGTGGTTGCCGTTGTGCCGTCTCCTCCTGTCGGTGCGCCTCCGTCTCCATCGGGAGAAAAGTAAATCCGCATGTACTTAGAAATCATTGTCATCATCCTCCTTCGGCGGTAACGCTCCGTCGATGATTGTCTCTGCGAACCTCTCGACGTTGGTGCTGTCGAACACGTTGAGCCTTACAAGTATCGTGTTCGCTGCTGACAACAGATCGGGATTCATCTTCTGCGACTGGTTCCCGAAGTACCCGAGAAGGGAAAGGATATCGGCAAGTACCGTCGTCCCTTCCTTTCCGCTGCCGAACACTTTCTGATACGCTCTCGTGAGTTCGGCGTTCGTGATTCTCTTTCTGTCTTCCATATATACCTCACTATTTAAGTTTCATGGTGCTGTATGACATTGCGTTTCCGCTCTGCATCTGCTGTGCGACACTCCCCTGCTCGGGGGCCTTTGCCGCTGCAGCATACTGCCTCGTGTCTGCGTCCTGCTGCTGTATCGCCTGTTCTCTTGCTGCCTGTTCCTGCTGTGCCCTCTGCTGCGCTGCTATCATCTCCTCTGCTGTCTTCTTGTCTCTGACGATTCTCGCATCGGCGTTGGTCGACTCTCTGACTACCTCAACAAGCTCCCCGAAGTCGAAGTAATTGACGAGTGTCGGGTCAAGGTTGAGGAACGGGAGGACAGTGTTCATCGTGTTGACAGTCGGCTCGAGAGATACGGCCTGTTTCTGCAGGATGTAGAGCGGACTGACGAAATCGACCTGCAGGTCCTTGTAGGAGATATCATAGCCGTCATCGAAATATCCGAGTTCGCCCATAGTGTTCCATGTCCAGTCGATAACAGGTTCAAAGAATCCCGTGCGGAGTGCGTCAAGAAAATGCGTCATCATCTTGAGCTGTTCGTTCTGCAAGCCCTGTGCAAGCGTTGCTGTGTTCACGTTGCCGGAGTACTGACTGAGCATCAAGAAGTAGTCGACAAAGTAGTCGCTCTTTGCAAGACTGCGCCTGTCTGCGATTGCCGTCGTTGTCCACGACAGATCTTGTCCGAGTTCCAAGGGTGACATGCTTGCGCCTGCGGGGATATCGATAAACGCTGCCGGTGCTATCTTGGCGGTAAATCCGGCGCTCTTCATTACTGCGGGGGATGCTGCATACTGCGAAGCTATAAGAAGGTCCTGCGACATTCTCTGCAGGCATCTTGCGTTCTGCCACTGTCTGAGCCCAGGAGAGCCGACTCCCCATGCCGTACTGTCGTCGTTCTTTGAGAAGGTGCATAAACAGAAACGCTGTCTAGTCGTACCGCCCTCGAACACGGCTTTCTGCTCGTCTCTGCTCCATATGATATCAAGGTGCTCCCACTCGTTACTGTCTGAGATTTTGAAGCCGAAGCGGTCACGGGGACATAACAGCTCCCAAAATTGGAAAGGCTTCGTCTCGTCCACCTTGTCGCCTCTCATGCACTGAGGAAGATTCTCTTCGCCGAACATCTGTCTTGCCTCATAGGCTGTGAGCCACATAGAGCGGAAGATTGTGTCGCATAGTCCTTCGACTCTGTTGTAGAGCGGTACGCACTGATAGTTAGGTACATACTCGTAGTTTATCTTCCCGTCCCTCGTGAGGTTGAAGAACATTACTGCACTCCCCAGGTCTGCGAAAGACTTGAAGAACGGATAGACGGGGCCGTAGAAGCCTCTCTGCGCCATACATGCGTACATCTGTCTCGTCCTCGTCTGCAGGACTTCGGTAAATTCCTTGTTCTTTTCCTCTCCGTTTGAGAGTCCGTCCTCGGGCATAAGTGAGAAGAATGCCGACTGCGAAGAACATACGTAGCCCTGCAGGCCCATGGCGAACACGTTAGAGTATGACTGTACTGTGCTGTCGTAGATCTTCGTGTCCGCTGCCTTCGTTGACGGCCTCGGTTCGCTGTCCCTGTCCATATCGCCGTACATAGGGTCGATGTTGTCCGCAACGTTCTTCCATAGTTGCAGGAATACGGCATCCTTGCTGTTCTGTGCGTCTCTGATGCGCTCGAGTTTCTGAATGGTGTCTCTGCTGATTGCCATGCTAGTATATCTCCTTTCTTCTGTCTCCGAACGGGTCACGCTCGTAGGTGCTTGTCTCTATGCTCGGTTTTCTGTTCGCTCGACTCATGTTCTGAAAAATCCATGCAGCTATCATGTCGGCGCATATGATATCGTCGTGTATCTTGTCGTCGCTGTTCTCGTACTTAACGGCCCTCGTCTTCTCGTTGAAGCGTCCGACGAAATTGCGGTACTGCTCTTCTTCCTGTGCCTTGAATGCAAGATCGGGCGCTCGTCTGATAGTGCCCTGCTCCATGCACAACACAAGAGCGTCCTTGAGGTTGTTCTTCGGCACTCCGTAGCCCTGCACTATCCCGAACTTGCTCCCGCTTGCACGGATGCCGGTCTGCGTGCTTATCGACTCGCCGGATGTAAAGAGTATCTTCAACGGGTCAAGTCCTGCGTCCTCGTACATGTCGAACACGGGAAGCCCTATGCCGGTGCCGTCTATGGCAAAGATACAGTCACCCTGTAGTGAGAAAGCATCCATGAGCTCACGGGTATAGTAAGGGAGTTCCGTGTAGCGTATCTGTTTGAGATCTATGAATACCTTGTCGAGATAGTAGGCTATGCGGTGCTGTGCGCTACCCTGTACGGCTACGGGCGTAACTCTGAATACCTCTGTGCACGTGTAGTCGACTCTCTGTGCTATGTCCTGGCTGACGATGTACGTCGCCTCGGGTAGCTGCACCATGTCGGGGGACAGTCCGAAGTGGTTGAACGGATTTGATGCCGAATGTCTCAAGTTCATACGCCTTTAGAAATACCTCCCTCCGACTACCTTCTGCATCGGCATCGGGGCGACTTCCTCCTCGCCTCTGATATGCACGGCTCTCGTCTCCTCGTCGATTGACAGTGCACCGTTAAACGGCGTTCCCTTCGCTGCAAAGTAACGGGCAAGATCTGCGTCTCTGAATACCTGGCCTTCCATCTCGACGAAGTCACAGCAGAACTCCTGCTGATACTGCGTCTCTCCGACTTCCTCGAGTATCGCAAGCTGTTCGTCCCTGTTGGCATGGTTCGGGGAGTAAAGGCCGATAATTCCTTGTTCTGCGCAACGCCTTGAGAACTCTTCTTCCGGCTCTGCATCTATGAGGTTCATGCTGTCCATCGGGTCAACGTCATAGGGCGTGCGGGCAAATATCTTCGTCCATGTCTTGGAGTCTCGGGTCCATGTGTTATAGAAAAATCCACTCTTGCCGAACGGGGTAGAGAGCATGTAGATCTTCCCCTGCGGGTTGTGGTTCATCATAGGCACTACGCCGGACTTGTAGACAACGTCGGGAATACGGCTCGCCTCGTCAAGTACGACTGTCCTCGGCTTGGAATATCCTCGGGCGCTGCGGTCGGTTGCGACTACGACTATGATACGGCTCCCATTCTCAAGCTGTATGATATCGCTTCCGTCTCTCTTGAGGTCGGGGTATGTCGGATCGTGAGCTATGAAGTCCTTGATTTTGAGGATGTCTTCCTTCGCCTGGTCCTCTGTCGGGGCTATGACGATGTTGAGACTCCCTTCATGATACTTTGCCGTATGGCACGGGATAGACGAGACTATAGTGCTCTTCCCTGCCTGTCGTGAGCAGAGAAGGATGATGCGCTTAGACTTACAGTTGACGACAGTGAGCTGCCACTTAAAGGCACGGAAGCCGATACTCCCCAGGTAGATATCGGGTCGCATCTTCTTCAAGCACTCGAACATGTTGGCTTCTGAATTTTCAGCTCTTTCTATCATTGTTCTCCTGTACTCTTGCTGTACTCTATCGCCTTACGTGCATCCTCGTTCCGCTGTGCGCACCATTCGAGAAAAGCATTCGTCCATGCGTCTAACGCCTCCGGATAGTCCGACAGAGCTTTCTCTGTCATGTCTGCAATTTCCGAAGTCGTCATGTTGGTGTTAGTGATGTTTACTGTTGTACCGTCTGAGATAAAGCCCTGCGTCTTACTTATGAGCTCCATGCACTTGAGCATCTTCTCTGTCGTATCAAGTAAGAGCGTCCTCGGGTCTTTGGCGTTGCCGTAGATGCCCTGCACTTCCTTCTCGTCCGGTATCTTGTCAAGCAGCTCCTTGAGCGATGATACTCCGTACTTTTTTGTGTCGTTGTCGTACCACCGGATTTTCATCTCTTTCGCTGACGGATTGATGTTTATCTGCCCTGGGTTATCGGGGTCCTGTAAGGCATTGATTGCAGCCTGCCTTACCGATTCAAGATCTGTCATACAGTCCGTTGCGATGCGTGCCACTCCGTCGGCGTGCTGTACCTGGGAGTATCGCATAACAGAAGGGAGAGAGTTTTCTTTGTAACGTCGGATAGTTTCTCGTGAGAGTTTAAAGGATTTCGAACTGTACTTCTTTGCTATCTCTCTGAAAGGGACGCCATCGATGATATCTTTCTCGATCTCGGTGCGCTGTGGATGATACTGAATCTTGCTCTCCATTCCTGCGTATTCCCCTATAGCGGTTTCCACTTCCTTACGTTATCGATGATGGATGTGACATACCCACGATCGAGATTGCGGATTGGGACAGTCTTAAGGCCGGCATACGTAAAAGAGAAATCCCCTCGACTATAGACCACTTGTCCGAGCACAACATGTCCGTCAACAGTAAGTCTTACTCTGTCCGATATTGCTTTGCCGTGCCTTGACTCTTCCGCTGCTCGCTGTGGATTACTGTAAAACTCTGCCATAGCGTCATTTTGGCACAACGAAATAGCACTGTCATGTGCGCATGTAAGAGCGGCACATTTTGGCACATTTTGTGCCAATCACAATAAAAATCCCAGGCTGTTACACCTGGGTCTTCTTCGGCCTTCCGGCCTTGCCGTCCTTGAGTTTCTCGATATCGGCATCGGTAAGGACGTATCTGTCTCCTACCTTTGGCCATCCGTTGCGCCGGAGACGGTTAGCGAGCGAATGTTGGTCAATACCGAGCCTCTCCGCTGCCTGTGGTACTGAGTAGAGGGTCATGCCTTCGCCTCCTCGTAGATCTCGACGGTCTGACCTTCGTCGAACCAACTTGCGTCCATGTCGGAAGCTATATCTGCGACGGTGTAGAGTGTGCCGTCGAAGTTCTCCATGAAGCCATAGTAGTAAACTGCTCTCTTGTCATCCTTGCGAGCATCGAGCCATGCCTTGAGTTCGTCGTAGGACTCGAAGCTGTATTCATCGAACTTCGGCGCTACCTCCTCAACCTCAATATCACTATTGCACTCCATTCCCTCATAGTCGCCTCTACCTGCTTTGTAGTCCTCGATTGCTTCAATGAGGAGGGCTGTGTCTTCAACGATGTAAGCGCCGTCTTCTGTCATTTCGAGGTCGCCGACCTGGAAGAAGTCTGCTGTCCAGTCGATGCCGTTAGCGTCTGTAAGAGTAATCTCAACTGTTTTAGTTCCGTCTGTGAATGTCATTTTCGTTTTCTCCTTGTTTGTTAATGTGATAATACATTACGGCAGTAATCATTTATTGTCAAGAGGGAATTTCAGATTTTTTGATTATTTTTGTAATCAATTAAAAGACTCCCGTTTCCGAGAGCCTCCATCGAATTATCGAAAGAATAAATTTACAGCAGAAAGTCGTCGCTTTCGTCATCTTTCTTTACGATATCTTCTTCGTTATTGATATGTGTATTCGTTCCTCCCTCTTCTATCTCTCTACTCTCTTCCTTCTCCCTCCGTTTCTTCTGCCCTGCTTGCCTGGCTGCTCGGATTGTCCTGTTGAGTACGTTTTGAAAATCCCAAACACTCGCATACGGCGAAAGAGGGTTGTAATCTTTCATCGGGTCAAAGTCCTCAAAGGAAGCCTCTTCTGTAGATTTCCTTACCGCTCGGATATGAATCCTGTCATTTTCCCAATCGAGATAGATCTTGAACTTCCTGTCGCTCTTCCCATCCTTGTACGTATCTGAATAGATGAAGTCTTCAAGGATTTCCAATTGGCCGTTTATGTAAGCGGGCGACATTCCATCATTGATGCTGTTCAGCACGATCTTGTATAGCCTCTGAGCGTTCGTCCTCAGTCTCACTTCGTCCCAATGGCTTTCGTGATCGTAGTACAGCATCTCCATGTGCCCCTCTGCTGCTCTGACGTCTTCGATATCATCCATCGGCATGCCTCTCAGTATCGCTTCGTGGATGGCCATGAGATACTTCTTAAACCACTCCGGCTCGCTCGTGTGCTCGTACTGATAGTAGAGGGCTCTGCAGATAGCTACCCAATCGGGCATGGCAAGCCTCATCGTTCCCATGGCTGCATAATCGGTAATTCCCGTCTCGTCGATCACGCACGACGGACCTTCAATTTTCATCATTCTTCCTCCTCGAGTATGTACTCTCTGATAAATCGATTTGCGTAAACCGGTGATATCATACTCCGGAGTATCTGCCGGTTACTTCCTTTAATCCGGTCAAGCGTCTGCGTTCCGGCTGCCTCTATGTCCTCCAGGAAGAAGTTGTTCTTCGGCTCGCAGTTCAAAAACCAATACTGTGTCGCCTTCTTCATATAGTCCCCATAAAGGCTACGGTCTTTGTGGATTACGTTCGCCTTGATCGGGAAGTAGACTGATAAGGACCATGCACTGTTTGCAGGATTCTCCATAATCATACGATGCCCCCCCCGAATGGCTGTGATCCACAATTTGCAGACTGTCTGATAGTAGCTGTTTACTTCGCTCATTATCTTCCGGCTGTACTCGAGTCTCTTCTCGCTGTCCCATCCGGTCATTTGAGCAAGCTGCGTGCGCAGCAGTAGCGGAACTTTTTCGGTAAACCGGGTACACGGGAAAAACGCCATGATAAGATCATCCGGCGTTATCTCGTCGAAGACACTCGGCTCTCCGGCATATCCCTTCTCGATCTCAGCAAAGAGGTCTATCTGCCTGTCCGTCTCCCCGAAGTCGTTGAGGATATCAAGATCTATGGCATCCATCCCGAGTTTACGAAACTCGTCCTTGAAAGTACCGCTCTGCTCGAACATGCAGTAAACCATTACTTCACACTCCCCGGGGCATTCTCGTCAAACCATCTGTCTGCTTCGTCTGCAGGCCTTCTGTAAACTGCCATAGGCTCTCCAAAGCCGTAATGCTTCTTTGCCGGCTCGTCGCATACGTCTGCAGCTATGAGCCACGGAAAATACCCACCTCCTTCCATGTCCTTGAGCACGTTTCTCAGTGCCATGTCTGCTATCTTCTCCTGGTCTTCCTCCGTCGTCTTGATAGACACTACGACATGCGCTGTCACTGTTACAAAAACTTTCCTTGTCGCCATTTTTAACTCCTTCTTAGTTTCGACGTCTGAATAAACAGTACGTCCTTCTCTTTGCCGTCCTCGATCACGTGTCTGCAGTCGTACGGCGAGTCGTATGCTATATCGAGAGTGATGCTTTTTCCTTTCCTCTCGATTCCGGCCCCGCTGACTATGAGCTCCTTCACTTTCTCGACTGTGATATCGAGTGCTTCCGATGCTTCAACGAGTCCGTCATAGCTTTCTTCGTACTCGCCGTCGATGTAGACATAGACTTCCATCTCGGCGTTGCGCCTGGGATTAACTCTTACCTCTGTAGCTGTCTGCATAGTCCGAGTCTCCGCTGTACATGACACGGTTCTTCAAGTCTTTCATTGCGTTTCTTGCGCCCTCAAGCCGCTGAAGTATCCTGTCTACGTATGAGCAATACGAGAGTCTTGTCGTGTACAAGCTGACACGCTTCTGCATGTTATCAAGTCTCTCTATCTCGTAGTTCAGCTTCCGGATCAGTGAGTCCTGCGGTGCTGTTACCGTCTTCTTTCTTCTCTGTGTCGTTGTCTGCTGACTGTCGCTGCTGTTCATTGTGCTGTTCCTCCTTTTTTGCAATTTCTATCGCTTTCAGTCTCGTTCTTACTGAGTCGATTTCCGCTCTCATGAGCCTTCTTTCTTCCCGCATCTGCTCAAAGCGTTTCTCGAGCCTGTACTGCGTTACCATCGTGCAGGCCATAAAGCCGATTGACAGGGCCGGTATGACGGTGCACGTTACGAGTAGCGAGATGATATCGACGATCATGTTGTGCCTCCTCGGGTAAGTACTCTTTCAACCGCTTCGACTGCCTCTTCGTAGCCCTTGACGTAACCGCTGTCATAGCTTACCTGGGTGAGCTGTGCTGCTCCGAACAATAAAGCCATAAGTGCAATCGCAAGCACGATTGCCGGAAGGCATCCGATGTGTCTGCCTTCCTCCTCGTCCTCGTTCTTCCTCTGCTCTCCGACTTCCGGTGTTACCGTCGTTTCGGGTTCGTCTCTGTGTTTTCTGCGTCTCACTGTTCTTCCTCCAATTTAGTATTTCTCAAGCAATTTTTTTAGTTTATTAACTTCTTCACTTAGTGTTCGCCATTCCTTCTGTAGCTTTTTAACTCTGCCAGGGGAAGACCGATATTTAAACCGTCTACGTTCTAGTTCCATTGCCATCATTATCTTCGAGTCCATTTGCTTCTGTGTCATTCCTGTTCTTCCTTCTCTCTGTACACTGTGAAAGTCGGCGTTAAAGCCTCGAGTATGAGTTTCTTGACTATCTCGTAGTGTTCTGTTACGGGGTAACCTTCTCCACGTCTTGTCATGATCCATGTGCCATACTCGTGCGGTACGATGTACTCGATTGCGTTTGCGTTTATGAGACGTGCCTTCCGTGCTGCGCTGTGTACCTCGATGAATCCCTTCATCTGTGAGCCTCCTTGATCTTCTGCTGCATCTCTTTTGCTTTCCAAAGTTCCGGCGGTACTTCTTGAAAATCGCATCCGCTGGGGCACCAATCGCCGTCTGTCCCTTCGGGATTGTTGTAGTTGAAGAACGGACACTTTTCGCATCTCGGATCTAACCCGTAGCCGTAGCTCTTGCAGAATTCGACTACTTCCTGGACTGTGAGATCATTCTCGATCTCCCCTCTGTTTTCGGGATATCCGTCGAGATAGTTCTCGATGGTCGTCTTTATCAAGTCAACTCTCTCGTTAGCTGCCTTTTCGTTTGTCTTGCCGATGAAGGTGAGAATGCTTTTGATAAACTCAAGTGGTGCTGTCACTATCTTCCTCCTTTTCTCTGACTATCCTCTCGATTTCGGGTATGTTCCAATCTTCGGCAGTCCCCATAGGGCATGAATTAGGGGATGTTGACAGCGGGCACTCTCCGATCCAACAATTCCGATTCCGACAAAACTCCTGCATTTCATACAGCGTAACATTCGGAGTGAGCTCCGGAAGGTGTGCTTTCAGAGTTTCGAGAGCGCTCTTCTCCCCTATCGTGTAGGCTCTGTTCCATTCGAGAGTTTCCGTCCTCTCGAGCTTCTCATTTCTGTCGATCAGCCTCTGATAAGCAGCTATTTTGTTGTCAATAAACTGAACGAGAGTCATATCCTGTTACCTCCCAATGCCCAATTGACGATTTTCGGCCTGTTCACAACGTTCTCGATATCGCCTTTCACTTCTTCCATCTTCTCGACGACCTTGAACTGCTTGCCTGTCACCATGTTGATAAAACAGTGTTCCTCTCCGTCGAGTACGAACGGCTGCATCGACTCGATGTAATCGATATTGAGCAAGAATCGTTCGCCGGTCGCCATGTTCGTTGCTGTTGCGAACGCAAATCCTTCTGTCATTTCTTCTGTTCCTCCTTCCGTTTCCGGTATTCCTTGAACGTGAGCACCTCCAATACGGCCCCGCCCTTATGTCTGATATCCTTCGGCTCGTACGTATTGTGTACAGCCCTCTTTGCTCTCACGTATGCGTCTGCCCTGTTGATAGCGTACACGGGCGCCGTAAAGACGCTCCGGTCGCCAAACGTGCATGTTGCTACATATCCGTGCAGGACAAACTCCCTTCTGATTACTGCCATTACTTTGTGTCTTCCTCCTTCCTGGGAACTTTTCTGAACCTTACGAGCTTGTACTTGCGTCTGCCTTTCCCGATTGCCACGTTGCCGTTTGACACGTTGCAGTACAGACCGCTCACTTTTATCTCGAGAAAGTCTGCTACTTCCCGAGCGCTGTCCGCCAGGAAAACGGGAAGCTCAAACTCGTCATTCGTGACTACCATGTATAAGATCTGTTTGCCTCTTTCTCCCATCTGCAAACCTCTCTGTTAATAACGAACGTTAATAACGAACGTTAATAACGAACGTTAATAACCCCTTAACCTTAACCCTATCCGTTATTACGGCTATGAAGAGAGAGATAATGTATAAGACTGTGTAGTATGTAAGATACGCATGAGAATAGTTGTTACTCTTCGTCTTCATCGTTCTCTTTCTCCCTGTTCTTCCAACGTTTCTGCATTCCCTTCTTTCCTGCTTCACTGTTCTTCTCTGACTTGACCTGCCATGTTCTGAGATCAAGCTGTCTGCGTCTTGAGAAGAAGAACTTAGTCCCGAAGTCATCTGTGTAAATCTCAAAGAAATTGATCTTGATGCAGTACTTCACTGTGTCCTCAAGTTTCTCCGGTGTAGACATGAGCTGTCTTCTTGCGATGATCGGTATCATAGTCCAGGGAATCATGTAGTCCGTGTTCCTGTACGACCTCATGATCAAAAGAAGAGCGATGTAGTCAAAGACTGCTTCTTTCCCTTTCTCCTCGATGAAGAGTTGGACTTCGGGATCTTCAAGAAAGTCCTCGTCAAGCTGCAGATAATAAGAATGCTTTCTCATACCGTTGACCTTTCATGTTCCGGCAAGCTGTGACACTCACCGGAACGCTCCCTTTTCAGAAATTCTCGTCGTCGCTGTCGTTCTCGACTGCTGTTGTTGTCTGTGAGGCCGTTTCCTTTGACTGTGGCTGACTTTCTGCCGAAGGTGGAGTAATTTCACTCCTTGCGTCAATCGGTGCGTTTACGGGCTGTTTTTCAGCGTCTGACGCAATAACGGTATCATTTGCCGGATTGTCGTCGTAGGATTCTGTGCCGTCTGTGTGTACAACGGTCTGATCCTTTGCTACTGCCTGGGCAAGCGAAGAGTCGACGCTCATAGGGCCGTAGTGATTGAGAAGAGACTTGAGGACAGTCTTTCTTGCCATAGCATCGAAGTTCGTCTGCCACGGGCCGTTGGAGAAGGACTTTGAATACCTCTGTGCGTGGTTGATGATATCTGCTTTTGTCCAATATTCTGTTTTCCTAAAGCCTGTTGTCGTTTCGAAGAAAGCGAAGTAACCGACTATCTTTTCGATCTGTCCGTTGTCACGATATCCGCCGTTGACTCTGTGGAAAGTCACCTCTCCCGTGAGAAGATCCTCTCCGTCGTATTCGTCCTCGTAGACTTCTCCGGCATTGATATTGCGGTAGAGTCCTGTTCTCTGCGCAAGCTGTACAAGTCCTCTTACCATCACCTGGAACTGTGCATTGCTGCCATACGGCACGATTGCAGCCTGTCCGAGTGTCGGAACGACCGAGAGGTTAAGGGTTGCTGCAATCATTGCCGAGCCGAAAACCGATGCGGGGGCAG
>CAVILL010000018.1:0-30580 GCA_963643635.1 Sphaerochaetaceae bacterium | reverse complement strand
ATGCTCCTTTTCGAGGATGTATCTGAAGAACGAGAGAGACGGCTTCGAAAGGTGCATCTCATGGGAAAAATAGAGGGCATCGAAATATGAGAGAGGATTTCCGGGAAGAGCGGAGATCCTCTCCACATGCGGGCGGAAGGTATTCGAGCCGACAGCAAGGCGGGAGCCGTTATCACGTATTCTCTGCAGCACGGGAAGAATCGGAAGATTGGTACGGGGATTGTAGATCTCCCTGAAGAGATTTCCCTCTATCTTCACGCCGAATTCGCTCTCGAGATGCCTCATGTAGCAGAGCGTATCCATCCAGCCTTCCATCATCGGATAGTCGTACTTCGCATAATCCCTTTCGAGTTCGTCCTTCCCCACATTGAGATGAGCGGCAATCTCGGGGAGGTTCACGCCGTCGAGTACGAGCACTTCGCCCATGTCGAAGAGAAAGAGTTCAGTCTTCATGCTTCTCCTCCGTATTGTGCTTCTTCACCATCATCTTGTAGCCGATGATTCCGAGAACCGTCAGGGCTACGATGACAAGGGCGATGATTATGGCGAGAGTATAGCTCCTGTTCATCATCGCATTTCCTCCGTAGGAACTGATCCAGGCGGCGGGGATGCGGCAGAAGGTCGAGATGAGGAAGAAGAACCGGAACGGCATGTCCGTGAGGCCGCAGTAGAAGCACAGGAGGTCCTTCGGAGTTCCGGGAATGAGGAACAGGAAGAGAATAATCATATCCCTCTTCGTATTGGTTCTTAAAAACCCGAGTTCGTCTATCTTCTCCTTCGAAAAGAATACCTCCAGGAGGCTCCGTCCGAATTTCCTTACAAGGAGAAATACCGCAACCGATCCTATTCCCAGTCCGATTGTCGAGAGAACGGTGGCCTCGACGTGGCCGAAGGCATAGCCTCCCGCAATCTCTATCGGGCCTCCGGGGATTATCGCGACAAGAACCTGAAGGAAGCAGATTCCAACGTAGCAGACCTTTCCCCATATTCCCATGCCGTCGATCCAATCCCTGAAGGTCTCCGGATTCTTCGCGGTACGCACAAGGGGAATGCCGATGAAGACGAAGACCGAGACCGTGAAGACGACGAATATGACGATGCTCGCTATTCCGAGCACCTTCTTCTGGGCCGGTGTAAGTTCCTTCTTCTCCATCAGAGAACTCTCCCTTCTCCCGTGTAGAGAATCTCGCCGTCCTTCGACGCAATCTTTCCGTTGAGGATGACGCATTCGATTCCCGAGTTGGTATTGTCGTCGTTGACCTTCAACTGATCGTAGTCGAAGACAACGATGTCGGCTCTCTTTCCTTCCTCGATGACTCCTCTGTCCCTTATTCCGAAACGCTCTGCAGTCTCGCCCGTCATCCTTCTGACACCTTCCTCCAGGGGAAGAAGCCTTCTGTCCCTTACGTACTTCGAAAGAAACTCGACTGTCGAGTGGTATGACCGGGGATGAGGCATCGGAGAGGAGTAGAGGCTGTCGGTACCGAAGCACATTAGGGGATGAACCATTATCCTCTCGAGGCTCTCCTCCGTCTCCGTCGTATCTGTCATGACGGCAAGTCCCGTCTCGTCTCTCAGGACATCGAAGAGTGCATCGAGAGGATCGGATACTCCGAGCTTTCCGGCTATTTCGGTAAGTGAGAGACCGTTGAACGAGGGATTCGACGACAGGTAGAGCGCCCGTATGTCATCCGGGCCGACCAGGGGATAGATGCTGTCCCAGGTCGTGTCCGTGAGAATCTCCCTTTTTATCTCCTCCCTCTCGTTCTCGAGGGAGAGCGCCATTCTCTGCTCGAGGCGTGAGAATGCGAGGACACGCGGAGGAAGAAGCGAGAAGAGGGAGGTCGAACCGAATGTATACGGGTACTGGTCGAACTTCACGTCAAGCCCGTTTCTCCTGTAGTCCTCGATGAGATGAATCATCTTCTCCACTTCCCCCTGGTTCTTCTTTCCGATTGCCTTGAGGTGTGATATCTCGGTCCTGACGCCGCTTCTTGAGGCAGTCCCGAGTACCGACCTGAGGGATTCGTAACAGCCGTTACCTTCGCTTCTGTGATGGACTGTGAATATCTTCCCCTTCTCCTTCACAGTACAGAGGAGTCTGTATAATTCCTCGTCCGTCGAGTAGACGCAGGGAGAGTAGTAGAGGCCCGTCGAGAAGCCCGCGGCCCCGCTTTCGAGTTCGCTCCCGAGAAGCGAGCACATTCTCTCAATCTCCTCACTGGTGGCTTCTCTTCTGCAGTCGTTACCCATCACCGCAGTTCGGAGAGCCGTGTGGGAGACGAGGAAGAGTTCGTTGACGCCTATCTTCCTTTCAGTGTAGTAGCGCTTCATCGAGGAGAAGTCCTTCCACTTCCACTCCTTCCATTCGCCGATGACGTCCTTCACCATCTCCTTGAGGACGGGGCTCGAGTACGGGAATGTTCCGATTCCGCAGTTTCCCGTGACATCGGTCGTGATCCCCTGTCCGATTCTCGCTTCCGCCTTCGGGTCGGTGAGAACAAGAAAATCCGTATGGCAGTGGGCGTCGATGAAGCCCGGAGCCACATACTTTCCCGTGCAGTCGATGACCGTGCGTGCACGTGTGATGTCCTGATCCGTCACGAGGGCGATGGAATCGGAAAAGACTGCAATGTTCGCCCTTCTCGGGGCATTTCCCCGCCCGTCGAGTACCAGGCCGTTCCTGAGTATTATGTCATACATCTCTCTTCATCTCCGAATACGTGGACTCGATCATTCTCTCGGTGTAGTTCGTCATGTCGGTATATACTCCCCTTGTCGAGACGAGAGCATATGCAGCCCTCGCTTCATTCGCGGACGAGGGAGGAAGACAGGGAGGAACGAACGAGCTTCTCATGAGCTCTCCCGCGAATACGAGATAGATGAAGAAGACAAGATGTTTCTTATAGAGTCCCGTCCGCATCAGCTCTCCCGAAAGAAGAAGCGCAGACGAAAGCGGATGCAGAAGCGACCACGAGGAGTCGTACTGGTTGAGAACGGTTTCGACAGCGCTCTCCACCGGAACATCATCCTCTCCCCTCTTCACCTTCCCCTTTCTGTAGGAGCCGTCCGTTTCCTCGATTCCCCTCATGAGGGAGGAGTACATGCGCCTGAGATCCCCCTCTCCCCACTTCGTCTCCCTCTTCGCCTCCTCTCTCAGTATTGCATTGAAGTTGACTGCAAGAAGATGAGTGGAGAGGCTGAGGTTGTATACGAGGAACCCCGAGAGGATTCTCATCACGTCCTCGGCACTGACATCCCCGCCTTCGAGCGAGAAGAGAAACGATATCGTCCTCGCGGCATCGGGCACGGAGTGAGGTCCCTTCATGTACCCGGGGAGAGAATAGAGCCTCCGGAGTTCCCCCAGGCCGTCCACATCGACCGTCCCCGGTCTGATGTCGAGAGCCTTGAAGCGCCTGAGGACCCTGCCGTCACCGGGCTTGGGTGTGGATTCCGGAATGACCCATGACCATCCGTTTCTGACGGCACCGTCTATTCTTCCGTCATTGCAGAGTATCCTGACACGGCGTGGTGTTATGTTCCACTTCTCCGCCGCGGTTTTCACGTCCATGTATTTCATATACGGCTATTCTTGTATCATCGGGAAAAAGAAACAAGAGCTTTCACGATTATTCCTTCTTTTCACTCTATCATTCCCAGAGCGTGAAGACGCGGGAGCTTGATTAGAGCCGCCCGCCATTGTATTATTCTGAAAACAATGGACAGAAAACTAACTTCCCAGGATATCGCCCGCCTTGCGGGCGTAAGCCAGACGGCAGTATCTCTCGTACTCAGAGGGCGCTGGCAGGGCCGCGTCGGAAAAGATACGGCCGCAAGAATACAGAGAATCGCCGAAGAGAAGAACTACCGCGTCAACAGGGCGGCATCGCTCCTGAAGACGGGAAAGACCAATACGATTGCAGTTGTCGTCCCCGACAGCGAGAACCCATTCTTCAGCAGGATTCTCCATGCCCTGAGAGTGAGAACGATAAAACTCGGCTACGAGTGTCTCCTCGTGGAAACCGCAGGTTCATCCACATGGTACGACTACATCGAGAACTCGATTCTCGGCGGAGAGATAGCAGTGGCCGTCAATCTCTACAACAACCGCATTGATGTCAATCCGGCAATTGCAGACAGAGTCATCACCGTCAACGATGTCTTTGCAGAGACTTCCTCGGTTCTCATCGACTACAACTGGGCGATAACCGAAGCTGTCAGGCTTCTGAGGGAAAAAGGATACATGAACCTTCTCCAGATTACTCCCGACCCGTCGAAAAGAATTCTCTCGACACGTACCGACGCCTTCAGAGAGGCCTCGGAGACGGAAGGAACAGGTCACACGAACTTCTTTGCCGAGGGCCACGTCAGGAACAACATATACT
This sequence comes from Sphaerochaetaceae bacterium, assembly GCA_963643635.1. Taxonomy (GTDB): domain Bacteria; phylum Spirochaetota; class Spirochaetia; order Sphaerochaetales; family Sphaerochaetaceae; genus Ornithospirochaeta. The sequence continues at coordinate 26,195 of CAVILL010000018.1, read as the reverse complement.
CTCTCCTCACAGAGCACTCGAAGGAGCTGGAGTACCCGCTCGGCATAATCCTCGACGACGACCTGTACGCTCCGGGAATCTACGCATTCAGTAGGGACAACGGTCTTGAAATCGGAAGGGACATCGGCGTCATAGGCATGAACGATACCTTCGTCTGCCCCTGTCTCCATCCCCGTCTCTCATCGTTCGGCTTCGATGACGATTTACTGGTATCGAAAATACTGGAGATGATAGACTCTCCGTCTTCATCCCCCTTCAGAAAAGAGAAGATACTTATGTCCCTCAACGACGGGAAATCGTTCTGAGAATCCCCTCAGTCACGAAGTTTCCGACTTTCCCGCTCTCCACAAGGAGCGCGGCCTTTGTCCGGGGATTCTTCTCGAGTATCCTCTCACTATCGACAACGGTCCGTCCCCTGTCGCATCCTTCGGTTTCCACTGTAAGGGGAAGCGGAAGAAGCGTGAACCAGCCCGGATGGAGAGCGCAGCAGAGAGCAGACGGGTCGTGGATGTAGGTATCGTCAGAACCCGTAGTGTTTTCAATATAGTAGAGAAGCATAGCAGAGAGGATTCTTCCTTCCTCCGTTCCCGTATTGCGCCACGAATCGGCATCGGCCTTCGTAAGACGCGAGCGCATCGTGACATCGAGCCCGACCATAGTGATGTCCATTCCGCTTTCATACGAGAGCCCGGCAGCCTCCGGATCCTTGTGGATATTCGCCTCTGCAAAGTGCGAGACATTGCCTCTCACCGTAAGTGCCCCGCCCATTGAGACGACACGGCACTTCGACGTCTTCAGTTCCGGCTTTGAAAGAAGAAGCGACGCAAGATTCGTTACCGGTCCCGTCGTCACGTACACAAGAGACTCTCCGTACCTTTCAAACATCTCCCCGAGCCATGCGATTCCGTCCCTCTCTTCGGGCTTCCTGCCGCTTTCCGGAAGAACAACGTTCCCCGTACCGTTTTCACCGTGAATCCGCCGCGATACTTCATCGGGCTCGAAGACAGAAGAGGAAGAGAGGGGGGCCCGTCTTCCGATGAAGACCGGAACATCGCTGCGCCCTGCAAGAGAAAGAACCCTCAGGGAGTTCTCAGCGCTCCGGAAGGCAGAGACATTACCGTATGTGGAGACGACTCCGAGTAAATCCACGTCTTCGTCAACCGCCGCAAGAAAGAGGGCAAGAGAATCGTCGATTCCCGTATCGAGATCGAGAATGAGATGAGTCTTCACTGTCTGTACTCCAGTGTGTCTTCAAGCCACGAGAACATCAGCTCAATCCACTCCGCCGTTCTCTCTTCATACGATGACACATCGTTTGTACATATCGAGAGACCGTGCTTTCCCTTCTGGAAGAGGTGGTATTCGAAGGGAACATGACTCTGTGTCAGAGCCTCTGCAAGAAGGAGAGTATTCATCGGATGGACGGACTCGTCCTTTGTCGTATGCCAGAGGAATACCGGAGGTAGAGAAGGATTTATATGTTTTTCGAGTGAGTAGTATTCCTTCTTCTTCCCGTCGTCTCCCGTTATGTTGTATGTGGAGACATCGTGTCCGTACTCCCCAGTCGTCACCACGGGATAGCAGAGCACAAGGGCATCGGGTCTCCCCGTCTTGAAGTGACAGACTTCCGAGAGCGCAAGGTGCCCGCCTGCGGAGAACCCCAGGAGCACGATCTTCTTTCTGTCTATGTCGTACTCGTCCGCGTTGTCCCTGAGGTGCAGAAGGGCCGCATTGACCTCTCCCTCGGGCTCATGCAGAGCGATATTCTCCCGCCCCGTCGTATAGTCGAGGGTGAATGCCTGGTAGCCCCGGGAGAGGAAACGCAGCATCACGGGCTCGCTCTCCCTCCTCGAGCGGTGCTCGTACGCGCCTCCCGGAAGCACGAGAACACAGGGCCTCGGGTACGATACGTCATCCTTTATCCTCTCGTGGAGAATGCCGCGGAGAGTCACTCCGTCGACAAGGGTCTCAATAGTTCTCACTGTGGCTCTTCCTGTATTCGAGAGTGTCCTTTATGAGCATCTCGGCAAAATGGGGAGCTGAGAAATCCACTGGGAGCTTCTGCATCTCCTTCTCGATTCTCCCCAGTTCCTCCGGATCCGATGCGACCTTCTCGATTATGTCGAGTTTCTTCTCGTTGTCGTCCTCACACCAGCCCACGGGATATGAATCGAAGAAGAGCTGGGTCGAACGTCCCATGTAGAGAACTTCTGACACCAGGAACGGACGGTGGAGATAGAGAGACTCCATGAGGGAGTTGGCTCCCGCCTTTCCCATCTGCATGTCGGAAGCCATGATGTATTCCTGGGCGTTGTTGACAAAGCCCCTCATCTCGAGGTCGAAGGAGGGATTCATCTTCTTGAAGAGATTGAATTCCGCCTCGGTGGATTTGCTTCTTCCTCCGATTACGACGACCTGTATGTCGAGTCCTCTCTTCACGAGGCCGTAGAGGAGTCTGGGGTTTCCGATTCCCTCCCCCCCGAGATTCCAGAGGACGGTGAACTTGTTCTTAAGCCCCAGCTTCTTTCTCGCATCCTCCTTGCTCAGCTTCTCGGCAACCTCGAACTTTCTCGAGAGCGGGAACGGGCAGAGCTTCACAGTCGAGGGATCCTGTCCCATCTCTATAGTGTGCTTCACACCGATTTCGGTCGGGATGTAGCAGAGCGTGAGGTCGCTGTCGACACCGGCCTTCACCTGGTCGAAGAGATCCGCTGCGTAGTCGTAGACGGGGCAGTTCACCCCGATTTCCTTCAGCACGGCCGGAAGGAGCGTAGCCCCCATGAAGTTCGTGGAGACGATGAAGTCCGGTCTCTCCTTGAAGAACCACTTTCTGAAGTGCTTTATACCCTTCTTGTCCCGGCTGAGGGCCCTGAGGGAGTCGTGGGACATGCGGTTGTTCGAGATTGCATTGACCTTCTTCTCAAGTCTGGGATGATGGAGAAGGTATCTCCAGTAGTACTTGCAGATCCATTTGAAGAGAGGAAGGCGGAATACGAGGAAGAGGTCCTCGACAACAGCCTGGTGGCCCATTGCCTTGAAGGCATCGGAAAGAGCAACGGCAGGAATGTAGTGTCCCTTGCCTGCGTCGACATACAAAAAAGCACCTTTCATAAGTTCTTCTCCATCATCAAGCGTCTGACTCTCGTCTTTTCTTCTTTATACCTCTCACGGTATTTTCTGATCCCCATACCGTGAAGAATCACTCTCCAGTAATAATAATGGTATTTCGTCAGAAAGAAAATTCCACTGTATCTTACAATTTCGCGGTCCTTTCTTTCCACCCCCAGATCGACATTCGAGAGGTAAGCGTCCATTTCGTCGAAACTCTCCTCTCTGAAGGAGCCGTGACTGAGCCCGGCGCTGTTGATTCTGTAGTTATATACAGCTTCCCCGACAAGAACGACCCTCCCCGCCTTCAGCATCACGCGCGGCATCACGAAGACGTCCTCGAAGATCCTCCCTTCGGGAAAGGTCATGCCTTCAAAGAGGCTTTTCTTAATGAGACGCGAGTGCGGGTAGCAGTAGAGAGAGAAGGGTTTCACCATGAGACGCACGAACTCCTCTCCCGTACAGACCTTCCTTTCCTTCCGTCCCTTCCTCATTCTCTCCTTTCCCCTGAACGGCACTACCCTTCCCGCCGCCGCATCGGCGGAAGAAGCGTCCATTTCACGCTTGAGGGACGAGATGAATCCCGGAGAGAGTATGTCGTCGGCGTCGACGAAGAGAACGAGAGGAGACGAAGAGAGAGAGAGAAGAGTGTTGCGTGCGCTGCTGACGCCCCTGTTCTCCGTTCTGTAATACCTCAGCCTTCCGTCACTGAACGATTTCACTCTTTCAGCACTGTCATCTGTCGAGCCGTCGTCGAGGACGATTATCTCGAGTTCCTCATAGTCCTGGCTCAATACCGACTCAAGGCAGCATTCTATGTACTTCTCTGCGTTGAAAAGGGGGATGAGAACGCTGATTCTGTCACCTTCGGCCATCTCTCCTCCTGTAGGCTCTTCCGTCGAAGAGCGACTTCACCCAGTCGAAGAGAAGCGTGAAGGACGGAAGGAAGACGAGCGTCGAGAGCATCGCAGAAAGAAGCGTCACGCTCATGAGAAGGCCGAAGTACCTTATGGGCATGTAGGAGCCGAAGGAGAGCATCAGCATACCGCTCACAATCGAAAGCGTCGTGAGGATTATCGGGCGTCCGGTGTTTCTCAGCGTACGGCTTACGATTTCCTTTGTGTCCGTATACTTCTTCGAGTACCGCCTGTACCTCAGGGAGAAATGGAGGGCGTCGTCGACTCCGCAGCCGATGGCGACGGACGAGAACGAAACCGTGATTATGTCGAACGGAATGTGTGCCAGATACATGAAGATGTAGTTGATCATGATTCCCGCGGCAACGGGAACAAGCACGAGTATTCCCTTCGAAAGCGAAAGAAGGAAGAGAGAGGAAACTATGAGTATGCTCATCATGCTCAGCACCGTGGATATCTTCTGATCCGAAAGAAGACGCGACGAGAACTTCGAGCTTATGACGGGATATCCCGAAACGGAAACACTGGTTCCCTCCGGGAGAATTGAGAAGAGGTCGACCATGCGTGTGTAGACTTCTTCGATGCTCGACTGCGTTATGAGGTCCTTCTTCTCCGCGTCCCATGTCTGGACGGTAATCGTGAGAGTGTTGAAATCCGAGCTGACGACGGCGCCGAGTTCTCCGAACTCAGATGCGTATGAGAGAAGCACAGCCCTGAGGATGCTCAGTACCCCGCTGTCGGACGGGATTCCGTATTCCCCGAGGAGCTCGCGCGAGGCAAAGGCCACGTACTGCGGGAACGATATGATCTGGAGTACGTTGTCGTCCTCCTTCATCCTCTCCTCCCACTCGAAGACGGACGCAAGATTCCCGTACTCGAGGAAGAAGTTCTCCTCCCCCTCCGGGGCGGTGATTGTGACAGTGAAAGGCGTCGTTCCTCCGATTTCGGAGGAGAAGAAGCGGCAGTCGGTGCCGAATTCGTCATCCTCGGAGAAATACGACATGTAGTTCGAGTCCACGCTTATGCGGTCCTTCACGAGGAAGAAGACGGCGGCTGTGACGAAGAAGATGACGACAAGTACCGGCCATATTCTCACAACTCTCTCCGACCACACACAAACGAGGCGCTGCAGGAGGCCGTTTCTCAGCTTCTCCCTCTTCCGGGCCTTCGGGGACGGAAGAAGCAGAAGAAGCGACGGCAGACAGAAGACTGAAAGAAGCGAGGAATAGAAGACGCCGAAGGAAACCGAGATGCCGAAGCCCCAGAGAGTTCCGGAGGGAGCGAAGGCAAGAGCGAGAAAACCCAGTATCGTCGTGACGGAGCCCAGAACAATGGTAAGGAGAATATGCCTGGATGAGGCGATTACGTCGTACTCCCCCTTCTTTCCCATGAGGTAGTACTCGTTCAGGATATGCATGGAGTACGTGCTTCCGAGAATGAGTACGAGACAGGGTGTGAGTATGCTCAGAAGATTGAGTTCGAGCCCCAGCAGGGACATCGTTCCGAGTGTCCACACAATCGAGACGACAGACACGAGGAACGGAAAGACCACAGCCCGGAGGGAACGGAACGAGAGGAAGGAGACAATCACCATCAGTAAAAGCGCGAGAGAAGCAAGAAGACAGAGATCTCTCCTGAGAGCCTTCACGACTTCGTCGGCAATCACCATGTTGCTCATCAGAATGACCCTTGCCCCCTTCTCCCTCAGGGGTTCGAAGACAGAGGAAAGTTCTTCCAGCTGCTCCGACGATGCCTTGTCAGCATAGATGAACTGCAGGATGAACGAATCACCCGAGCCTCCGACAAGGTAGTACGGCACCACAGGATCGTTCTTCACTCTCTTCTCGAACTCCTCAGCCTCCGTCTCTGTCCACGCCCTCCCCGTCTTCGTACTCATCGGGAGAAGCGTCAGGAATCCGTCCTCCCCGCTGAGTGTGAACCAGTCGAGTACGGACGATGGACGCGCGGAGTCTCGGCGGGCGTCAATTGTCTCTATGCACTCCTCGAGAGTGTCCAGCATGCCGGGGGAGTATATATCCTCCGAGTAGACGAGAACGTACATGGTGGAGGTGTATGTTTCGTCCTTATCCTCCACACCGGACGAAACCGACGCCGTGAGACGGGTGCGGTAATCCCTGCTTACAATATAGTCCGTATTGAGAGGAATTTCCTCCTCTTTATCAAGAGCAGCCAGGACGGCAGTCTGTCCACCGACTCCGCCCTCGTAGTAATCGGTATTCTCGTCCCAGGGAAAGAGAGAAGTGAAGTCACCGGAAATCACGAGACCGTCGAGTCTGAGAAAGAAGAAGACGGTAAGGGCGAGAGTGATGAGAATGATGAGAACGGCACCTGTCTTCTTCATTCATGCTCCTCCTCACACCTCACAAGGGAATAGATTACAGAGGAGCTGAGAATGAAGAGAAACTGCTCGGTTCCTCCGATGAAGCATATGCTGCTCTCTGCAAGCGAATGGACAAGGAAGAACAGTAAAAGCGTAAGGGACGCTCTGAGAAGAAAGCGCGAGGAGACGCTTCTTCTCATGACGGAAAGTCCCCTGCCGAAGAGGCAGACGGAAAGGAAGATGAATGCCCCCGCACTGACTATCCCGTACTCGACGAGGAACTGTATATATATGTTGTGCATGAGATGGTCTTCCCCGAGGTACCGGGCGAGGCGCTCGTCCATTCCCCTCTCCTCGAGAAGAGAAGCCATCCCGCTGCTGTTGCCGCCGAAGCCGAAGAGATAGTCCTCCGCTTCCATACGCGAGAGCGTCTCGCTCCAGATGGTGGTGCGTCCCGACGTAAGGGAGGAAAGTGTAAGCCTCCCCTCCGAGCGCGAGGACGAAAGAAGGAATACGACGACTCCGGCGATGAGCAGGAACGAGAGTATTACAGAAACAGCGAAAGAGACTCTGTCGCTGCGGAAGAGAAACTGAAGGACAAGAAAGAATGCGAGAGCAATGACGAGAGCGAAGAACGATGTTCTGCTGTCGGTCTTCGTCAGTGTGTATGCAAAGAGCGCAACGGACAGTACGAGGGCGATGTTCACGACAACGCTGAGTATGATGTTCTTCCGTCTCCCGGTCAGCGAGAGGCATATAATGAGAGCCGAGGCAGCGACGACTGCGAGGGAGTTCGTCTGATCGCTGAGACCGGAGAATCTCACCTCCCCCTTCTCGATTCCGAGAATGAGCGAAAGAGCACAGTAGAGAACTGCGAAGAAGAGAAAGAAGCCCCAGACGGAGACAACCACCGCCTTTCTCTTCTTCGAGAGAATCATGACGGCGATTCCCAGAGCCCAGCTTTCAATTAAAGCGTAGAGCGCAACAAGGAGTCTCGGGACATCGGAAGAGCGGACAACTGACGAGACAAGGACGGAAAGCGTCAGCACCGAGAGGGCCGACGACACCCCGTCCCTGCAGAGGCCCCGCTCACGGAAGATCCAGAGCACGACGAAGAAGAACGAGATTACTCCGGCAACTCCGTCGAGAACCATCACGAGGGCGTAGAGATCGTGTATCTTCTCGAGGCACCCCGGAAGAGCGAAGAGGAATATGATGATCTCCGCCGCCGTCGTCCACGCGGGGGAGAGCTTTTCCTTTGCCGCTCCCATCATCACTTCTCCCGTCCCCTGACGCTGCGGCAGGCCTCTCTGTCAAGAAGGAACCACAGAGCAGTAAAGAGCGCATATATCCCGATACCCGCCGGAAGAGCAAGATAGAGAGGAAGGTACTCCCTCACGTACCAGAGGGCGACAATCAGTATGAGCCCGACGGCCATAAGACAGCTCTCCTTTGCAACGAAGTCCCAGCCCGAGGAGAAGAGCGGAGACGAGAGAACGGTTCTCTCCTCTCTCCAGATGACGACTGCTATGTATGTAATGATGAACGCCACCGGTATTCCGATAAGCCCCATAAAATGCGAAAGCACGAATGAAAGTACAAGTGCCGACACGACTTCGATTACGGCCTTCGGCCAGTCCGAGGAATACTCTCCCGCAGCATCGCGGAAGGAAAGCGGAGTCGTCCTGAGAGACGAGAGAAAGAGCGAGAAGGTGAATATGCAGTCCCAGGTGCTTCCGAGCTCGAAACTTCTCCCGTAGGAGAGTCTTATGTAAGGTCCGACTGCGAGAAGGTAGACGAATGAGGCGGCGAGAGAGAGGAGGAAGTTGATGTAGGAGGATCTCCTGTAGAGGCTGAAGTTGTCGTCACTGGTGTTTCTTATGCACCTTGCGGCAATTGACGGCGACACAGTCGACTGGAAGATCCAGAAGGGAGTGAGGAACGCCGACGACAGGAGAAGGTAGTTCGAATAAATCCCGGCAGTGACACTTCCGAAGAAGGCGGAAACGAGAAGAGGTTCGAAGGAGCGGAAGAAGACAGCGGAGCCGCGGTGGAGAATCATTCCCGGGAGATTCCGTCTGACACTACGGTCGGACTTATCGGGTTCGCCTTTGTATCTTCCCCTGAGGACGGGATAGTCGAGACCGGCCTTTATGTACAAAAGGAGGTATGCTCCGAGTGTAATCAATGCCGAACACACCAGATAGATACCGTAGTTCCCGGTCGTTATGATCACATAGATTCCCGCTGTGTACTGCACGATTCTTCCCGTCTGCACGAATGTCGACACGAGCCAGCTCTTCTCCCTGCACATCAGGAAAAGAACCCTGGGACCGAAGAAATACTGACTCAGCTGTCCGACAAGATAGATAAGGAAGAAGTATATGCTCTCCCTTCCGCATTCACCCTTTGTAAGGAGAGGCATGAGGAATGACACGGCAGTACCCGAGGCGAGAATGACGAGCGCGACGCTCCGGTAGTACCCGCTTATTGTCTTCATCGCCCTCTTCGTCTCTTCCTCCCCTCCGTTCACGGCGGAGATGAGGTAATTCATGAGGTATGTCGTTACCCCGATATCCAGGGCGGAAAGAATAAGGAACGAATTCTCGAAGAGACTCTCGAGCCCCGTGTACTTCGCTCCCATGAAGGAGACGAGAACGATTCTCTCCACGTACATCGCAGCACCGCTGAGAAGAGCGAACAAGAGGCCCGATGTGTAGTTGACGACAGCCTTTCTGTTGTTTTTATCCACGAGAGTCATCCTTCAATGCCTTATCGAAAGAGTCGTGGAGTCTCTCGGCGAAGATGGAGAGCGAGAAGGCACGGCTGTCGAGAAAAGCTCTTCTTCCGATCTCCCTTCTCCTGTCCCCGTCCGCAGTCAGAGCCGACGCTATCGTCAGGAATTCATTTTCACTATTATACGAGAATCCGTTGACTCCGGAAACAAGGTAGGAGGAAAGAACGGAGTCATAACGTACGATTACAGGTAATTCCGAAGCCATGGCCTCTATGTAACTCAGGCACTGCGTCTCCGAACGCGACGAGCCAATGCAGATATCTCCAGCGCGGTAGTACTTCCAGACGTCAGTGTGGGGAATCTCCCCCGAGAAGAATACAGAGTCCGAAAGTCCCTCGTCCCTGACTCTCCTCTCGAGCATTTCCCTCTCCTCCCCGTCGCCGACAAAGAGAAGCTTCACTCTCTTCTCCCGGGCACGGAGCTTCCCGAAGAGAGAGAGAGTCTCTCCGCTGTTCTTCTCGCGGCTGAGGCGGGAGACGGAAAGGAAGAGAATGTCGTTATCGGAGACACCGTATCTTCCTCTCAGAAGTCTCCGCTCATCCGACGGAAGCGGATGAGCATACAAATCCAGATCGATCCCGATGAAGATGCGGTCAATCGGCTGCTTCACTCCGTAGGATGAGATGAGGTCATATATCTTGTCCGTCGAACATATGATTCTCTTCGCTTTTCTGATAAACAGCGGAACGAATCTGGAGGCGAGGAAATTCCAGAGCCTGCAGTGCGACGTGAAATGGCAGGTGTACGACACGAAGTCGGTGTGGCAGGTATGGACAATCGAAACGGACAGCTTACGTGAAATGTACGAAGCGAAGACAAAGGAGAAGAATTCGCTCTGGGAGTGGATGATGTCGGGTTTCCACTCCAGTACCTCCTTTAAAACCGGGTCCCGGGTATTGAGGGAGGCCGACGAATCCTTGTAGAAGCTCTTCATCGTGGCCTTCACATACCAGCAGGAAACGGAGGCGTCATAGAAGCTTCTCTCACATTCCGTGATGGTGAGAACCCTCACTTCGTCGCCTTTTTCCCCGAGGGCTTTCTTCTCGGCTTCGACCGCCCCCGTCACGCCGCAGCGGAAAGGAAGATAAAACTCAGTTGTGACAAGTACCTTCACTTCCACACCCCCGGAGAGAATGATAACATACCTTCATCCCATTTTGCACGCGTAATCTTCAATTGACGAAAGGGCCTCTATGATGGTACATTTTCCGATAGTGCAGATTCTGCACATATCTTTTAAGAGGTTCGTACCAATGAGTGAAGACAAGACAGCTACTCTGGCTAAAGACAACAGCAAGGAAAAGAAATCCGGAAAGAAGGGAAACAGGAAGTCCCTGATCTGGATTATCGGTGTTGTTGTTCTCATTCTCATCTCCCTTACCTTTGTTCTCCCGACGACAATGTTCGCTGAAACATCGAGCGCAATAAGCTTCGGTTCATACAACGGAAAGTCCATCGAGCTGACAAACACCAGCTATTTCTATTATCAGCTGCAGAGCATCTACAGCTACTATGCACAGTACTACGGCGAATCCACGGCGCAGAGCTATTCCTACAACATCTACTACTCCGCATTCCAGCAGGCTCTCCTCAACGAAGCCTTCCAGGAAATGGCAGAGAAGGCCGGCTTCACTGCAACCAACGACCAGATCTACCAGGCCGTCATGGATTCCAACTACTACTCTGACGGAACAAACAGCTTCTCACAGGAAGCCTACGACAGCGCAACGGACCTGCAGAAGGAGCAGATTGTCGCATGGATGAGGGAGTACGTTCCCTTCCAGGAAGTCCAGAACACGATTCTGAGTGTCCCGACAGCTTCTGCCGAGACAGACTTCATCGCAACCCTCTCGGATGAGACGAGAAGCGTAGACTACATCGCACTCACTTCCGACCTCTACCCCGCTTCCGATGCAGAGGCTTATGCAGAAGAGAGAGCAGACCTCTTCAAGAGCGTCACCTACATCCGCGCGACCTACGCTACCGAGGATGAGGCAAAGGCAGCAATGGAAGAGCTCGCTGCGGGCACGAAGACACTCTCGGATATAGTTGCAGAGTCCACGGACAGCGCAGCGGAAAACGAGGGAAGAGTCACATCCTTCCGCTATGAGCTCGAAAGCGACGTCACAGACAGCGAAAAGCTCGAGTCAATCTTCACTTCCGACGCGAAGACCATGATCGGCCCCGTCGCAACAGGCGAAGGCTATACACTCTTCTACATCGAATCTGCAGCAGCAGATCCCGATTACTCTGACGAGAGCGTCATCGCCTCTGTCAGAAGCTACATCGCATCCAACGACAGCGACGTCATCAAGGCATACCTCGAGACAATCAAGGACACTGCCTACGCAGATGCAGAAGCAGACTTCGAAGGCGCAGCAGACAAGTACGGAGTCGAAGTACAGTCGGTAAGCGACTTCGCCCTCAACACGGGCGACAGCCAGTTCATCTACTCACTAAACTACACGAGTGAAAACTCCTCCTACTCCGGAGCATCCACAAACGGATACATCTACACAGAGGCTCTTGCAGATGCAGATTGGTTTGAAAGCCTCTTCACACTCGAAGGCGGCACAGTCCTCGAGCCGTTCTATGCAAACGGCGCATACGTCATCGCACGCACAGCAGAGAGCGAGACGGGATCATCCTACATGGGAACATACCTCTCCTCTATGTATTCCTACTATGCTGCTCAGTACGGTCTTATCGACTACGAGAGCAAGACACTCAGCTCGGACAAGGTTGAAGACAACTTCTTCAACGGCTATCTCCAGGCTGCATTCGGCTATTCGACAACATAAGAATAACGGAAAAGACACAGAGGGCGTTCGAAAGAGCGCCCTTTTCATCTGCCCCTACTCAGTTTCGTAATAGTAGGAATAATCAATTCCCTTCATTATTATCTCGCAGTTGTTGATGTCATCGGTAAGCGCATTACCCAGGAGTTCCCTGATACGGGATGAATCGGCAACGCTTTCCCGCATGGCCTCATGGTAATCCTTCTTGCCGATACGACTCAAGTCGACACATTTTCCCGGATTCTTCTTCAGAATGAGGTCAAGCCATATACGGGTACTTCTTCCGTTTCCTTCCATGAAGGAGGGATGAGCAACGTTCATCTCCACGTACTTCCTGACAACAGCATCAAACGTACTCCACCCATTTTCTCTATAGATGACAGAGTCCCTGAAAGGTACATGGCCGGTGCGAACATGAATCCGCCTTTCGAAATGTTCATGGGCTTTTCTTCTGCTCTTCTCGTCAACAGATGTCTCTATGTTCTTCAGCCACTTTTCAAAGACCTCTGATTTCCTGCTGGAGACCAGTGCAATGAGCGTATTGAGGGAGCTTTCGTCAATGACATCGGTATTGCAGAATTTTCCGTCATCTGCCTTCATCGTCAGTTGTTTGCAGATTGCAATCAACTGAATTCATGCTGACATTTTCCTCACTCACAATTAAACTCAGCTTATGTCATATTCAGTCGATTCCTCGCCCTCAGTCTTTTCATCCCTCACACCGACGAGCCTCACGGCGCGTGAGGAGATATTCTCCTTCATCAACCACACACAGAAAAAGGCCGTCATATTCGACTTCGAGCGCCGCAGGGTTAACTCGAGGTGCATCGTAAGAGTCATAGACTACAGCACAAGGACAGTGAGCGAATGCCGCTCACGCACCCTAAGGTTCAACATAAAGTCCACATTTGCCGATAAACCCTACAGCGACGAAGGCATAACCTTCACGGGCGGAGGCTTCACGGCATCTGCCGTGACGAAGGACAATACGACACGGATCATCGCAGCCCTGCCCGACATGGAACTTCCGGGAGGAATACGGGGCTTCAAGGCACAGCTTGCGTTCACCCTGAATCCGATGAGAGCATCCTTCAACCAGCTCTACACGAAGGGAAGATACACGGAGGCCATACACTCCTCCCTCTCTCCCTCGGCATCGGGTACGCTCATAATCGGAGAGAAGAAGATTCAGATCAATCCCGGAGAGCACACAGTCCAGAGAGTCTGGAAGACCACATCCTTCCCGATTAAGCGTGACTACTACTCCTCGTTCTGCACGGGAAGAGCGGAAAAACCCTTCTCCTTCACCCTCTCGGTTGAGGAGAGGAAGTGCATCGCACTTATCGACGGAATCCTCTCCTTCTACGACGGAGTGGAGATGAAGACGGAAAGCGAAGACGAATACACATTCACGGACGGGAAGAAGATAAACATACACTTCTCGGTCTTTGCCGTGGTAAGGGAGAAGACGAGTCCATTCAGGGAGAACAGGACACTCAAGTACGGAGTCTTCAGGGGGAATATAAGGGAATTCGGGTTCAACGGGAGCTTCGGCTGCATTGAGTTCTAATGCCGTTTCTGATAGACTCGTCGGGTTGGAAAAGAATCATCATATGAGTGAAGAAATTACGAAAAGAACATTCAGAGACCTTGGCCTCACGGAGAAGACACTGGAGGCCGTTGAAAAGAAGGGCTTCGAGGAGCCGACGGACATACAGGCACTCTGCATACCCCTTCTTCTAGAGGAAGGGACAGAGGTGATCGGACAGGCCGAGACGGGAACGGGAAAGACCGCGGCGTTTGCACTCCCCATTCTCGAGACGGTAAGCGAGGACGCAAAATACGTCCAGGCCCTGATACTCACCCCCACAAGAGAGCTTGCCCTCCAGGTTGCCGAAGAGATCAACTCCCTCAAGGGAGAGAGGAACATCGAGTGTACCCCCATCTACGGCGGAGCCGGGATGGAGAACCAGATACGAAAGCTTAAAAAAGGCGTACAGATAGTAGTCGGAACCCCGGGGAGAATACTCGACCACATAAAGAGGAAGACACTGGATTTATCGTCCCTTACCTTCATGGTACTCGACGAAGCCGACGAGATGCTCGACATGGGCTTCATTGAGGACATAGAGGAAGTACTGAAGAACGTGCCGGAGGAGAAGAGAATGCTCATGTTCTCGGCAACGATTCCACCCCAGATACAGACCCTCGCCTCCTCCTTCATGAAGAATCCGCAGATAGTGCGTACCCAGAAGAGACAGGAGGCCACGAAGAACGCCGACCAGATATACTACGAAGTAAGGGAAGCCGACAAGATCGAAGCCCTCACGAGGATAATCGACCGCGACAGCTCATTCTACGGCGTAATCTTCTGCCGCACGAAGAACCAGTGCGACGAAGTGGGCCACACACTTCAGGCACGGGGCTATGACGCCGAGGCACTCCACGGAGACCTCTCGCAGAGAGAGCGTGAGATAATCCTCAGGAAGATGCGGGAGAAGACGATCCGCATCCTCGTCGCGACCGACGTCGCCGCACGCGGGCTGGATATCCAGGACCTTACGCACGTAATCAACTACTCCCTCCCCCACGATCCCGAGATATACATCCATCGTGTCGGAAGAACGGGAAGAGCGGGGAAGGAAGGTACTGCAATAACCTTCATCACTCCATCCGAGGCAAAACGCTTCTCATACATAAAGAAGGCAAGCAAGGCGGAAATAAGACGCGAGGAGATTCCGTCGCCGAAGGAAGTCGTCGAAAGCCGCAGGGAAAGGATAACGGAAGAACTCGAGAACGCCCTCTCAGAAGAGTCCAATGACGAGTACAAGGCCCTCGCCTGTCGTCTCCTCGACGGAAGGGAAAGCATCGACGTACTCGCGTCCCTTCTCCATCACTTCTATCAGAGCACACTCGATGAAAGCCAGTACAGGGATATAGAACCCAGGAGAAAGAAGGAATCAGACCGTAAGAGAAAGGACAGGGAACGCCCCTACGACAGGATAAAGACACCAAGCCTCGACGAGAAGGGAATAACTCGCCTCTTCATAGCCCGCGGAAAGAACGACGGAATGACGAAGAAGGACCTTGTGGACATAATCTTCGAGCAGACGGGCGTCAGGGACAGAGATCTCAGGGACATAGCCATCATGGACGACTACTCCTTCATCAATGCCCCCTACGACACGGCAGAGCACATCCTCGACGTCTTCAGAGACAAGAAGTATGACGGCAGATCCGTCATAACGAAAGCGAAGGCCCCGCGCTCAAAAAGCAAGACAACAGAAGACGAAAAAACAAAAGAGAAGCCAAAGAAGAAACGCCCCTCCAACGACGAGAAGAAAGCAAGAAGAAGCGAGAGAAACTACAGCAGGGAAGAGGAAGAGTACCTCGAGTGGGAACGCGAAAGAGAGAACTCGAAGCGAAAGTCCACAACAAGACGGACAAAGCCCTCGGTTAAGGAGAAGAACTCATCACGGAGAGGAAGGAGAAAATAACAAAGCAGATACGGAAGTCGGTAACAACTCCCGTATTCTGTAAAATTCATTACTTATACCTTCTTTACTGAAATCACCCTCCGGCTCTTCTTCCGAAGGGTGAATTAAAGCAGAACTATTCTGCTGCATCAGTCTGCCAGCGGTACTGGCTGACCGTCTCATCCTGACTGTACCATGAGAACCTGACATAATCTTCTGCGCCCAGTGATACAGCTCCTGCAATAAGCATCAGGACAAGGATTGATAGACATTTAACTCTATGTCCGAAAAAGAGTAAGCCCCCCCCCAGGAGACTGTTGACCTCAGCTCCGGGAGCCGCTGTCAGCAGTTTTCTCTGCTTTTTTCCTTTCATACGCAGATTATCAGGGAAGAGTTGTTGGCTTTGCAACACATTTATTGCTGAAAACTACTGTCCTTTACCGTTTCTTAGTCAGAAGTATGTTGATTTAACACAATTGCCGGACCTTGCTGCTGTCCGCACCACAAAAAAGAAGAGGGCTGCCGTAATGACAGTCCCCTGTGTTATCGTCTCTTTATCTCAGAGAGTGACGAGTGTACCTCTTGCTCCCGTGTCGACTGAGATGTAGCCGTTGTTCTCGGCAGCTTCCTCTCTCAGAAGCTCGATGATTGTGACGTTGTCGATCGGAGCTTCGGACGCGGGATATACCGGTTCCTTGTTCTCGAAGACACCGCCCTTGAGCGTTCCGCTGTAGTTACTCGTACAGACAAGGTATGTCGTCTCCGTGTCAGTCGGGTCGACGACTGTGCCGTCGGAGAGAGTAATCGAGAGAATCGTGTAGTCGTAGGACTTTCTGTTTCCGCCCTTTCCTCCGGGGCCGCCGGGACCGCCCTTACCTGCATCGGGGGCAGCTTCCTCAGAAGAGGATTCCTTCTCCGTCTGGGTGTATGTGAATGTGAGACCGGACATCTGGTCACCGTAGTTACCCATGTTGCCAAAACCGTTCACGAGCTGCTGAGCAAGTTCTGCTCCCGTAACCTCGTAAACATACCAGTAGTTGCAGAAGGGGTTGATCTGATAGATGTCGCCAGCGGTGATTACTCTCTCACTTTCGCCCTCTGCGATTGTGAGGGATGTTCTGATTCCGCCGTTGTTGTAGAAGGCTGCGACTGCACCGCACTTCTCGGACGCATACTTCAGCATGAGACCGGTAATCCAGTTGCCGGCATTCGTTGCTCCGTTGTCGCTTGTCTTCGTCTTGTCGATGGATACCGTGATGTAACCCAGTTCCTCTTCCATGTCGTCCTTGACTGCATTCCATGCCTCGTGGGAAAGTTCGAGCACATCTTCGTCGAGGGCGGTGTTGTCTTCAGTGTCCATGAGAACGGATGTGTCTACGCCGCGGCCGGAGATTGCAACGGCTTCAGTGTCGCGGACGGTGACTTCACCCGTTACGTTGTCGATGACAAGCGTTGCACACACATAGCCCTGTGCATAGCATGCGCTCTCGAGATACGCCACTCCCGTCGATGCGATTCCCGCTGAACCGTTCGATGCCTGGTTGTGGCCGCCGGTTACGAGGTCGACGTCTTCCTTCGAAAGCTTCTCCGCGAGCGTTGATGCTCCGTCGAATGCGACGACGATTGTCGCATCGGGATTCTCGGATGCGTTGACTTCCTTTATCTTGGCAATGAGATTGTCGATGCTGCTGTCGATTTCGTAGGCGGAAATCTTACTTGTCATGACCTGGGAGGAGAAGTCCGAGATGTAGCCGATGAGAGCGATTCTCCTGCCGCCCTTCTCGACGATCACGTAGTCTCTGGCAAAGTCGACGCGGTCGGTTGTTCCGGCATAGTAGAGGTTGTATGCAAGTACCGGTACATCGGGGTCACCCGAGACAGAGCCTACCGTGTAAGACGCAACCGTGCCGTCGCTGTCGCAGTTGACTGTGTCGATGCCGTAGTCGAACTCGTGGTTGCCGATGGAAACGGCATCATAGTCCATGAGGTCGAATGCGGCTCTTATCGCAGCACCCTTGAGAAGATTCGATACCGGTGTTCCCTCGTAGTTGTTGCCGCCGTTAAGTAGGATCACGTCGTCATACGCGTCACTCTCCCTGGCCTCGTTCACCTTTCCCGCAATGTAGGCAAGCCTGTACTGGAAGGTGCTCTCGTCACCCGAGGAGGTATCCATAAGATAGCCGTGGATATCTGTCGTCTCGAATATGCGGATGACAGTCTCCCCCTGAAGTTCTTCAGTGGAAGGCCTGTATTCCTCCAGTGCCTCCTGGACGCCCTCTGCCGAGAGCGGGAGAACAAGGAGAGATACAATCAATAACAGAAATAAAGTTTTCTTCATGCTGTCTGCTCCATAATTTCCAGAATTGTAAAAACCGCAGAGGCATGTGCGTCAATTACGTTTTTCCGTATTTTCCGTGAAGTTTTCCCTTTCTCCGGGGAGAACGGACTTTCCACGGAGGAAGATGACGAAGTTCTGCAGAAAACTGCCGTGTCAGCGGATGAGGAAAGTGACGTAAGAATTGTCTTCACGCTGCCGGCGGTCATCCCCGGAGAAGTGAGGGTGACCACGATGAGAAAGAAGACACAAAAGTACCGGAAAGGAAAACGGAATGGAAGACGCTCTATACGCGGAAAGAGCCTGAGAGGAAGAGCCCCGCGTGCTGTCATCGCGTCTGAATTGAAGCACGCCCGCCCGGGGAAGGACGTTGACAGAGGAGGCGCAGCGCAGTGACACGGGGAGCAGGTTCCCGGTGATCCGGCCCCTTTTCCTCCTCTTCACGGCTCTGTTTTCAGATATGTGTGAAGTCGTCGTACTTCTGGCTGAAGTAGCGTCTCATGAAGCCGTTCTTCTTCTTGAGCATCTTCGAGCCGCGCGTGATGCGGCAGAGGCTCATGGCCCTGTCGGAAGCTATGTCCCTCTGGCTCTTTCCCTTCCAGAGGTCGTCCATCAGAAGATAGCGCTGTATTATGTCCCGCCTTTCGTTCTCGGTGAGCATATCCTCGAGAAAGAGGGCAAGCTCTGAGGGATCCTTTATGGAAAGGAGAATCGCAGAGAGTTCGTCTCCGCCCTTCTTCTCCTCGGCCCTGTCCATGACAACCTTTCTGTTTCTTCCCATAGAAGCGATTTTACTCCCTCCCCTCTTTTCCCGTCAACAGAAACTAGAAGAGAGGACTCATGATGCGGGCAGCGGAGCGGAATATACGGCGCGGGAGCGGAAGACGTCCTTCGTCTCCGGAGTGTATCTCTTCACAGAGGAGAAGCGTATCTTCGAAGTTCTTCCTGAGTGACGGGACAATCGACGAGCGGAAGAAGAGCACGCTGAGTTCGAAGTGCAGGAAGAACGAGCGGTAGTCGAGATTCGTCGTTCCGACGACAGCGACTTCGTCGTCGGAGATGAAATTCTTGGAGTGTATGAAACCCGGTGTGAATTCATATATCTTCACACCGTTTCTGAGAAGGTTCTCGTAGTTCGAACGCGTAACCTCGAAGACGCTCTTCTTGTCCGGGTAGTGGGGCGTGATTATCCTCACGTCCACTCCGCTCTTCGAGGCGATTATGAGGGCACTCTCCATCGCCTCGTCGAGAATGAGGTAGGGGGTTGTGATCCAGATGTACCTCTTTGCGTTGTTCACTATCTGGAGATAGGTGTCCTCGGCTATCGTCGTGTCGTCAAGGGGGCTGTCGTCGAACATCTGCACATAGCCGTCGTCCTTTCCCTTCACGGTGGGGACGAAGTCCTCTAGTCTGTCCACATCCCCCGTGAGGCAGTCCCAGTTACGGAGGAACATGACGGATGAGTTCCAGACCCCGTCCCCCGTGAGCTTCACCGCGTCGTCCTTCCAGTAACCGAACTTTATGAGGTCGTTCGAGTATTCGTCTGCAAGGTTCACACCTCCCGTGTAGCAGACGTTTCCGTCGATATTGAAGATCTTGCGGTGATCGCGGAAGTTCAGTCGCGGATTGACGTGGAGCCTTATGGGGTTGAAGGCCATTGCCCTTATTCCCGAGGCTCTGAGGACCGCGTCGTAGTGAGGGGGAAGTACATTGATCGAGCCCATGTCGTCGTAGACAACCCTGACGTCGACCCCCTCCGCCGCCTTCTTCTTCAGTTTTTCGAGAATCCTCTTCCACCTCCTGCCCTGGTCGATAATGAAGTATTCGACGAATATGAACTTTTCTGCCTTCTCTATCTCCACAAGTACGTCATTGAAGAAATCCTCGCCGTTGTCGAAGTAGACGACACCCGTGTTGCGGTATGCCGAGAAACCCGTCATGTTCTTCACGCATCCGCTCTCGCGGCGGAAGACTGGAGAGAGCGCGTAGAGCTCTCTGTCTGCGTTCCCGAGCGCGAACGAGGTGTCGTCGGGAATGCGCTTTTTGAAGTCCGCAACCTTCTTCTCCGAAAGCGATCCTATCTTCTTGTTTGCAAAGAGAAGATACAGCACCCCTCCGAAGAACGGAAAGATTATGAGGACGAACATCCATATGAGGCGGTAGTCGTTCTTCTCCTTGCGCGTGATTATGATGAGGGCCATTATCATGGAGAGGACGACGAAGAATATGTAGTTCCGGTGTCCCAGGGCCGACCAGAGGACGAAGTAGAGGATGAGGGCGAGCTGCCCGGAGAAGAAAAGCACCATCCAGAACATGCGGGAGGAGAGAATCTTATAGAGCCTCTTGAACATCCGTCCTCCTCATGCTGAATTCGCAGCCGCAGTAATTCTGCCGGTAGAGTCCGAGTTCCTCTGCCAGTCTGCACGAGAGCGCAAAGCCGTCCTTCTTCTTGAAGTCGATTTTCTCGAAGCCCTCGAGGTCCTCACCCTCGCGGAATATGTCGGCGCTTCTCTTGAAGCGTGACACCGTGAGCGTCGTACAGAAGTGTTCGATCCCCTCCTCCTTCGCTTTCCCGGAAGCTCTGAGGAGATTGAACCTGAAGCATCTGAGGCAGCGCCTCCCGTGCTCCGGTTCGTTCTCGAGGCCCTTCACCCACTCTCTCCAGGCTTCATGATTGTAGTCACCTTTGATTACCCTGAGGTTGTAATGCTCCGCGACGACGAGGAGGTTCTCCCACCTCTTCTCGAATTCCCCCGATGGAAAGATATTCGAGTTCGAGAAATAGAGGACGGGTGTCCACCCCTCCTCAAGGAGCCTCAGCACCGATGAAGTCGCACAGGGACCGCAGCACACATGAACTAATATCTTTTTTTCCATTGTTGTTGTCACCGATTCCCCTTATTATTCATTATTAGTGAAAAAAACTCTACAGAGGTGAATATATGGTGACAAAGGAATCGAGAAGAAAGGCGATGTCGTACCTCGTGATGCTTCTCCTCATTGCGGGAATCTTCCTCTCCTTCAACGGAGGAACATACAGGTGGATTGGAATCGGCTTCTTCGCCATGGCGGTGATAATACTCCTCATAAACAGCATCGGAACATACTACTACTCGAAGGGCTCGAAGTTCCTCAGGGGCACGAAACCCGACGTAAAGAAGGCACTGCCCTACTTCGAGAAGGCCGTAGCGAAGGGAATAGACGCTTCCTCCGAGATAATCGTGGGAACTCTCCTCATCCAGTACGGAGACAAGGAGAAGGGACGGAAAATACTCGAGCAGTACACAGAGTCGAAGGACAGAAAGCTCATGGGAGCGAGCAAGGTATCTCTCAGCATGTACTGGTGGGTCGGGAGAGACCTCGACAAGGCCACGGAGCTTGCCGAGGAAGTATACGAAAGCGGCTACCGTGACCGCAACCTCTATGTCAACCTCCTGACATACTACCTCGAAGGCGCGAAATACACTCAGTTCAAGAAACTCCTGAAGGAAAGCAGGGAGAAGGGACTCAATGCTCCGGCGACACTGGATCTCGAGGCAGCATACTACATGACGCAGTCCGACTGGGCGAGATGCGGCGCTTCTCTCTCGAAGCTCTTCGACATCACAACGCCCGCATTCATAGACCCGTACCTCCATGAGGCACTCGTACACCTCCACTACGGAGAGTGGGAGAATGCGGTGAAGTCCCTCAGGGCCATAAAGGACAACGTCGAACTGACGAACACTTCGATATACAACGAAGCCCAGATCGACACCCTCATCGCCTACATCGAGGATAAGGATACCCGCTGGGGCTTCAGAGAGGCTGTCGAGAACGATCCGACCGTTCTCATAAAGCGGAGTCTTCCCGAAGTCAGAAGAGGTGTGGAGATGCCCCAGTGCCCACAGAAGCCCGACTTTGCGAAGCTTGAACCTCCCATGGACGAGATTACGGACAGGGACGAAGGCGACGTCGACACTTCCCTCACGGACGACGACGAGGAGTGGCTCAGACGACACGCAAACGACTGACACGAAAACCGGGGCAGGCGTAAGTGTCCCGGCCGAAGTTACAGGTGCTTCCATCCCGGAGGCACCTTTCCTTACGGCAGAAATCTCCCTTAATCAGCTGATAAGACTCAGAACGCACTCTCCGTTTTCCCGGAAGGGAAAGGAAAAAGATGCGGCGGAAATTTTCTCCGGAACAATTGTCACAGACTGTCCATGTACCTGAAATATTCTCCAGCAAGAGCCAGAGGTACATTTACCATCCTTTCCTGTTCTCTGTATGGCGACATGGAAAACCTGATTCCGCAGAGTCTTTCATCCGACTTCAATACAGTTGAGAGACTTTTCGACTTCAGGTTTTCCGCTGCTTTTACTTCAATCGGATATATTCCCGCCGTCTCTACGACAAAATCAATCTCGAGAGTTGAATTTTCATTCGTATGATAGAAGAGTTCTTCCGACTCTGTATACGAACTGTAGAACTGCTGAGCTATGTACTGTTCCGTGAAGCTTCCCTTGTATGAAGAAAAACAACTGTCATCGACGAGTATTTCACTCGCACGTGCTCTTGCCATTGCACCGAGAAGTCCGAGATCAACTACAAAGAGTTTGAAACACTCCATATCTTCATAGTATTTCAACGGCATCATGACTTTCTTCACTCTGTTCACCTTATAGACGAGTCCGGCATCCAGAAGCCATTGAAGTGCATTTTCAAACTCCTTTGCCCGTCCGCCTGTCTTTACTGCGCCGTAGATGAATTTTCTGTTTTCCTTTGCCAGCTGGGATGGTATGGAATTCCAGATCATATTGATTTTCGGAATGTCGTTTTTCGACGCATGTTTCGAGATGTCTTTACTGTAGTCACTGAGTATTCTCTTCTGAATTCTTCTTACTTTCTTTAAATCCTGATCCTGGATATAGCTGAGAACGACACCGGGCATTCCTCCTGTATAGTAATACTGTCTCAGAAGCACTTTCAGCTGGGGGCCGAGCGCGTTCAACTCCTCCCATTTGTGCTCTTTTATCTCCTGTATGAGAATGTTTTTTCCCATGGCATCAAGAAATTCCATAAAGGAAAGGGGGTACAGTGTAAAAGTATCGACTTTACCCACAGGAAATCCGCTTCCATAATGATCCATCAGCCCGAGAAGAGAGCCGGCAGCGGCCACATGATATCCGGAAGCATCCTCGTCGAAGTATTTAAGTGATGTCAGAGCTTTGGGACATTCCTGAACTTCATCGAATATTATCAGTGTGTTTTTTTCTTTTATGGCGACGTCTGTGAGAGCCGACAGGCTTCTGATTACTCTGTGAATATCATAATCTGAAAACACAGCTTCCAGTTGCGGATTATTGTCGCAGTTGACATAACAGACGTTTTCGTACTCATTTTTTCCGAACTGTTTCAAAAGCCAGGTTTTTCCCACCTGCCTTGCCCCCTCCAAAATCAGAGGCTTTCTGTCTTTATCTGTTTTCCATTCAAGAAGTAATTTATATAATTCGCGTCTCATAAAAGGATTATATTGCTGTCTTTTAGTAAAATCAACATTTTTCTAGGGGAATATTTCGGATAACTTTACACTTTTCTAGGGGAAAGTTCCGGATATCTCCACACTTTTCTAGGGGAAAGTTCCGGATAACTTAACACTTTTCTAGGGGAAAGTTCCGGATATCTTCACACTTTTCTAGGGGAAAGTTCCGGATATTGTACTTTCTAGGGAATGCATCCAGCGTCTGACACCCGCGTCTTGTCTTCAGAGAATGCAGTGATTCTCCATCCTCCGATTGACAACACGACTGTTTCCTGCTGGAGAACTGGCAAACTTCCGGGAATCCGCAGAAGATACCTGACCGGGCTCTGTTCCTCCACGGGAATCCCGTATCCTGCTCCTGGAGACGGCGAACTTCAGTCAGATCCGGAAGTACCGGACAGAGTCCCCGGAAAACGGGAATGACAGCTGCGTCCGCTTCCCCCTCCGCCCCGCGCAGTACTCTCAGAAGGATGACGAGAACGTAAGGGATGCAACTATATGGTTCTTTATGTCTGCTCCGTACTCATAACCTATTCTCAATACGGCCGGAAGCTTGATGAGACCGATGAGGGAGAGCGACGACTGGAGCTCCACTCCGATGGAGAATCGGAAGCCGTTCTCGAGGTTGAAAAGCGACGAGAAGAAGAGAGCAGCCGACGACTCGTCGAGAATCAGGAACTCTCCGAAAGTCGGGGACGAGAGAATGTTGAGACCGAACGTCAGATGAGAAAAGAGATTGAAGAGGCTGCTCTCGGTTCTGAGGCATGTCGCACCGTAGGAAATGGTGCGGGATGTGAAGTTGTCGTATATGAATACGGGAACGCTTCCCTTTCCGTCCACGCTGAAGCGTGCCCTGACGGAAGCCGTCAGGTAGAGCATTCTGGTGAAGTCGCAGCTTCCCTTTATCGTAGCCTGTACATAGTTTCTCACTTCGCTCTGGAAGAAGCTGTCAGAGGTGAACATGTACCCGATATCTCCTCCGACGGTGAAATCGGAGCCGGTGTAGTTAGCCTGGGCGAGGAACGAGAAGACAGTGCCTTCTCCAGTTC
Source organism: Sphaerochaetaceae bacterium (assembly GCA_963643635.1). Classification (GTDB taxonomy): domain Bacteria; phylum Spirochaetota; class Spirochaetia; order Sphaerochaetales; family Sphaerochaetaceae; genus Ornithospirochaeta. Next base: position 1,850 of record CAVILL010000018.1, on the reverse strand, counting down.
CTTCCCTGTCGAAATCCTTTGCGTATTCGAAGCCCTGGTTGAGGGAGACGGTAAGCCCGTCCCTGTACCAGAGGTACATGTCCATGCTTTCCTTCGCGTAGAGGAAGGGGAAGAACGATGAGGAAGGCCTCAGAAAATCCGAATAGGCCTCAAACTTCACGCGGTAGTTCGAGAACGGGAACCAGGAGAACTCAACTCCTCCCGAGAGGAACATCTCGGAGGATGCGAGGTTCTGGGAGTTGTGCCCGAGACCCGCGACAAGCGAGAGTTCGCAGGACGAGAAGAGAAGTCTGTACTCGAGTCCCGTCGTCATGCTGTTCTTCATGAAGTGGGGGGAGAAATCGGAGTTGAGCGCGGAGAAGTCTATTCCGAGGAGCGCCGCGGAGGTGCTCTTGAGACGTCCGAAGTACCTCATCGAGCGCTTGAGGTCGTTGATTCTCTCAGTCACGGCTTCGTCCCCGGTCGCAGCCTCCGCTCCGACACCCGCCGCTTCTTCCGAATGGTAGAGAGCCGCCAGTTCCTCCGAGTGTGCGGCAGCACTCTCGTAACCGATTCCGGCCATTTCGTTGGCCTGGCTGAAGGCCATGAAGGAGAACTTCTCGACATCACACCTTATCCAGATGAGAGACGAATACTCCTTGAGTTCACTCGATGCCTTCTGCCTCTTCCCGATATCGAACGAGGAATTGAGGACCGTGACGGGATTGTAGAGATTGACGGTATCGGCATCGTAGAACGATGTGGAAAGTATGACAGTGTCGGTATAGTCGTATGCCGCATTGATCGGCGCAAGCGATATGACCCCGCCGTCGATGAGAAGGTGTCCGTTGTATTTGTAGGGACCGAAGTACACGGGAAGAGCGAAGGATCCGATGAGGATGTCGGAGAACGGGCCCTCGGTGATTCTCACCTCCCTCTTGCTCACGAGATCGTCACATACGACCATCACCGGAATTTCAGTATCTTCAAGTCTGAGATCCCTTCCGACAATGTACTCGATGAGGGCCTTGAAGCCGTCTGCGCTGAGAAATCCTCCCTTCGTAGGAAGCGTGAGCGAGAAGTATGAAGATATGTCGCCGACGTTAAGCATCTCCTCTATCTCGGAGGGGGTCACCCCCGCGGCGTAGAGCATGCCGATTATCGAACCCATCGAATTGGATACGATGAAGTCGGGTTTGACTCCTATCTCATCGAGGTACTTGAGAACTCCTATGTGAGCGCACGCCCTTGCCGAGCCTCCGGTGAGAACAAGGCCGATGGGGTCCCTCTCGCCTTTCGTCCGCTCGAGAATCCTCTCTCTGAAATTCTCGTCTCCGTAGACAACAGCCTCATCTGAAATGAGGATTTCCTTCAGAAACTCGTCGTTTCCGACTTCCGTGTATGATATATCTTCTTCCGTCTCTTCAGAGAAGAGCGGAGAGAGAATGAGTGCGGTTATAAGGAGCAGAAAGAGAATCTTCTTCATTGCCGTTATGATATCCCTTCCGCCTCTTCCGTTCAACTTCAAAACGGCGAAGGTTGAACAATTCCTCCCGATTCTGCTAACATCTCCACGCAAGGCATGATGGCGGAATTGGTAGACGCAGGAGACTCAAAATCTCCCGAGGGCGACCTCTTGTGGGTTCGATTCCCACTCGTGCTATCCTTTACGGCAGGTTTTGATACAATTCAGAATCTGCCTTTTCTATTTCATAACTTATTACAATAGAATAAATTATAAAACCAACCCATCATAAACGCAAAGCCTGTTCACTCTTCAAAATATACATCCTGACACACACTCTCAAGGCAAGCGCGGCGCCATATCCCCATGACAATGGCAGACTGGGCTTCCAAGCTGAACGATTTTC
>CAVILL010000017.1:0-30588 GCA_963643635.1 Sphaerochaetaceae bacterium | reverse complement strand
TTCTGAAGAATCATCTCTCATGAAAAGATGATTTTCCGAATCTGGTGAAATGATTGCTTCTTCTTTAAAAAAAAAGCCTTAATATCATGATGAGGAGAGGCTGAACATGCAGAGAGAAGGTTATTCACCGCGTATAATCGATAAGATGGTCGAAGAGTATCTTGCGACTTTCGGAGCGGTCAACATAGTTGGAGCAAAGTTCATCGGAAAGACCTGGACGGCAGAGAAATACGCCCGGAGTGAGTTTCTTCTTGCAGATCCTGCCGGCAACTTCAACAACAGGAAGATTGCAGAGGCTGAGCCGTCAATTGTCCTCCCCGGAGAGAGGCCGAGACTTATCGACGAGTGGCAGGATGTCCCGCCGATCTGGGATGCTGTGAGGTTCGAGGTGGACAAGACTCCGGAAAAGGGAAAGTACATCCTTACGGGGTCTGCAACACCGAACAGAAAGGGAATCAGACACAGCGGTGCGGGGCGCATAGGCACGCTGAGAATGAGGCCGATGTCTCTTTACGAGGAAGGATTCTCTTCCGGAGATGTTTCGCTGAAAGAGCTCTGCAGCGGAAAGCTCGAAGCAAAACTTCTGAAGCAGCCGGCACTTGATGAGATAGTGGATTACATAATACGTGGCGGATGGCCCGGAAACAGGGACTGCAGCATTGAAAGGGCGGCATTCCTTCCCGAATCATATATCATGGCAGTACTTGATAAGGATATCCATGACCTGGACGACATAGAGCGCGACGTAACCAAGGTCAGGGCTCTCATGAAGTCTCTTGCACGCAATGAGTCGACGACTGTATCCCTGGCCACCCTTCAGAAGGATATGGAAGCGCAGGACGGGGTAGGAATTTCGACAATCACCATTTCAAGCTATCTTGATGCTCTTTCCCGTCTCTTCCTTATCGACAACCAGCCCCCGTTCTCCTCATCCCTGAGGTCTTCGGTGAGAGTAAGACAGCAGGAGAAGAGGCATTTCACCGATCCGTCTCTTGCCGCTGCTCTTCTCAACGCTGACAGGGAGAGCCTTCTTGGAGACATTGAGACTCTGGGCTTCCTCTTTGAGGCACTCTGTGAAAGGGACCTCAGGATTTATGCCGAAAGCTTCGGGGGAAGTCTCTATCATTATCAGGATTACAACAACAGGAAAATCGATGCAGTCGTTTCTCTTCCCGGAGGGGAGTGGTGTGCATTCGAGATAAAGCTGGGAACAAACCGCATAGACGAAGCTGCGGCAAATCTCCTGAAGATACAGAAGGAAATCGAGAAGGACGACAGCGGAAGGAAGGCGAAGATTCTCTGCGTGATATCCGGACTCTCGAATGCAGCCTACAGAAGATCCGACGGTGTCTTTGTTGTTCCGATCACGGCTCTCAGACCCTGATTACTTCCTGTCCAGTCCCACAAGGTAGATTTCGAATGAGTCGTCCCTGCATGCCTTGGGCTTGAAGGGTTTGGCCTTCTGGAACATGGTGCGCATCATCTTCAGTATTTCGGCCTGTCCGCCGCCCTGGAAGATCTTTATGACGAGGTTTCCGTGTATTTTGAGCTGCTCGGACGCAAGCAGCACGACCTGCTCTGCAAGCCATTCGGAGCGTGTCGTGTCGACTGTGCGGTTACCCGTAGTCATCGGGGCCGCGTCGGAAATGATTGTGTCGTAGGGGCCGAGCTCTATGAGCTTTGCCCTGTTCTCCTTACTGAAGGCATCGCCGACAATCGCGGTGACCGTAGGAGGAACGGGATTGAGATTCAGGGGGTTGAGGTCTATCGAGACTATTCTTCCGTTTCCCTTCAGAAGCTCGCGGTGTGTGAAGAGCGTCCACGAGCCGGGAGCTGCACCCACGTCGAGTACGCTGTCACCGGGCTTTATGAGATGGTGGGAGGCGTTGATCTCCTCGAGTTTGTAGACACTGCGGGCGGGGTAGCCCTCCCTGTGCGCTCTCTGCGTATATGAATCGGCTTTATCTCTTCTGCTGTTGGCCATTTCGTTCCTCGGGAACATTAAACAATCTTTTCCTTGATTGTGAAAGGCTGTTATACTTCCGATTGTGAAAAATTCGATAATCAACCGTCAGTTCAGATACACCTTCCGTAACGCTACGGCCGTAATCCTCGCCGTCAACGTCCTTGTCTTCATCGTCCTCCAGGTGTTTCCGGACGCAGTGTATTATCTTTCGCTTGTCCCTGTGTATGTACGCTTCTATCACTGGTACTGGCAGTTCCTGACATATGCATTCACGCACTCTGAGTTCTGGCACCTTCTGTCGAACATGCTTGCCCTCTGGATATTCGGCACTGCCGTCGAAAGGGCTGTGGGAACGAAGGAATTCCTTCTTTTCTATCTCGTTGTTTCCGTCTTCTCGGGAGCCGCGGCATACCTCACGTATGTCTCCTCCGGCAGCAGTTATGTCGTTCTTCTGGGGGCTTCGGGTGCAGTCTATGCCCTGATGTTCCTCTTTTCCGTCCTCTTTCCCTCAGCCGATCTTCTTGTATTCGGCATCATTCCGGTCCGCGCTCCCGTGCTCGTCATCGTCTATTTTCTCATCGAGTTCTTCTCGCAGTTCTCCTATGACGGCACGGCGCACCTCGTGCACCTCTACGGTCTTCTGGCAGCGCTTCTTTACATGCTCATAAGACTGAGGATGAATCCTCTGAAGAGGTGGGGGATAATCAGATGAAGTTCAGGGAAGCGGTCAGGGAAATAAGAAAGGCGAAGCCGATAAGAGACGTACTGGTCTACTCGGAAGGGAAGCTCAACGTCACCGTAACGTCTCCCGATCTCTTTTCATCCGTCAACGATGACCTTCCGTCTGCGGAAATCATCGACTATCTTTCGGAAATCTCCTCGTCCTCGACGGATGAGCTGAGAATCGTGCTTCCGGAGGAGTGCGACCTCGGAAGGGTGAAGAGAATCTACATCAACTACCTCTCCCTCTCGATTAAGAAGGACCTCAGGGACTACCGGATAATCATGACGAAGATTCTCTCGTTCCTGATCTTCGGGGTTGCGGTACTGACGGTGTCGTATTTTCTCGAGGGCTTCCAGAACAGGCTCATCGCAGATACGGTGAACATCATCGGGGGCTTTGCCGTCTGGGAGGCTGCCGAGGTCTTCTTCTTCGCCAGAAGCGAGAAGAAGAGGGAGATGATGACGAAGCTCCGTCTCGTAAAGGCCGAGTGGACGAAATGAAAGGCCCCTTTCCGGGGCTCATTCTCAGATGTTGTACTCGTACCTTATGTCAGCGTACTGCTTCTTAATCACGTTATATATGATGTCGAGCTTTTCGTTGTGATGGATGAAGGCGCTCTTCATCGCATTGATCGTGATCTTCTCGAGGTCCCTTATATCCATACCGTACTTTTCGACTGCAATCTGCATTTCGTGTGTGAGATTCGTGTCGCTCATGAGACGGTTGTCGGATGAGAGGAAGACACGGAAGTGGTTGCGGAAGAAGAGAGGGAACGGGTGTTCTTCGTAGGATGCGACGGCGCCCGTGCCGACGTTGGACGTGAGGCACATCTCGAGGGGGATTCTCTTGTCCTCGACGTAGTTGGCAAGGCTTCCCATCTTGATGATTTCCCCGTTTTCTATCGTCATGTCCTCGACAAGTCTCGTGCCGTGTCCGATTCTGTCCGCGTGGCAGATCTGGATGGCCTGCCAGATGGACTCGAGTCCGAATGCCTCTCCGGCGTGTATCGTGATGTTGAAGTTCTTGCTTTTGATGTAGTTGAAGGCTTCGAGGTGCTTCTTCGCGGGGTGTCCGCATTCGTCTCCCGCAAGGTCGAAGCCGACGACGCCGCGGTCGGAGAAGGCCACTGCAAGCTCTGCTATCTCAAGGCTCGTGACGGGACTTTCGTTGCGCATTGCGCAGAGTATGAGACCGTACTCGGTTCCCGTCTCCTTCTTTCCCGCATCCAGTCCCTTTATGACCGTCGTGACAATCTCCTCGAGATTGAGCCCTTTCCCTGTGTGGAGGTTCGGGGCGAAGCGGATTTCGGCGTAGACGACGTTTTCCTTCGCAAGGTCGAGTATCTCCTCCCTGGCGACTCTGAAGAGGGCTTCCCTGTCCTGCATGACTGCCGTCGTGTACCTGAAGGTCTCGAGGTAGAGCGAGAGGGACTTCTTGACGCAGCCCTGACGGAACCACTCCCTGAGTTCCTCCGGGTCTTCTGACGGAAGGGGAAGGTCCCTCTCCTTCGAGAGTTCGATGATGGTCCGGGGTCTGAGTCCTCCGTCGAGGTGTTCGTGCAGTTCCACTTTCGGTACTTTTCTTATAATGTCCTTGTCAAGCATGTATCCATTATAACCGTAAAAAGCTGATTAACAAGTGAAGGTTTACCGGTTCAAACGCCGGTTTTCTTAATATTCTGTCTGTATCTTCTTTGAGAAGTAGCAATTAGTCAAAAGAAATCCGGTAGTTTTTCTTATTTTTCTCTTTACAAAAAAAGTATTGTCCCTCATTATTTACATACAAGAACATATTTGGGGAAGGCTTTAAAATGTCAAAGACAAACGAATCTGTAAACAAGAAGCTGCTTCAGGCTGCAGTGTCTGCTACGAAGGCAAGAGACATCAGGGAACTCCTGGACAAGGGGGCCGATATCAACTGTCACAATGAATGGGGACTCACACCCGTCATGCTTGCATCCCAGTACAATCACTCGGTTGCGGTTCTGAAGGAAATCATTGCAGAGGGTGGTGACATCAGGGAATGCGAGCCTAAGTACAAGTCGAACTCCCTCCATCTCGCTGCAAACTGCTCGAAGAATCCGAAGGTCATCGAGACTCTTCTCGATGCAGGTGCCGATCTCGAGTGCAAGAACTACCTCGGTGAGACAGCACTCATCCTCGCCGTGAACACAAACGACGAGACGAAGATCACGACCCAGCTCATCAAGAGCGGCGCCGACATCAACGCAACGGATTATCAGGGACACTCGGTTCTCGAGTATGCCAAGGCTGTGAAGAAGACGTACATCGTCAATCTTCTGAAGTCCATGGGCGCGAACTGAGTCTTTCCGCTTAACACCCGGGGGAGGATTTACCTCCCTCATTTTTTATACCCCGGGCCAGACGAAGTGCGAGGAGAGGTGACTTTCGCCGTTGTCGATTAGAACGTCCTCTCCGCTCATGGATCTGTTCGTGACGGAAAGAAAGTATATCCACTCGGCTATCTCCTCTTTTGTCGCCCACTTCTTAAGGGGGGTGAGATTCATGATTTCCTCCCAGAGTTCTGCGTCTTCAATAACCGGAGCATTGGACTCGGTCATAACTCCTCCGGGAGATATGGAATTGCATACGGCTCCCCAGCGCGCGATGCGGATGGCGGTGTTCCGGGTGTAGGTTATCACTCCGCCCTTGGAGGCGGAGTAGGCTGGGAATTCCGCACCGGTGTGGGCCGAGGCCGAGGCGATGTTGACCACGGCCCTTATCCCCTCCCTGACGCCGTACTTCTCCGTTGTATTCATCGTTCCTCTGAGATTGACGAGGATGTCGTCGCTGCTGTCCTGTACTCCGGCGGCGTTCACGAGTATCTCGATGTTCTCCAGTTCCGGAAGGGTTTCCGGTTTTGTCACATCGGAGAGGAAGTGGTGGTAGCTGTCGTCTTCTATCGCGCTCTCCCTTATGTCTATTCCGTATACTTCGTGTCCTCTTTCGAGAAAGAGCTCTGCCGCAGCCTTTCCGATTCCTCTTCCCGAGCCCGTTACGAGTACCCTCATTTCTCTTCCTCCGTCTTCCTTATCTTCTGTATGTGAAGCGTGAGTGGAATCGTGATGAACGGGACGAGACAGGACTCTACCACGAGTTCGATCACGGTTCCCGAGAGAACGGACGAGAGTATGTCCTTCCACTGCATCTCGTAGAGCGAGAGGCCCACGGGGGCGAAGGCGAGTGTCATGAAGACGGCGTTGTCGATGAGCTGTCCCACGAGAGTGGAGAACGACGAGCGGAAGAAGAACCTTACTCTGTTGTCGTTCTTCCTCTTCTCGGCATTCTTCTTCATTCTGTCGATTATCCCGACATTGATCACGTTTCCCAGCCAGAATGCGGTTACAGAGGAGATTATCGTTCGCGGACCGTTGGAGAAGATCATGGCGTAGGCCTCTGCCTGGGCTGTGTATTCCGGCAGCGTCGGAATGAAGACTATGAGGCGCCCCACGACCATTGCGGAGAGGGAGACGACGGAGGCGATGTTGATGACCTTCAGGCTCTTGTCTTCTCCCCATACCTCCTCGATGACGTTGCTTATGAGGAATATTCCCCAGCTTATTAGAAGGCCTCCGTCACAGATGATGATTCCCGTTCCGAAGGAGAGGGCCTTCATGCAGAAGATGTTCATCGTCACCGAAATGACGGTGTAGGTTACGGCGAGGGCCAGGAGCCACTCCGATGATGTCAGTTTCTTTCTTTTCATATCACTAAAAAAGAGAGGGTTGCCCCTCTCCGAGACGGAAGAGAAGACCTCAGTCTCTCTTCCATTCCCTGTTGACGACAGAGGCGTTGATTCTCTCCGTCTCCTTCTCTATTTCCTTCTTTATCTCGTCCGCGAGGTCGGCTATGAGATACGTTGTCTCCTCGCCCGACCTTCTGTACTTGACTTCGACCTTTCCCTCCTTGTAGGAGCGGTTGCCGAGTGTGATGCGGATGGGAATGCCGATGAGGTCTGCATCTGCGAACTTGACGCCTGCAGTCTCCTTCCTGTCGTCATAGAGTACTTCGATACCCGCCTTCTCGAGGGAGGAGTAGATTTCCTCTGCAACTGCAGTGTCCTTCACGAGAGATACGAAGTGCACCTGGTAGGGAGCGACCGTAATCGGGAGACAGAGTCCCTTCTCGTCGTTGTACTCTTCGCAGAGGCATGCCAGCAGTCTTCCGACTCCTATTCCGTAGCAGCCCATGAGCACCGGCTTCTGTGTTCCGTTCTCGTCCTGGTACATGCATCCCAGAGCCTGGGAGTATCTTGTGCCGAGCTGGAAGATGTTTCCGATCTCGATTCCCTTGCTGGAGTTGAGCGGAGCACCGCACTCCGGGCACGGGAAGTCCTGGCGGGCGGAGGCGATGTCGGCAACGACTGCGCCGTCCCAGTCACGGCCGTAGTTCGTGTTGATGTAGTGGTATCCTTCTTCGTTTGCTCCTGCGACGAGGTTGTTCGAGGAAGCCACAGAGTCGTCCACTACGAGGATGAAGCCCTTCCTGGCACCGATGGGGGATGCAAAGCCCGGAACCATGCCGTACTGAGTGATCTCCTCCTCGTGAGCGGGTCTGAGGGAGTTCGCCTTTACCGCATTGCTGAGCTTGCTCTCCTCGACATCGAGGTCTCCGCGGATGATTGCAGTGATGAGCCTGTCCTTTTCCTCTCCCGTCCTGTCGTCGATGAAGGAGCCGACCATGAAGACGGCCTTTGCCGTCATTTTCGGGTCTATATCCAGGAAGGACGCAAGTTCGTCGATTGTCTTCGCTTCCGGTGTTGCGACCTTCTCCATCGGCTTGAGGTCTCCGGTGAAGTATTCCTTTCTGAATGTGGCGACCTGTCTGTTCGCCGTGTAGCCGCACTCCGGACACGTGATTATCGTATCCTCTCCGATAGGTGAGAGATACATGTATTCGTGGCTGATCTTTCCGCCCATCATGCCCGTGTCGGCACCGACTGCGATTGCCGGCAGTCCGCAGCGCGAGTAGATACGGAAGTATGCACGGTACTCGTCGGCGTATGCCTCATCGAGTGATTCCTGGCTCGAGTGGAAGGAATATGCATCCTTCATCGTGAATTCCCTGACTCTGATGAGTCCGGCTCTGGGTCTCGGATCGTCTCTCCACTTCGTCTGAATCTGGTAGACCATCACCGGGAGGCGCTTATACGAGTCGATTTCGCCCTTTGCGCAGTCCGTGACCGTCTCCTCGTTCGTCATTGCAAGGACCATGTCCCTGCCGTTCCTGTCCTGGAAGCGGCCCATCTCCTTGTCGATGGAGTAGTAGCGGCCCGTCTCCTTCCAGATGTCTGCCGGGTTGACGACGCTCATGAGTATCTCCTGACCTCCGATTGCGTCCATTTCCTCCCTGATGATCTCCTCGATCTTCCTGGTCGATCTCATTCCGAAGGGAAGAAGAGTAAAAATACCAGCGCCGAGCTGTCGTATGAAGCCGGCTCTGAGAAGCAGTTCATAGCCCCTGGTGTCAGCACCGCTCGGTGCTTCCCTGAGGGTCTTGGCAAACATTCTTGACATTCTCATATTAGTTATATCTCCAGACGTATGCATTATAGGAAAAGTGAGGGACAGTAACAAGAAGCGGAAAGCCCCGGCGGGAGCATTAATCCGTGTCCCCGTGCTACTCTCTGCGGAGATGTAATCATACCCGACATATTTTGACCAAATGGCTGACACCACCTCTGTCATTTATGCTAGAATCCTCCGTATGGATATGGAAGAAGCAAAGAGGAGCGTGGCCGCGTTCATGCGCCGTGCCTACGAGAAGGGCCTCACGACGACAACGGGCGGCAACATCAGTGCCCGTACGGGTGATCTGATGGTCATAACCCCCTCGGGGACGGACAAGAGCAGTCTCTCACAGGAGGACATTGCAGTCGTGGAGATAGAGACGGGCCGTAACCTCACTCCGGATAAGAAGCTCAGCATCGAAACGGAGATGCACAGACTGATCTATCTCGGGAGAAGCGACGTGGGAGCAGTATGCCACTGCCATCCCGTCTTCTGCTGCCTCTTCTCTTCCTCTGAGGAGAGAATAGACACCTCCATCATTGCGGAGAGCTGGTACCTTCTGGACGAAGTGAAGAAGGTGGAGTACGCAAGGATGGGGACAGTGGAACTGGCAGAGAAGGTGAGTGCGGAGATCTCTTCGGGCTTCAATGCGGTGCTCCTCGAGAAGCACGGGGCGCTGGCTGTCGGAAAGAGCGTCGTCAGCGCATTCGACAGACTCGAGTGCCTCGAGCAGGCGGCAAAACTGACGTTCCTCTCTCATACGGTAAGAACTGAGGACCTTACCGTCGAACAGAAAAAAGCTATAGCGCTGATGCGCTGAAGGAAAACATATGGATAAGAAACTCCTTGAAGAACTTGAGACAAAGGCATTCGAGATCAGATGCCTTACGATAAGGGAAATCTCATCATTCGGCTCCGGCCACATAGGCGGGGCGATGAGTATCTGCGATATCCTCGCACTTCTCTATTTCAGACAGATGAACATCGATCCCTCGGATCCGAAGAAGGAAGACAGGGACAGACTCGTAGTGTCGAAGGGGCATGCGGGGCCGGCAGTGTATGCGACACTGGCTCTGAAGGGCTTTTTTTCGAAGGATATGCTCTCCACACTCAACCGGGGCGGAACGAGCCTTCCGTCTCACTGCGACATGCTCAAGACTCCCGGAATAGATTTCACTGCAGGGTCCCTGGGACAGGGCTTCTCTGCGGCGATGGGTATTGCCGTCGGGCAGAGGGTAAAGGGCATTGATGCCTGGACATACACGATTGTCGGTGACGGCGAGAGCCAGGAAGGTCAGATCTGGGAGGCTGCGGAGTTCGCGGGCGCACAGAGGCTCGACAGAGTCATCGCATTCGAGGATCTCAACGGCCAGCAGCTCGACGGCTACACGAAGGACATCATTCCCGAGGAAGCGGAAAGCGTGAAGCAGCGCTGGGAAAGCTTCGGCTGGGATACGACGCTCGTCGACGGGCATGACATCGAGGCACTCGACGAGGCCGTGGAGAGAGCGAAGAAGACTCCCGGTAAGCCTCATATGATAATAGCCGTCACACAGAAGAGCCGCGGCTACGTATTCGGTGAAGGCGTGAAGGCCAACCACTCGATGAGCGTGAAGCCCGAACAGGCTGACGAGGCAGTCAGAGTCCTCGAGGAAAGAAGAGGTAAGTAAGATGAAGACAAGAGATGCACATGATTTCAATCACTACAAGGAAGCCGTAATCGGCGCCGTATGCGACATAGCACGGGAAGACAGACGCGTCTGCTTTGTCGACTCCGACCTCTCCTCCTGCATAGGTTCAACCACATTCCAGAAGGAGTTTCCCGAAAGGTTCTTCAATGCCGGAATCGCAGAAGCGAACATGGTCGGCATTGCGGCTGGTCTCTCCTCGGTGGGCCTTGTTCCCGTCATCCACTCCTTCGGCTGCTTCATGTCACGCCGTGACTACGACCAGCTCTTCATCTCTCTCGGCTACACTCATCAGAGAGCAATCTGCATAGGTTCCGACCCGGGCATCACGGCACAGTACAACGGCGGCACGCACATGCCCTTCGAGGACATTGCCCTCATGAGACAGATTCCCGGCTTCGTCATCGTCGAGCCCAGCGACGCACAGTCTCTCTACAGTCTTACATGGCAGGCTTACGAGACTGGAAGGAACGTATATATCAGGACACCCAGGAAGGGAATCAACTTCCGCTACACGACAGAAGATAAAATCGAGCTGGGGAAGGGAATCGAACTCAAGTCAGGCTCGGACGTCGCCATCATTGCAACAGGTATCGTGATGGTCGATGCGGCACTTGAAGCTGCCGATATCCTGGAGAAGAAGGGAATAAAGGCAACTGTCGTCGATCTCCATACAATCCGTCCGCTCGACACCGCACTCGTGGAGAAGGTTGCTTCACGCTGCGGCAGAGTCCTCGTCTGCGAGAACGGAAGATACGCGGGAGGAGTGGGGGAGATGATTGCCGCCCACCTTGCTCAGACGTGCCCGGTGAAGATGTCGTTCCTGAACGTCGGCGAGAGATTCGGAGAAGTGGGAAATCTCGCCTACCTCAAGGACGCATTCGGCTTCACCGGAGAGAATGTCGCCCTTACGGCGGAGGCTCTTCTCAAGTGAAGGTTGTTCTCGAGACAATCCCCGTGTGGGATGCCCTCAGGGAAAACACGGAGTGCCCGCTCTGTACTCTGATGAAGAAGGCAGAGGAGGATGGTGTATCGTACTATCTCTCCTCCGCCATAATGACACCGGAAGTGAGGGTGAAGACCAATACCTGCGGCTTCTGCCCTCACCATTCGGCTCTCCTTACAGAGCGCGGAAACGCGCAGAGCCTTGCGCTCGTGATGGACACCTACTACGGCGAGAATGAAAACTGCTTTAAAAGAGGCTTTGAGGATATAGCAAAGGCGAAGAACCCCCGGCAGGCACAGAAGGCTGTTGAAAAGCTCAGGGCGGAAGCGGAGAGAAGGGAGAAGGGATGTCTCATCTGCTCGGCGATGAACGACCGTCTCTACCGCTACTCGTTCACGCTCTCGTCCCTGTTTGCTGCCGACGAAGATTTCAGAAAGGCATTCCTCTCCTCGAAGGGACTCTGCCTCCATCACACATTCATAGTATCTGAAACGGCAGGCGATGCACTTAAAGGTGAAAGCTGCACCACATTTCAGAAGGAACTCTTTTCTCTCCTTGAGAAAAACCTTGAGAGAGTGAGAAAGGATGACTGGTGGATGACTCAGAAATACAAGAGCGAGAATGCAGAGAAGCCATGGAGGGGCTGCGAGGATGCCCACAGAAGAGCGGTCTTCAAGCTCATCGGGGAGGGCCGTGTGATCGACCCCGTCACGAAGTAGCGGCGTCCTTCTTCCTTTTCCTCGTTTTCCCCGAGAAGAGCGAAAGCTGCTCCTTCTCCTCCCTCTTCTTTTCCTCTCTTATCATGCACTTCTTTAAAAGCATTTCGGAGAAGTCGTTCTTGTTTATGTGAAGATACTCGAGATAGTTGTCCTCGAAGCGGTATATGAGGATGTAGTCCCTGTCCTCGAGAAGAGAGAAGGCAAGGGTGAGCATCGGCTTATGCGAGAGGTGGTAGCTCTGAGCCTTTTCCTTCTCGTTCTGCGTGAGATAGGCGTTTGACCAGAAGATGGCAAGTACGTCCTTCCTCTCCGGATCCTTCACGAGTATGTCGACTCCGTCGTAGTCGATATCGACGGTACAGGAAGGAAAGCTCTTCGCAATCGACAGTGCGATGCGGTGTGAGATTGTACTCTTGCGGCGTTTTCCGTCCTCCTCTCTGAAGGAGTCGAAATAATCTAGCATGGAATTCCTGAATGCTGAAAAACACTCGATCTTCTCGATGGTGCGTGCCATAAAACCTTCTTTCTCTCAACCGCTATCATTATTGCCCAGGATGGAAAGAAAGGAAAGAGCCGTCGGTCTTCTTTCTGAAAACGGAATGGCAGCCGCTGCCCGGGAAAGTGAATCATCGTGGCGCTGGCGGCAGTTGTCATCGAAAGCCTGCCTGCACCTCGGAAGCCTTGTACCGGGGACCTTGCAGAGCTTCCCGATGATGGATATCAGGGGAGGTACTTTGAGAGTTCGTTTCCTACAGTTGTCTTTATGTCTGCAGCTTTCCGTGTAAGTACAGCTTCGTCCAGTCCGTATTTACGTCCGAGTTCAACAAGATTACCCGGTTTATTACCCGGTTTATTACCCGGTTTATTACCCGGTTTATTACCCGGTTTATTACCTTATAAGTGTGAAATCTTCTTATACTAATTAGTTATATCATAAGTAAAAAATTATGATTTTATCAATTTGATTTATTACCCGGTTTATAACCTCATTTGCAGTTCGTTTTATTACCCGGTTTATTACCCGTTGGACTTGCTTTTTACTAGCTATATGATACGATTGAAATATAAGGAAGAAAGATGGCAGATTTACAGGCTGTAGTTGAGAAACTACTCAAATACGATAATGAGAGAGAATGGTTTGAATTCAAGGAGAACTGGTTTGAACTGGATGAACTCGGAAGATACATATCTGCTCTGGCAAATGCTGCTGCCATGGTCGGGCTTAAATATGCATATCTTGTCTGGGGCATAAACGATAAGACTCATGAAATAGTCGGGACCAATCTGAATTTCGACAAGGAAATCAAAGGAGAACCTGTAAAGAACTACCTTGCAAGAAACTGCTCCCCGGAAAACAATTTTGTCTTTGACGAGATTACCATCAGAGGAAAAAGGGTTGTTGTCCTTACGATTCCCGCAGCAAAATCAGCTCCTGTTGCCTTCTGCGGAAACAGATACATCCGCATAGGATCGAGTAAGGCAAATCTCAGAAACTATCCCGAGAAGGAGGCTTCTCTCTTCAGCGTACTTACAAACGGGATGCCGTCCATCATCAACAAACCTTCCCAGTACCAGAAGCTTACATTCAATAAGCTTTTTGTCTACTATGCATCAAAAGGCATAAATCTCAATCCGGATACTTTCAAGGAGAATCTGTCGCTATGTACGGAGGACGGCAGATACAATATCCTCGCTCAGCTTCTGTCTGATGATTCTCACATACCGATCCGCGTTGCAATCTTCTCCGGTAAGACAAAGGCGGATAAGCTCTTCTCTGTAAAGGAATGCGGGTACAAGTGTCTTTTGTATTCTCTTGATGAGGTGTTGAACTATGGAGAGGTGTTGTTCATTCCCATTACGGTTAACGAGGAAAAGAGAATAGTAGAAAGGGAGGAAGTGCCCCTGTTCGATATACAGGCTTATCGTGAAGCCGTCATCAATGCCTTCATACATAACAGATGGGTTGAAGGGGCCAATATCATGTTTACGGTCTACAGCGACAGGATTGAGATTGTCTCTGAAGGAGGACTGCCTGAGGAGTGGACAGTTGATGATTTCTTCAGCGGCAAGTCAAAACCCGTCAATGAGAAACTTGCGGAAATAGGAATTCAGCTGCATATAAGTGAGAAAACAGGACGGGGAGTGCCGTACATAATCAGTAAATATGGAAGAAGCATCTTTAACTTCGGCTCTGATTCGATTACTGTTACGATTCCATACAGTGTTCCCTTCCCTGCGTTTTCCTCATCATCCTCCTCTTCCAACAAAAACATTCCAGCTGTTTTCACTAATCCGGAGGGACTGACAAAGACACAGGAAAGAATCCTTAACGAAATCAGAAATAATTCAAATGTAACGAAATCGCAGTTAATGAAGTTAGTCGGTGTAGGTAAGACTACAGTAGACACCAGCATTGCTACCCTCAGGAAAGCTGGAATCATCGAAAGGGTTGGTTCGAACAAGAACGGCTACTGGCTTGTTAAAGGCTGATGAATCGACCCCCGGTTTTCCGGGGGCCGTAAGCTTACTTAGTTGACTTCTTCTTCTCGTCGATGATGAGGCCGAGCTCGTCGAGCTGGCTCTGGTCAACCCAGTTGGGTGAGTTGTCCATCGGGGAAAGTGCAGCCGTGTTCTTCGGGAAGGCGATGACTTCCTTGATGGACGACTGGCCGGCGCAGATCATGCAGATTCTGTCGATGCCGGGTGCGATTCCTCCGTGCGGCGGTGGTGAGAACTTGAAGGCGTCAAGCAGGAATCCGAACTTGTACTGTGCAACGTCGTCGGGAATGTTGCAGATACGGAAGATTCTCTTCTGCAGTTCGATGTCGTGGATTCTTATCGAGCCCGATGCGACTTCGTAGCCGTTAAGAACGAGGTCGTAGAGGTCGCCCTTGACTGAACCCGGATCGCTTTCGAGAGTATCGAGATACTCCACCTGCGGCATGCTGAACATGTGGTGTGCAGCCTCCCAGTGGCCTTCGTCCTCGTTGTACTCGAAGAGCGGGAAGTCGATGATCCAGCAGAATTCGAATCCCGGGCCGATGAGGCCGAGGTTCGCCCCGAGCTTGCTTCTGACTGCTCCCATGGAGTTGCAGCACTTCTTCCAGTTGTCCGATGCGACCATGAGGATGATGTCGCCGTCGTGAGCGCCTGTTGCTTCGAGAACTGCCTTCTCCCGGCCTGCGAAGTATTTCGATACTCCGCCCTGGAGTGTGCCGTTCTCCGCCTTCATCCAGCAGAGGCCCTTTGCGCCGTAGATCTTTGCGGCATCCTCGAGCTCGGTGATGTACTTGCGTGTATAGTCGTGTCCCTCTGTCTTCGGGCCTACGACATACTTGATGAAGCCGCCATTGGCAAGTGTATCTGTAAAGAGGGAGAACGTCGAATTCTTCGCCCACGAAGACGCATCCCTGATTTCAACACCGAATCTGAGGTCCGGCTTGTCGCAGCCGTAGGTGTTCATTGCATCATGGTATGTGATTCTTCTGAAGTGAGCCGGAAGCTCGGTATGCATTACCTTCCTGAAGACTTCTCCCCAGAGGTCCTCCATGAGGGCGAGGATGTCGTCGCGCTTTACATAGCTCATCTCGACGTCCAGCTGTGTGAACTCGAGCTGTCTGTCTCCTCTAGGGTCCTCGTCACGGTAGCAGCGTGCTATCTGGAAGTACTTGTCGAAGCCGGAGACCATGAGGATCTGCTTGTACAGCTGCGGTGACTGCGGGAGAGCGAAGAACTTGCCGGGGTAGATTCTCGAGGGAACGAGGAAGTCCCTGGCTCCTTCGGGGGTCGAGCGGATGAGCGTCGGCGTCTCGATTTCGTAGAAGTCGGTCTTGTAGAAGTACTCTCTGACTGCCTTGACGATCTCATGGCGCAGTCTGATTCTGTCCTGCATTCCCTTTGTCCTGAGATCGAGGAATCTGTATTTGAGTCTGAGGTCTTCGCGGGCATTGTTCTCGTCTTCGATCATGAAGGGCAGGACTGCGCACTGGCTCAGTACCTGGATGTCCTCGGCCTTGACTTCGATTTCACCCGTGAGCATGTCGGAATTGATCATCTCTGCCGGTCTCTTTCTTACAACGCCCTTTACAGCTATACAGTATTCAAGCTTGAGTTCCGATGCCGTCTTCTGGAGTGACGGTGATGCATCATCATCAACGACAACCTGCGTCAGACCGTATCTGTCGCGGAGATTGATGAAGTGAAGAGCACCGTGGTTGCGGTCTCTGTGAACCCAGCCGTTGAGGATGACCGTCTTTCCTTCGTCAGCAGCTCTGAGCTGCCCGCAGGTGACTGTCCTCTGCATAAAAGCTTCTTCCATATTCTTCTCCTTTGGAGTTATGTAATGTTACCACTCACTCCGGATTTTTGCTAGAAGCGGAGAGATGTATGTGATATCTCCTCCGCGGCGGGCGGAAGGGGTGTGGAGCTAAATCGGTTAAGCAAAAAACGACACATGGAAAATACACCTGTCACAAGACGCGAAAAGTCGCTCAGGTTTTAGAAACATATCCTCCTCTGCCTTTTTTAAGGCACGGAAATGACGGATATGTTCCGTCCGGCTACCGTTGGTGGCTATGCCAAAATGTAAAATCTCACCAAAAAAACATATTAAGTCTGTATACAATCCGTCGTAAAACCTATAGACTACACACAGAGAGCAGAGGACTCTTTGAAAAAGGAGGAAAGATGAAGGCAGCATGAGTGCTGTATTCTTTTCGTAAACCATCCTTTTCTGTGTTCAGCTCTTCATTATTGTTTTTGTGATTTTCAGCCAAAGGGTCACTTCTTGTTAGAGATTCTCAATTCCCCCTCCTAAAAAATCTAACTCTGAAGCCCTTGGCTGTTTTTTTTCTGAGACCGATTGCAGACTCAGAGGCAGATTCTCAATACAGCATCGTAGACCCAGCTCGTGCAGCGGTAGCATTCGCTTATCATCTTCGCCCTGTCTTCGGCGGAGATGAAGTTCCGTATCGTCTCAGTGTCACGGGGAGTGAGGTTGTCCCGGCCGATTTCCTTGACGGCTCCGACGACGAGGGCGGACACGGGGGAGAGTCCGACGATGTCACGCTGAGTCGTATGACGGAAGCTTATCTTCTCTCCGTTGACAGTGTAGCTGCGGTAGGGACCGCTCGAACGGAAGACGCGGTCTCCGCTTTCCATTCCGCCGAGACCGAGAACGTGGAGGCACCTTTCTCCCGATGGAGATATCGTCCAGTTGAACTTCCCTGCTATCGCAAGGGCAACGTCGTCGGGGGCGGGAGAGGTGTTTCTTCTTCCCTTTCTGTAGTAGAGGCCGTTCATCAATCTCCCGATCAGTCCCCCGGACTCGAGTCTCTGGAGTGTCTTCTTTACGGCTTCATAGCTGCCGTATGAGAGAAAATCAAGGATGGAGAATACATCGCCTTCGCTTCTTCTCATGACGGCTCTCTCGATTCTTGTCTGGATACTTACTCTTACCATCCACTTCCTCCTTTCCGTCCTCAAAATAAGGGAGGGAAAGGGGACGGACAAGCGGAGGGAGAATACGATTTTTGCATTATGACATGATTTTCACGGATTGTGCTTAATGGAGAAATAATTCTTCATGCTGTATATATTTGAACTTTTTTCAGCTATATTCTGATTATTAAAGTACTTCAATGTTATATACAATATATTAATACCATAATAATATCCCCCTCTCGCCGAGGGGGGTATTCCGTAAAAGCGGACTCCTTGTCGGAAATCCGCCCTGTGTACAGCGTCTTTTCAGTCTTTGTTGAAGCGGTTGTCCCAGTCCTTCTCCTTGTCGAAGACGTCGTTTTCCATGGTCTCGACCTTCTTTTTGAGCTCCTCGTATTCTCTTTCCAGATCCTCGTCGCTTTTATCCCTGAACGAGGCGTCTTCCGCTCCTTTGCTGCCGTACGACTTCGCTTTCCTCTTCGACTTCGAGTACGAAGTGAAGACGGTGTCGTTGTAGCCGTCTCTTCTCCATTCGTCGGATGAGAGTATGTCCCTTTCCGTCTGCTCGGGAAGAATCACTGCCAGAAGCAGATAGATCAGACATGCGGGGAAGACTGCGGTGAAGACCGTGATGAGAATGACGACAAGCCGGGTCATGTCCACCGGAAGTCCCCGCCATTCCGCGAGTCCCGTGACGACGCCGAATATGACGCCCCGGGGAGAACGTGTCCACCTTGAAGTTCTGACTGACATATTACTTTTTTTCCTTTCTGTTTCTTATTATCGTATCGAGATTCCTGAGCCTCTCGTCGAGATCCTTCATTCCCTTTTCGAGTTCCGGGCGGCTCATCCGTTTTTCCTTTTCCCTGCTGTCTGAGGATTGAGCAGAGCCATCGTCCGTGAAGTCGGAGTAGGTGCCCCTTTCCCAGCCGCCATTCATCTCCTGCTCTCTCAGCATCGCTTCAATCTTGAGTTTCGTTCTTTTCGTCTTCTCCTTCTCGCCGATGTATGTGACGGCGATGACGAATGAGAAGATCACGATGAGTATCCAGACGGCAGTCATCAGCTTATTCCCTTATCCTTTCTTATTCTTGCGAGTTCATTCTCGATTTCCTCGTCCTTCTCCATCTTACTGAACTTCTCCTCGCTTGTCTCCTCTTCATTCTTCTTCGAGAGTTCCGTGTAGGCGTTCATTCTGTTGATTCTGTTCTCGAGGTCCTCGAATCTGGCATTGAGATTGACGTTCTCCTTCTCCTTTTCCCTTGCTCTTGCCCCCTCCATCTGGAGTGTCTGGAGCCTCGATTTAGAGCTTCTGATCTTCTCTTCAAGCGTTGCGATTTCCTTCTTACCTTCTTCAATGGAGTTCCTGAGGGCGATGAGGGAGTTCCTTATTCTCTCCGCTTCCTCTCCTGCGGCCCTCTTTTCCATGAGGGCTTCCCTTGCAAGGTCATCCTTGCCCTTCTCGACGGCGAGTTCGGCTCTCTTCTGCCATCTCGCGACTGTCTCCTCGGCTTCCTCTGCCTTCTTCTCGATTCTGATGGCTTCGGCCATTCTTCCCGCGGTGCTTGTCTTGAGATCGATGACTGTGTCCTCCATCTCGCTGATCATAAGCTTCAGCATCTTCTCGGGATCCTCCGCCTTGTCCAGTATCGAGTTGATATTCGAATTTACGATGTCCTTGAATCTTGTGAAAATACTCATTTCTTTTTTTCTCCTGTACTTCATCAAATGTAAAAGCCGTGCCAGTTTTATTTAATTACTTCTGCGGAAAGCAAATGCTTCATTTATCTGTGTATTTGTTTCTTCTTTGATGAATTAATATATTGGTAATTTTAACCATACAGGGTATTATATACCTATGGATTCGATAGAAAGTGAGACAATAGGGGAGAGCGAAGCGTATCTTGAGATGCTGGGCCGCATAGCACTGGCAGCGAAGGTCGACAGGCCCGTGCTCTTCATAGGAGAAAGGGGAACGGGTAAGGAGAAGGCTGCAAGGAGACTGCACTACATGTCCTCCCGCTGGGAGGGCAGACTTGTGACGGTCAACTGTGCAACCCTCCCGCAGAGCCTCATCGAGAGCGAGCTCTTCGGCTACGAGAAGGGTGCCTTCACGGGAGCCTATACGACAAGGAAGGGAAGATTCGAGGAAGCTGACGGGGGTACGCTCTTTCTCGATGAAATCGGTCTTCTTCCTCTTCCAGTGCAGGAGAAGATACTGCGTGTCGTTGAATACGGAACGTATGAGAGAATCGGGTCGAGTGAGACGCGAAGCACGAACGTGAGGATAATCGGTGCGACGAACGCGGACCTCAGGGCGATGAGCCGGGAGGGAAGATTCAAGGAGGATCTTCTCGACAGACTCTCCTTCGACGTGATCTTCGTTCCGCCCCTGAGAAGGCGTGGAGGCGACATAATGCTTCTTGCATCCTACTTTGCCCTGAAGATGGCATCCGAGTGCGGGAGGGACTACTACCCGGTATTCTCGGATGAGGTGAAGAAGAAGCTCACGGCCTACAGATGGCCGGGGAACATAAGAGAGCTCAAGAATACGATAGAGAGGGCTGTCTACAGTACAGAGGAGAAGGAGATAACATCGATTGTCTTCAATCCTTTCGAGAATCCCTATGAAGAAGATAGGGATGAAGAAGAAGAGGATATCTTCTCCTCCTACGGGCTTTCAGACCTCGAAAGGGCGCGCGAGGACCTTGACATGTCATTCCTCCGGAGAGCGCTCGAGGAGGGAGGGGGAAGCCAGAAGAAGGCTGCGGAGCTTCTCGGGGTAAGCTACGATTCCTTCCGCGGAATGTACCGTAAATACGCATCACGGCTTAAACAAGAGGAGAAAAAGGAATAGACTCGGTCTTATGAGCACACTTTACATGGTGGCGACACCCATCGGAAACCTTGAAGACATCACACTCAGAGCCCTCAGAATCCTGAGGGAGGTAGACGTCATAGCCTGTGAGGACACACGGCATACACAGCTTCTTCTCTCACATTATGAAATACAGAAGAGACTGATTGCCTGCCACAGCTACAACGAGGAGGAGTCGGCGAAGGGGATAATCGCGCTTCTCGACGAGGGGAAAAACGTCGCCTACTGCTCGGATGCCGGAACTCCCGGAATAAGCGATCCGGGCTCGAGACTGAGTGAGAGAGTACGCAGCGAGAGCGACCATACAATCGTTCCCCTTCCCGGCCCGAGTGCGTTCGTGTCACTCATTTCCGCAGCGGGGAGAATCGGAAAGGCCTTCACCTTCGAGGGCTTCCTCTCTCCCAAGAAGGGAAGGCGTATGAAGAGACTGGAGACGCTTGTATCCCGCGGGGATACATTCATCATCTACGAGTCTCCCTTCAGGGTGCTCAGGACCATGGAGGAGCTGAAGGGATTTCCTCAGATCGGGCGCCTCGTGGTGGGACGCGAGCTCACGAAGGCTCATGAGGAGATAAGTGTCGGTACTCCGGAGGAGATTCATGCCTCCTATTCATCGCGCCAGAGCATCAAGGGTGAATTCGTGATTCTCTGCGTCATGGGAGAAGATGATGATAACGATAAAGAAGATCAGAACGCTTAAACCCCGCGTCAGGGTGCGTAAGCTCGGGGAGATCTTCCACCTTGCTTCGGACGAGAACTACGGTCGTGATTATCTTGAGGCGGCACTGGGGGAGCTTCTTTCCCAGGAGCTTCTATCAGAGAAGGACAGGGAGGATATCTCATACTTCTATTCCCGCGGCGGCAGGGAGGATATGGAGGATATCTACTACAGGACGCTCACCATTCTCGGCGAAAGCACGGCCGACTGGGATATAAGAAATGAAGAAGGTGCCGTCGCCTGGGAGAAAAGGACTCTCTTCAGCCACTATCTCTATCTTGATCACCTCAGAAGCCCCTACAACGTCGGTTCTGTCTTCCGCTCGGCCGAGGCCTTCGGGGTGGAGGGAATCTATCTCTCCCCGGGGACTGCTTCTCCACTGCACGAGAGGGCAATGCGTACGAGCCGCGGCACTGTCGACGGCGTCAGGTGGGACTTCAGGGAGATCGAGGACATCGAGGACATGAGCGTGTTCGCACTCGAGACCGGAGGCGAGGACATAACGCAGTTCCGCTTTCCGGAGAAGGGCATATGCATAATCGGAAGCGAGGAGACGGGAGTGTCCCCGGAAGCCCTTAAGAGAGCAGAGAGGTCTCTCGGGCGTGTTTCGATAAGACAATACGGCGTCAAAGGCTCAATCAATGTAGCATCGGCGGCGGCAATTCTATTACAATACTGGTCAGTCAGCGAGGATAATAACTGAAATGGATGACAGAGAGAGTTTCAAGAGCAGACTCGGCTTCCTGCTCGTAAGTGCGGGATGTGCAATCGGAATCGGAAACGTATGGAAGTTCCCGTGGCTTGTGGGCCAGTACGGAGGCGGTATCTTCGTACTCATCTACCTTGTCTTCCTCGTGATTATGGGCATTCCCGTTCTCACGATGGAAATCGGAATCGGAAGAGCAAGCAGACAGAGTACCGTCAACGGCTTCAGGGCTCTCGAGAAGAAGGGCCAGAAGTGGCACCTGGAAGGTTATTTCTCGATTGCGGGCTGCTATCTTCTTCTGATGTACTATCATTCCGTTACAGGCTGGATGCTCAACTACGGCTGGAAGTTCATCACGGGGCAGTTCACACAGGGCACCGATGTATCCCGGACCTTCTCCGATATGCTCTCCTCGACTCCCCAGAGCCTTGTCTTCATGCTCATTGCTGTTGCTGTCGGAATCATCGTCTGTGCCAGGGGACTTCAGAACGGAGTCGAGAAGGTGTCGAAATTCATGATGCTGGGTCTTCTTGCCCTCATCGTCATCCTCGTAATCCACTCCTTCACGCTCCCGGGGGCGGGGGAAGGTCTCTACTTCTACCTTGTTCCGTCGCTGGATGCGATAAGGGAACACGGCCTGGGAAACATCATCGTCGCCGCAATGAACCAGGCGTTCTTCACACTTTCTCTCGGAATCTGCGCAATGGAGATCTTCGGAACCTACATGAGCAAGAACCATACGCTGCTGAGTGAAGGCGCCCGCATCTGCGTACTCGATACGTTCGTCGCATTCTGCTCGGGCCTCATCATATTCCCCGCATGCTTCAGCTACGGCATCGAGCCGGGTAACGGTCCCTCTCTCATCTTCATGACGCTCCCGCAGGTATTCGTGAACATGAAGGGCGGAAGAATCTGGGGAACGCTCTTCTTCGTCTTCATGTCCTTTGCCGCTCTCAGCACCGTTCTTGCCGTCATGGAGAACATCATTGCATCCTTCATGGACACATTCGGCTGGTCGAGAAAGAAGAGTATTATCGTGAATGCCGTCGGTCTGACGGTTCTCTCTCTTCCCGTTGCATTCGAGTACAACCTCTTCTCTTCTGTCGCTGCAGCGATGACGAATCTCTGGGGTAAGGGACTTCTCGACAGTGAGGACTTCCTGGTGAGCAACCTCCTTCTTCCGATCGGAAGCCTTGTCATGTGTCTCTTCTGTACCTGGAAGTCCGGCTGGGGCTACGACAGATTCACCGATGAAGCGAATATCGGAGAGGGAGTGAAGTATTCGAAGACAAGCAGGGCTCTGAAGTTCTATCTGTCGTACATACTCCCCCTGATCATCATCGCCATCATCATCGTCGGCCTTGTCTGAGAAGGCAGATATCTGCATCCCGCCGTGTTCGAACCGCTCCGAGTGGAGAGAGTGGCTGAGTATCAACGGCGGGAAATGCAGCGAATGCTGGCTCTGTGTAAAGCGCGGAAGACCGGAAAGGGAGGATGTCTTCTACTATCTCGACGCCGTCGAGGAGGCTCTCTGCTTCGGCTGGATTGACAGTACGGTGAGGGAAATCGGCGGTGTGAGGATGCAGCGCTTCTCTCCCCGGCGCAGTAAAAGCCTCTGGTCTGAACTGAATCTCGAGCGTGTGAGAAGACTCGAGAAACTGGGGCTCATGACCGACACGGGGCGCGCTGTCCTTCCCGATATGACTCAGCCCTTTGTCATTGACAGGGAGGTTGAAAAGGCCCTGAGGGATCAGCGGTGCTGGACGGCATTCAGACGTTTTCCTCCTCTCTATCAGCGGATCCGCGTCTACAACGTGGTATTCTACAGAAAGCGCAGTCCCGGACTTTATCATAAGGCGCTGTCTCATCTTGTCTCACAGACGAAGAAGGGACGGATGTACGGAGAGTGGAACGACTGGGGAAGGCTTCTTGATTACTGAAGTCTACTTGAAAGACTGACCTGCCCTGCAGAGAGCCTTCAGCTCATCCTCGATTGCTCTGTTTATCGTACCCTGGGGATAGTTTCCCTTCCTGTCCCTCTCTCCCATCTTCAGACCAGTAAGGAGCTCGAGCCCCTCGTCTATCGAGGAAATCGTCCATATATGGAACTCTCCGTTCTCGACTGCCTCCTCGATGCGGTAGGGAAGAATGAGGGAAGTCTTGTTCTGGTAGGGTATGATCACTCCCTGTGTTCCCGTCAGCCCGCATGTCTCGCAGGCGTTGTAGAAGCCCTGTATCTTCTCGTTGATTCCTCCCACCGGCTGAAGCTCTCCCATCTGATTGACCGACCCCGTTACGGCGATGTCCTGTCTTACCGGAAAGCCTCCGATTGCCGAGAGAAGTGCGTAGAGCTCTGCAGACGATGCGCTGTCTCCGTCGACTGAACCGTAGCTCTGCTCGAAGCAGATTCCCGCATAGAGCGAGAGCGGGAAATCCTGTGCGTACATGTGCCTGAGGTAGCCTTCGAGAATCAACAGACCCTTGTCGTGAATGTTGCCGCTGAGGCCAGCTTCGTGCTCTATGTTCACGATTCCTTCCGTTCCCGGGGCAACCGTTGCGGAAATCACACACGGCGTTCCGAATGACGTGAGGGCCCTGTCCATGACCGCGAGTCCGTTGACTACACCGATCTTCTCTCCCGAGAGAGACATCACCATCGTTCCGTTCTTGATCTCGCTGTTTATGTGCTCCTCGGCAATCGAGGAGTAGTAGTCCCTCTTCTCGAGAGCGGACCTGACATTCGAGCTCTTTATCGTCTTCTCGCCCTTCGTACGGGCATCGAGCTCGGCTTCCTCCAGGAGGTCCCCGAGAATCGAGAGCTGCGTCGTGAGACGTGTGCGGTCCTCTGCGATGAATGAGGAGTACCTCAGTATTTCCCTGTATGAGGAGTCCTCCTGACTGAGCATGTTTCTCCCCGCCTTCTTGAGGTAGCTGACCGTCCCCTCGATGTTCTTTCTGTCCGCAGCCATCGAATAGTCGAATTCGGGAGATACCTTGAAGTATCTGAAGAAGGTCTCGTCGCTGTCGATAAGCTTGTCGTAGAGCTCCTCGGGGCCCATGAGGATGACCTTCGTGAGCATTGCAATGGGACTGGGTCTTATCGAGCCCATCATCTCTCCCTGTACGGCGGTGCTAGAGAGGGAACGCATCGTCATGTCGAGGTAGCGCTTGAGTGTCTGCCACAGTTCCTCGTTGTCGACGATCTCCCCCGCCGAGAGCACGAGAAAGCCTCCCGATGCCTCCTGGTAGCTTCCGCACCTTACGCTGAGGTGCGGGGCGCTCTCGTCCTTCTCTATGAAGCCGAAGAGCGAGGATCGCGAAGGATGGGTCTCGATTACAAGAGGGCGTCGCGTGTAGCGGCTGCGGTCGAGCACGATGTTCATTGTCCATGCCGACGGGTTCTCGTCGTACGAGGGAAGGGAGGAAAGGAACTTCAATGCCTTCTGGTTGTCCTTCCATTTCGCCTCGAGTTCCTCCATGGTCTTCCTGCCTCCGCGAAGGTCGTCCAGGTCCTTCTGGAAGTCCCTGGCTCCGCCGGGGGAGAAGAGAATGGCGGTCGGGCGCGATGGCTGTCTGGCGTTGTAGACGTATGCGCAGTCCCTGAGGTTCTCGAGATTGTTCTCGATGAGAGATATCTCCTGCCTGAGAGCCGTCAGTCTTCCCGAACCCTCGTCTCCCGAGAGGAAGATGTTGTAGCCCGGTCTCTCTATCGAGAGTCCGAGACGCAACAGTCCCATCGCCTTGTCCTGACCGATTATCCTGTCTCCCGCTTCGACAGAGGAGAAGTCGCAGCCCGAATAGTCTATTACAATGTCTTTCTTCTTTATTTCTTCCAACACAGCGGTAAATATAATCATACGGGCCTCTCAAGTGAAGTGGAGAGGGCAAAACTGTACGTAATGGGGACAGGTGATTCCCAAAACGTAAAGGTGTGTATATACAGAGGACATGAGACACTTCGACTATACATTCCTCAGTGCAGACAACATCTCCGCCTCTCTTCTTCCACTGTATGGAAGAATCATCTCTCTCAGCACTCTCTTCGATCTCTATAAAAAGGGTGAGGAGAAGATTCTGATGGAAACAGCGCGCCGAGAGAGAACTCTCTCCGCTTCCGCCTGGGTGGAAAGCTGCGGCCTCGATATAAAGCCGAAGAGGTTCTCCTCTCTCGTCTCACGCTCCTCTGAGAGCACGGGGAACGACGAGAGGGCCCTTACGCTCTACCTCTCGGCATACGACAGCATAAGGGAGATGAAGACAAAAGGGCCGGAAGATGAGATGGATGCGCTGAACATCCTCACCCCGAAGGGGGAGGAAATACCTCCGGGGGCCGCAGAAGCATTCATGAGAGCTCTCGGGGACGGAGTCGAACCTCTCCTTCTCATTCCCTCGTTCGTTCTCGACTGCATCCTTTCCCGTCCTTCCCTTATGCGCCTCCGGGGTCTTCTCATGCTCTTCCTTCTGAATGAAAGCGGCTGGGACGGAATCTGGTACTCGTCCCTGGAGAGTGTTCTCCTGAAGAAAAAACATGATTTAAACGAAGCTATCATTCTCTCTTCGGTACGGTGGGAGGAGAATAGAAACGACTACATGCCGTTTGTGAGAGTGTTCCTCGAAGTAATGGCGGAAATTTACGATAGTGCGGCTGTTCTCATGAAGAGAGTGAAGAGCACCGAAGCGAAGCCTGCTCTCGTCCTCTCGGTCCTTGAGGAGAGCCGGAAACCGCTCATGAAGAGCGAGATCGAGTATCTTCTTCCGCACGTATCGAAAATAACGGTTTCGCGGTCACTCGAGAGGCTTACACAGTGCGGACTCGTTCTGAAGACGGAGAAGGGGTATGTTTTCAGAGGATAGAGGTAGAATGTGTTCTTTGTGTTCTTCCTTTTCTTTCTGTGGACTACCTTTCCTTTGCTCCTTATAATCCATAGCTATGACTATATATGAATATGCCCGTTTTCTGGAGGATACGCTCTCTGTCTCCTCCTTCAGAGATATATCTCTCAACGGTATACAGATAGGGTGTCCCGAGAGGGAACTGAAGAAGGCTGCCTTCGCTGTCGACGCCTGCGGGGAGACAATTGCCGCCGCTGCCGACTCGGGAGCGGACATCCTTGTCGTCCACCACGGCCTCTTCTGGGGAAAACCGGTTGCGATAGACGGTGTCCATTACACGAGGGTGAAGAAGGCACTCGACTCGGCGATGATGCTTTTTGCCTGTCATATACCACTGGATGCCAACATTCCCTGTGGCAACAACGCCCAGATTGCCCTTACGCTCGGTATGAAGGAATTCGACGGCTTCGGAGAATGGGAGGGAAAGAAGATCGGTGTCAAGGGTTCTCTTCCCTTCCCGATGACACTCGGCGAGATCAAGGGACTTCTGAAGTGCCCCGATGCCTTTGTCATCGAGGGATGCAGAAAGGAGAAAATCGAAACGGTTGCCATCGTTTCCGGAAGCGGCTCGAGTGACGTGAGGGACGCCGTGAAGGAAGGCGTGGACCTCTTCATCACCGGGGAAGTCCATCATGATGTCTACCATGAGGCAGAAGAGAACGGTCTGAGCGTACTCGCGTTCGGACACTACAGGAGCGAAACCTACGGAGTGAAGGCTCTTATGAGACTGACGGAGAAGAAGCTCGGAATCGAGACTGTATTCATAGATGCGGAGACGGGACTGTGAGAGAGAAGAAAAGATACCTTCCGTTTCTGCTGTCACTCGGAATAATCATCCTCGACCAGTTTACGAAGTTCCTGGTCGTGAAGACCATTCCCGAGAACACGATAGGTTACTCGTTTCTTGACGGCTTCCTGTGGATTGTACACGTGAGGAACAATGCCGTCGCATTCTCCCTCGGAGAGAACATCCCGGTGGCCCTCAAGTACGTCCTCTTCGTGGGGCTGCCGCTCCTGATCATGGCGCTCGTGGCCGTTCTCATTGTGTCGAAGAAGACTGACGGGGAATTCAACACCTTTCAGAAATGGTGCCTTGCCGGCATTTTCGGAGGCGGAACGGGGAACCTCATAGACAGGATCTTCAGGTCCCTCAGAGTCGTCGACTTCATAAGCGTGAAGTTCTACGGGCTCTTCGGACTCGAGCGTTTTCCGACCTGGAATGTTGCGGATTCCTCTGTTGTAATATCTGTGGGATTACTTATAATCTCAATAATCGTTTCTGAAGTCAGAAACGGCAGGGAGAAGAAACATGAGTGAAAAGAAGAAGATGAATACAGCGGTATTCATGATAGTCGCAACCCTCGTGAACATCGTCCTCATCATATTGTTCTGTATTATTCTCACGGCTCTTCTGGGAGTGCTTGCAAGTCATGTGCAGCTTTCAGATACCGTCTATTCCGTTCTTACGGCACTTGACCTCATTCTCTCGTTCGTACTCTCCCTTCTCGTATACAGGAAGCTTGTGGCTATTGCTGCAGAGAAGTGGGACATCGGCGGAAAGGGAAACGACCCGAGGAGAAGGTGATGCGTTTCCAGAGTCTTGAGAAGCTCGAGTCATCATACTGGTATTCGTTCAACGACGAACCCATCGTCACAAGAGGCGCACTCAGACTGTGCGACCCGGCCTATCTTCTGCCGGAGGAGTCTCCGGACGGGCTGTGGCATATGTTCGCCCACACCTGGGTGGGGGTGGAGCATCTTACGAGTACTTCGGGACTGGAATGGAAGAGAGAGCACATAATCGTTGCCCGCGCACATTCTCCGTTCGTTTTCAAGGAAGGTAACACATACTATCTCTTCTACGAAATACACGACCGCACATCTTTCTTCCGTAAGGATGACAATTCTCTCAGTGCCTCGAGAATCATGGTGATAAGCTCCACGGACCTTCTGCTGTGGTCGGAACCGAAGCTTGTTCTCGATTCGACGAAGATAACACGTGCCCAGTACAAGGACGGCCCCGTGAGGGTCTCGAGACCCCAGATAATCGAAACCGGGGGGATATACCGCCTCTACTTCGGAGCCGGGGAGACGCGGCTCTACGACACGAACCAGAAGGCGACTGCAAGGCTCATGTATGCCGAGTCCGACTACCTCGACCATGACTACCGCGTCAATCCCGAACCCGTACTGGATATCGAGGGCGACAGCGAATACCGGAATCTCGCCACGGGATCGGTACACATAGTCCAGTGCTCCGACGGCATTGCGGCCTTCGAGTGCGCATTCTCCTACGACAGGGAGAGAAGGAAGAGCACGACGAACATCCTCCTTCTCACGAGTCCCGACGGCATCGACTTCACCTTCAGCCGTGTCATACAGAAGACTCCCCTCGAAGGCTGGGCCTCGAGATACATCACAAGTCTCGATGTGAGGTACAAGGAGAGCGAAAACAGCTGGTACTGCTATTATTCTGCAAACGGAATGCAGAAATTCCTCTGCTTCAGCTATGTGAAGGAGTCACTCGGACTCCTTCTCGGAACTGACAGAACCTGATTCCCTTCTTTCAAGCGCTGCCTTTATCAGGCCTGAGAAACACGGCTCGGGGCGCTGCGGTCTGCTCTTGAACTCGGGGTGGAACTGTACTGCGACGAAATACGGATGGGAGGGAATCTCCACTTCCTCCACGAGCTTCCCGTCGGGGCTTGTCCCGCAGAGCTTCATGTCGCTCTCTTCGAAGAGATCTCTGAAGTCGTTGTTGAACTCGTAGCGGTGTCTGTGCCTCTCCCGGATGAGAGAAGTCCCGTAGAGCTTCTCGAGTACGCTTCCCTTCCTTACGACACAGGGGTAGGCACCGAGTCTCATCGTACCTCCCTTCTTCACTCCCTTCTGGTCGGGCATGATGTCGATTACGCTGTATCTGCCGGTGCTGTCGAACTCCGAGGAGTTCGCTCCTTCGAGACCGAGGACGTTTCTTGCATACTCAATCACCGCCACCTGCATGCCCAGGCATATTCCGAGAAACGGAACGCCTTTTTCGCGTGCGTATCTCACGGCAGATATCTTTCCTTCGACTCCGCGCGACCCGAATCCTCCCGGAACGAGAATTCCGTCTACCCCGGAGAGAATTGCACATGCCGTGTCGTCATTGACTCTCTCGCTGTCGACCCAGTCGATGGTGCACTTGGCACCTTCGGCCCAGGATGCGTGCTTCAGAGCTTCCATTACCGAAAGGTATGCGTCGTGGAGTTCCATGTACTTTCCGACGACTGCAATCCGCACCTTCTTCTCCGCGTGGTGGATTCTCTCCACCATGTCCTCCCACTCGGTGAGATCGGGTTCTCTGTCCTCAAGGTGAAGGATACGGCATGCAGCGCTGTCGAGACCCTCCCCATGGAGCATGAGGGGAGCTTCATAGAGAACGTTTACCGTTCTGTTCTCGATGACACAGTCCCTCTTCACGTTGCAGAAGAGGGCGACCTTCTCCTTTATCGACTCCTCGATGGGCTCGTCGCTCCTGAGAACGATGATGTCGGGAAAGATTCCCGAGCTCATGAGTTCCTTCACGGAGTGCTGCGCGGGCTTTGACTTATGCTCACCCGAAGCTCTCAGATAAGGTACGAGCACGACGTGTATGAAGAGACAGTTTTCCGGCCCCTGCTCATGGGCTATCTGGCGGATGGCCTCCAGAAAAGGCTGGGACTCGATGTCCCCCGTCGTTCCTCCGATTTCGGTGATGACGACGTCCGCATTCTTTCCGCAGCTGTAGATGAAGTCCTTTATCTCGTTGGTGACATGGGGGATTATCTGTACGGTGTGTCCCAGGTACTCGCCGCTGCGCTCCTTGTTCAGAACGTTCCAGTAGACCTTGCCGGATGTAAGGTTGGAGTACTTCGAAAGGTCCTCGTCGATGAATCTCTCATAGTGTCCGAGATCGAGATCCGTCTCCGCTCCGTCCTCGGTGACGAACACCTCTCCGTGCTGCAGGGGCGACATCGTCCCCGGATCCACGTTCATGTAGGGGTCCAGCTTCTGTGAAGCCACCTTGTAGCCTCTGGCCTTCAGAAGCCGCCCCAGGCTCGCCGCCGTTATTCCCTTTCCCAGTCCCGATACTACTCCGCCCGTCACGAAGATGTGTTTAGCCATACATGCCTCCAAAAAAAGAGGGCACCCTCTCCGGGTGTCCTTTATCTCGAGTCCGAGCCGCTTGAAGCGAGTGTGAGAGAGAAGAGGGAAAGCTGGACTTTCCTTTTTTCTCCCTGATGCCACATTCTCTCTTTCCGACTCATACGTCTGTCCTTAGAAATTACGGCATGAATGATTATATTTTTGGCGCCCGGGTGTCAATACGGAGAGCGGAAAAAGATGAAAAAAGAAA
>CAVILL010000016.1:0-31168 GCA_963643635.1 Sphaerochaetaceae bacterium | reverse complement strand
AGGAGGACAACCGTTCGACGGAACGCCCTTCCTTATTGACAATCTATCACAACAATCCGATTTCTGAAAGTGTTTTTCTTCTTTTTTCTGCTAAGTTGGTCAGATTCCGGTTTGAGAGATTGAAAGCTGGAAATGAAGAGAAAAAATATACCGCCCATTGTTCTCGTAAAACCAGGCGGTATTAACCGTTACTAAGAGGACAACGGTTCGACGGAACGCCCTTCACCGTATTTACTGGAGCACAAAACGGAAATCAGTCGAAACGTTTTTGCAGTCTTTTCCCTCGCACCCCGTAATCAGCGGTCTTGTACTGACGAGAGACCTGCTCTCTGTGTATCAGGCGGCCCCTTGCAGAGCCGCCGGCTGTCAATAACCTTCGGGATTGTTCTTCTGCCAGTTCCAGGAGGAGAGACACATATCGTAGAGGTTGTACTTAGCCTTCCACCCCAGTTCCTTTTCGGCCTTCACGGGAGACGAGTAGCACTCTGCAATGTCCCCGGCTCTTCGCGGTGCGATTCTGTAGGGAATCTTCACTCCGCTTGCCTTCTCGAAGGCCTTCACGACATCGAGAACGGAATAGCCCGTACCGGTACCGAGATTGTAGACGGCAACACCGCATTTCTCCCTGATTGCCCTGAGTGCCTTGACGTGGCCCTCTGCAAGGTCGACGACATGGATGTAGTCCCTCACACCCGTTCCGTCCGGTGTCGGATAGTCGTTGCCGAATACGCTCAGGCATTCCCTCTTGCCGACAGCAACCTGTGTGATGTACGGCATGAGATTGTTCGGGATTCCGTTCGGGTTCTCGCCGATGAGTCCGGACTCATGCGCTCCGATGGGGTTGAAGTACCTGAGGAGCACGATGTTCCAGGGCTCGGGGTCATTCGTCTTCACGTCCGCAGTATGGAGTGCCGTCAGGATATCCTCAAGCATGCTCTTGGTCTCTCCGTAGGGGTTCGTGCACTTTCCCTTCGGACAGTTCTCGGTAATCGGAATTTCCGCCGGATCTCCATATACCGTAGCGGAGGAGGAGAAGATCAGGTTCTTCACTCCGTGACGTCGCATCACATCGACAAGAGTCAGCGTTCCGGTGATGTTGTTGTCGTAGTACTCCCACGGTCTGACGACACTCTCACCCACTGCCTTGAGGCCCGCAAAGTGTATGACGCAGTCGATGCTGTTGGCGCTGAAGACTCTCTCGAGAGCATCCCTGTCTCTTATGTCGGCCCTGTAGAAGGGAATCTTCTTTCCCAGAATCTTCTCCACCCTGTCGAGAGCCTTCTCGCTGGAGTTCGAGAGATTGTCGAGTACGATGGTGTTATCACCGTTCTCGTTGAGTGCGATGACTGTGTGTGTTCCGATGTATCCGGCGCCGCCGGTAACGAGGATGTTCATAGACTTTTCTCCTATTTTCTGACGCCCTTGAAGTAGCCCTTCACTCTCAGAGTCTCGACCACGTTCTCGACAGCCTTCTCTGCATCCGCCGCCCTTTCGGCTTCGCTCATGACTCTGATCACGGGTTCCGTGCCGCTCGGGCGGACGAGGACACGTCCCGTGCCCTCGAGCTTCTTCGATTCCTCTTCGATTGAAGCCCTGACAGAGAGGTCGCCCATGACTGCACTCTTGTCTGAGACTATGACGTTCACGAGAACCTGCGGATAATCCGTCATGTCGTCAGTAAGGGCGAGAAGGGACTTACCGGTCTTCACCATGATTTCACTCAGAAGCAGAGCCGTCAGAATACCGTCTCCGGTATTGAGGTACCTGCTGCAGATTATGTGTCCCGACTGCTCGCCGCCCACGATGTTTCCGTGTTCCATCATGTACTCGTGCACGTACTTGTCCCCGACCTTTGTCTGAGTGTACTTTATGCCCTTTCTCTCGAGAGCCTTATACAGTCCCATGTTGCTCATGACGGTGGTGACGACGGTATCTGTGTCGAGGGCGTTGTTGTCCTTGAGGTATGAGCCGATTATGTAGAGAATCCTGTCTCCGTTGATCACCGCCCCCGTTCTGTCGACCGCGATGCACCTGTCGCTGTCGCCGTCGAATGCGAATGCGGCGTCGTACCCGCCTTCCACAGTCTGTTTCACCAGTCCCTCTATATGAGTCGAACCCGCATTCTTGTTGATGTTCGTGCCGTCGGGCGTATTGTTGATTACTCCCACCGTTGCACCGAGTCTTCTGAAGACATCGGGAGCGAGAGCGTAGGATGCGCCGTTCGCGGTGTCGAGAAGAATCCTCAGGGAGCTGAGATTGGTATGGATACAGCTCGAGAGGAAACCCGAGTACATGATTCTCGCATCCATGTAGTCGATGACCTTTCCGATTCTGTCGCGCTCGGCAAGCGGGAGGTCTCCGTCCCTGGCGGTGTCCCTGTCCATGTATTCCTCGACCTCGACGAGAAAATCGTCCGTCATCTTCTCACCCAGGGACGAGAAGAGCTTGATGCCGTTCTCGTAGTAGGGATTGTGGGATGCGCTGATCATGATTCCGCAGTCGAAGAACTGCGTGCGTGTTATGTAGGAGACACTGGGTGTCGTCGTGACGTGCATGTTGTACGCATCGGCTCCCGATGCCGCGATTCCCGCAAGAAGCGCGTACTCGAGCATGTAGCAGCTGAGGCGGGTATCCTTTCCCACGAGTATCTTAGCAGAGTGCGGATCACGCCCCCTGGAGAAATACCACCCGAGGAATCTTCCGATGCGGTATGCATGGTTGAATGTAAGCTGTACGTTCGCCTCTCCTCTGAAGCCGTCCGTTCCGAAATATTTTGGCATTATCTTTCCTCCTTCTGCACTATGTGGTCCGCGTCCTTGAAAATCGAATTCTCCGGAACGACTCCCCTGACACGGGACAGCGGATAGATATTCGTATGCTTTCCGATTACCGACCCCGGGCAGAGCACACTGTTGCACCCCACCTCAACCCAGTCTCCGAGGAATGCTCCGACCTTCTTTATTCCCGTCTCGATTCTCTTTCCGTCTCTGTCCCTGATCACGACAAGCGTCTTGTCGGACTTGACGTTGCTCGTGAGGCTTCCCGCTCCCATGTGGGACCTGTAGCCGAGAATCGAGTCACCGACGTAGTTGTAGTGCGGAACCTGCACGTTGTCGGATATTATCACATTCTTGAGTTCCACCGAGTTTCCGATTACGCATCCCTCCCCGACGAGTGCACTCGAACGGATGAATGCGCAGTGTCTCACTTCGGTCCCGGGACCGATGATGCACGGAGAGCCGATGTATGCCGACGGGAACACCTTCGCGCTCTCGTGGATCCAGACGTTCTCACTCACCTCTCTGTAGTCGTCACCGAGACTCTTCCCGATTTCGATTATGAGTTCCTTTATGCCCTTCAGAGCCTCCCATGGATACTCGAAGGAAAGTATGTATGAAGATGCAAGCGAATGGCCTTCCTCATACAGGTCCTTTGTTCTGTACATATCTTACCTTTTCCCCTTTACGTGAGAATTTACCACAACGGAGGGCGATTAACAATTGATTTCGTTTTCTTCCGGAGCCGGAGACGGGTTAAACCCCGGAGGAAATGCACGAATCAAGGGAGAATGCTGAAGACGGAAAGAGCCGTCAGGGCTTCAGGGATGTCAGAGGAAGCACGTAGACACCGTCACTGCGGCGGTAAGGGATGCTTGCCATACCCGAGACGACAGCAAGGAATGAAGGCTTCTGTTCAAGCTTCGAGGATATCCTGAGGAGATTTGCCGCAGCTCTGTCGATGACGCTCTCCCATCCGAGTTTGATTTCGACAAAGCCGAAACGTCCGTCATCAAGCGAGAGAACCGCATCAACCTCATCGTTCGGGTATGAGCGATAGTGAGTGACGTATCCCCCGAGTGACGCCATGTATATCCTGAGATCATGGGTAACGAGGCTCTCAAAGAGAAAACCAAGGTATTCAAGATCATTCATGAGGTTCTTCTCATTTGCTCCGATTACGGCACAGGCGAGAGAAGTATCCTCGAAGTGTCTCTTGACACCGGTCTTGAAGCGCTGCGTGGTTCTGAAATCCGGACAGAAGACTTCCTCCTCATAAATCAGATAGAAATCGGCGAGAATTTCCAGATAACGGGAAACTGTTCTCTCATCAATTTCATCAGGATTATTTGAACCGGCAGTGTCTTTTTTAAGAGTTTTGATGGAACAGACGGTGCTGATGTTTCTGGCAAGGGAAAGCATCATACGGCGGAGTTTAGACTTGTCAACATCCACATCAAGAGTATCAAGCTCAAGTTCAAAAAACCTCTTCAGATATGCCTTCGGTATAATAGATGAGTCAGGTGTATCAAGATTTTCGGGCCAACCGCCCCTGACGATGTAGTGTATGAGTTCAGAAAGAGTTATATTCCTGAGATTCCCGTGAACCGGAGCATTTTCGAACAGTGAAGAGATTGAGACATCCCCGGAAGAATCCTTTGTCTCAAAAAGCGACATCGTGGACATATTGAGGGTCGCAATTCTCCCTGCGCCGCTGTGGTGAATCGGACTGTTCTTTTTAAGAAACGGGGGAACAGTTGAACCTGTGAGAATATAACTCCCCTTTTCCTGTCTTTCATCGATGTCAGCGCGTACCATATCCCAGACCTCTGGCATCAACTGCCATTCATCAATAAGGTGTGGTTTTTCTCCGACAAAAACAATAGACGAATCCAGCATTGCAAGTTTTAGCGGATCATCTGTTCCTTTTTTTCTGGCAAAAGAAAAAGAACTTTGCGCTTTTTCAGTACTTGTTCTTGTTTTTCCAATCCACTTTGGACCAACAATCGATACCCCGCCAAATATCTTAAGATAAAGATCCAATTTACTATCTATCAATCTCGGCATGTATTCTTTCATAGTATTATATTATTTGGGAAAGAATAAATTTGCAAGTTTTTATAATACAATGCTGCATTTTCAAGGCTCTGAATGCTGCATTTTCAAGGATCTTAATGCTGTATTTTCAAGGCTCTGAATCAGCATTTTCAAGGCTCTGAATACTGCATTTTCAAGGCTCTTAATGCTGTATTTTCAAGGCATTGTGTACTAGCACTTCTTCGTCATTATTCCGATGATCGTCCTGTCGGTCTCCCTCATACCCACCGTTGCGAGTTCGACGATGTTGTTTATCGTGTTCTCGACACCCTTGGTGACGATTCCGTCCCCGGAGAGGAATTCACTGCTGTTGCGGGTCATCTCGAAGCCCAGGAGCCCCGCTTCGACGGCAGAGGCGATCTTCGCGGCACAGCTTGCCTTGGCTCCGTCGCAGATCATGCCGCTGACGACGGCGAGGGAGTTCACGACGGCGTGTGCAATTTCATTCTCACGTCCTCCGTAGAGATAGCATATTCCGGCCGACGCCCCGCATGCGGCACTCGTTGCACCGCAGTATGCACTGAGGGCACCGATTGATGCCTTGATGTGTATCGCTGTCAGGTTCGATACCAGGAGTGCCCTCAGAAGTGTCTCCCTGTCCGCCTTCATATCTTCGGCATAGATGATTACCGGTACAGATACCGTAATACCCTGGTTACCCGAACCCGAGTTGATGATGACGGGTCTGTCGCAGCCGTTCATTCTCGCGTCCGACCCCGCTGCCGCCCATGCCTTCGCTCTGTTGCTGACACTGTCGCCGTAGCTCTTGAGAAGCACCGACCCGATATTGGCTCCCCAGTCGTTTCTGAGACCCTCTTCGGCTATCGCCATGTTGTACTCGATCTGTCTTTCGAGAACATCTGAAACACTGCCGAGGTCGACTGAGGATGCATACTCCACAATGCCTCTGATAGTGAGGAGATTCCTGTTCGAGGACGAGGACGAAGCCTTCTCCTCGTATTCCTTCGTTTCCACAGCCGTTCCGTCCTTCTCGAGAAGAATGACGTTGGTGTGGTGTCCGGCTATCTCGGCTTTCGCAGTGTGTCCATTGCCGGACACCTCCACGATAATCGAGAAGATATAATCCTTCGGGGAAGTATGGACAGTCACCTCGTGTTCCGACAGAAATTCCTTTATCTTTGGAATATCATCGTCCGTAAGGGAGGAGAGAACCTCCAGTTCCCTCTCGGGGTGGGCAGCGATTATCCCCGCGGCGGCAGCGGTCCTTATCCCCTTCTCTCCCTTCGTATTGGGAACTACGACGCTCTTTACGTTCTTTATTATGTTCGAAGAAACGTACACTTCGACCTTCTCCGCATCACAGGGAAGAAGGGACGAGGCAAGGGAAGCGCAGTACGCTATCGCTATCGGCTCCGTGCACCCCAGGGCGGGAACCAGTTCCTCTTTCAGAATCGCAGTGTATTCGTCATATATTTTCCTTTCCATATATTTCCATCCGCCTCATAGTTTCCCCCCGTGAAGAAAGAAAAACAAGTGAAAGCTGAAGATTTGACCTTTTGTCTGCTGGCAGTAAAGTATTTCCTGTTAAAAGTGAAATAACCGAATCATGGCCACTATCTATCTGCAATTAAAGGAAATCGCTTAAGAACAGTTCTGTTCAGATTCCGCGGCAGGCGGCATCATCCGCAAGAGGGAGTCTCCACTGCTTCTCCATTCTCCCGGAGTTCGTCGCATGCCGGGTCGATTTCGTCATTCCAGACGATGCCGTACCCGCCGGTCCCGACAAAGCCTTTCGGGAAGAGAGAGGGATTGTCCTCAAGACTCCTGAAAACCGGAATCTCCCCGAAAAGCGGTCTGACGTCATATATCTTCGTTCCACCTTCACGAAACTCAACACTCAGTCTGAAACCGTCCGACGGCGCGACATTCTTCATCCTGTGAAACACGCACCTTTCGATTCTCTTCCTGTCATGTGAGCGTCCCGGCGTCAGCACCACGGTCCCTCTACGGCAGCGGGAGGACAGTCACACCGTCACTTCACTTGAAACTTTTCCATCTTAGTACGAATATTCAGTCATGTCCTCCTCTCAGTCAAAAGCAATAGACTTCACACAGGGTAATCTCAGGAAGGAGATTATTTTTTTCGCCATGCCCCTGTTTCTGGGGAACCTCTTCCAGCAGCTGTACAACACTGCAGATTCCCTCATCGTAGGCAACACCCTCGGTGCCGAGGCGCTCGCAAGCGTCTCTTCGTCGGGGCCTCTCATCTTCATGATGACCGGCTTCTTCAACGGAGTCGCGACGGGAGCGGGAGTCGTCATTGCAAAGTACATAGGAGCGCGTGAGTACGACAAGGTGCGGGATGCCGTCCACACGGACATCGCATTCGGAATCGTATCGGGAATAATACTCACAGTTCTCGGCGTCGCCCTCACGCCATCAATTCTGAGACTTATGAACACGCCCGAGGACATAATGGAAGGAAGCATCTCGTACTTCCGCATCTACTCCATCGGAATCATCTTCTGTATCATGTACAACATAACGATGGGGATTATGAATGCCGCGGGAGATTCGACGCATCCCCTCGAGTACCTCATAATCTCCTCGGTGACGAATGTCGTGCTCGACCTGTTCTTCATCTGCGTACTCCATACCGGTGTCGGAGGAGCGGCTCTGGCTACGACGATGGGCCAGGCGCTCTCGTTCATTCTCTCCTTCATAAGGCTTCTAAGAACGAAGGAAGTATACAGGGTCGAAATCAGGAAGATAAGGTTCAACGTACCGCTGTTGAAGGAAATCATCCGCTACGGCCTTCCCTCCGGTGTCCAGAACTCGGTAATTGCGATAGCGAACCTCGTAGTGCAGTCGAACATCAACACGTTCTCCTCAACTGCCGTTGCGGGAAGCGGCGCCTACTCGAAGATCGAGGGCTTCGCCTTCATTCCGATTACTTCCTTCTCCATGGCACTCACCACATGCATCAGCCAGAACCTGGGGGCGAGGAACTACGAGAGAGCGCGTAAGGGCGGAAAGTTCGGAATAGCATTCTGCCTGGTACTCGCAGAGATCATCGGTCTTATCGTATTCCTCTTCTCGCCTTATCTCATCGCCCTGTTCAACTCAGACCCCGCCGTCGTCGCCGTCGGCGTCAAGCAGTCGCACATCGAAGGACTCTTCTTCTTCCTCCTTGCGCTCTCGCATTCGATAGCGGGAATAATGAGGGGAGCGGGCAAGGCAAAGGTTCCGATGTTCGTCATGCTCTCCATCTGGTGCATCCTCCGTGTAACATACATTACCGTCGCCCTCTCGATATCTCACACGATAGACCTGGTCTACGTAGCCTATCCCCTCACCTGGACGCTCTCGTCTGTCGTCTTCGTCATCTACATGAGGCACTCCGACTGGATTCACGGACTCGACAGCGAGATCCACGCAGTCTGAGAGGAATCCCCCTCGAAGCGATGAGGGGGATTATCAGGGCAGAGTGAGCTCACATCAGGCGTTGAGAAATTTCAGATACTCATCGATTTCACCGGCCTTTCCGTGAAAGACGACGCCTTTCAGGCCCTCGTGAACGGCTCCAGCCACGTTGAGCGGCAGGTCGTCTATGAAGAGGCACTCTTCTGCCGTGAGGTTGTACCTTTCAAGGAGAAGATGATAAATCTCCGGCATGGGCTTCACCATCTTCACCTCCCCGGAGAACACGATTCCGTCGAAGCACTCGGAGCCCGGAATGAGGTGGAAATACTCGTGTACGAGGGCAGGAGCATTCGAGAGAAGGTATATCCCGTAGCCCTCGTTCTTCTTCTCCCTGACGTAGTCCCCCATCCCCTCGACGGGATGGATCATGTCATACCAGAAGAGCGAGTGATGAATATACGGCCAGAGCCTCTGGGGGAGAACCGAACGGAATATCTCCTCGGCTTCCTCCTCCCTGTATGTTCCCCAGTCCAGTAAAGGCCAGAAGGAGGAGCGGAACATCTTCTCCATGAGGAGTTTCCTGTCCTCCGCATCATCCACACCCATCCAGTCGAGAAGCATCTCCCCCTTCCAGTGTATGAGGACGTTGCCCATGTCGAAAACGAGATTCCTTATCATTTCTTCACTTCCTTTCCTCTCCGATTCTACAACAGGCGTCCTCTTTTTGGTACTCCCGGTTCTTCTTTTTCCCTCTTTGTGGCACAATCGGGAACATGAAGATTCTTGTAATCAACCCCGGTTCAACCAGTACGAAGATAAGCCTTTTCAACAACCGTGAATGCCTCTTCACCGAATCCGTATTCCACGACGCCCCGCTTCTTCTGTCATACCCGACGACGAACGACCAGCTAGAAATGCGT
This sequence comes from Sphaerochaetaceae bacterium, assembly GCA_963643635.1. Classification (GTDB taxonomy): domain Bacteria; phylum Spirochaetota; class Spirochaetia; order Sphaerochaetales; family Sphaerochaetaceae; genus Ornithospirochaeta. The sequence continues at coordinate 21,990 of CAVILL010000016.1, read as the reverse complement.
AAGAGCGTCACAGAAGATATCCTCTCCCGCCACGGCGTCTCACTCTCCGACGTGGATATATTCGTCGGCCGCGGAGGCTCCGCACACTCGCAGCAGGGAGGTCTCACCGTAATCGACGACAATCTCTTCCGGGATACGAAGAACGAAGTTGCAGGCACCGACCACGCGGCAAAGCTCGGGGTGATGGCTGCATACGAATGGGGAAAGGAATACGGAAAACCCGCCTACACGATAAACCCGACAAACATGGATGAACTCATTCCCGAAGCAAGAATCACGGGTGTAAAGGGGCTCTACCGCAGGGCGCAGTCACACGCCCTCAACCAGAAGGCGGTATGTGCGGCGGAGGCGGAAAAGATGGGAAGAAAAACAGAAGACTGCTCCTTCGTCATTGCCCATATCGACGGCGGCATAACGGTGGGTGCACACAGGGGCGGAAGAATGATCGACTGCACCGAAGGTGCGGGAGGAGACGGCCCCTTCACTCCCACCCGCATCGGCTCGATTCCCGTCCTGGGAGTCGTCAGGTACCTCGAAAAGGGTCATACTACTTCCGAGCTCAGAACTCTCTGCTCACGCTCGGGGGGATTTGTGTCGCACTTCGGTACATCGGACACGAAGAAGGTACACACTCTCGTGGAGAAAGGCGACGAACATGCAGTCCTCGTGTGGAAAGCGATGCTCTACCAGATTGTGAAGGCAGTCGGAGAGATGGCTGCCGTACTCTCGGGAAAGGTCGATGCCGTAATTCTCACGGGAGGCCTCGTCAGATACCCCGATCTCGTGGACTACATCACCTCTCACTGCTCCTTCATAGCGCCCGTCGTCACGTACCCCGGGGAACTGGAGCAGGAAGCCATGGCCCGGGCCGTATGCGATGTTCTCGAAGGAAAATCGGAGGCGAAGAGGTACGTTCCCAAAGATGTCTTCACCGGATTCGGATGGGATGAAGAGGTATACTGAACATGACAAAAAACGGATTTCGTCTCTTTTAAAGGTTAGATTCGTGCCATAAATCACGATTTCCCTTGTTAAAACAAAAGGATGGCATTATTCTTTTCTTAAAAAAAAGAGAAAGGATAATTCATGCTGCTACAGTTCATATGTTCAAACCACAAATCCATACGGCAGGAAACTGTACTCTCAACCATTGCGACGAGCGATGACACCTACCAGTCGAGACTGATGGAATTCTCGGGTCTCAGAATTCTGAAGTATGCTGTCATATATGGGGCAAACGGTTCGGGGAAAAGCAACCTCATAGATGCAGTCGCATTCGTCAGAAACATGGTGCTCAACAGTATAACCCACCAGCCGGGAGTGGCAGTACATCAGGTTCCTCACAGACTTGAAAGCATAAATTCCGAAAGCGCCTACGAACTTCAGTTTGTCAGTAACGGTACAAGATATGCCTACGGTTTCACTCTGAAGCTCATGGAGATAACACAAGAGTATCTGTACTGCTATCCCAACAACAGACAGACAGTCATTTTTGAACGCAGCGGTAACTCCTTCACTGAAGGCAACCGTTTTCACGGGCGTTTTTCCTCCTGTCGCGATGTTATTAAGCCGAACAGACTTCTGCTATCGTGTGCAGCGAACTTCAGTTCCATCACCGAAATCGCCGAAGCCTACGATTTTTTCCGCAGTAACCTCGTAGTCTACAATCCCCTCAACCGTGAAAACTGGCTGAACTACTCCCTGTATCAGATGACACAAAGCCCTAAGATGAAGTCGGCTGTTCTGAAATTTCTCGATGAACTCGGAACAGGAATCAAGGACATAAGAATAACCGCCGACGAATCAAAGCTTGAATTTTCCCTGCTCTCCCCGTTCTACACACAGGATATCCATCCTTTACTTCTCCAGAACAGCACTGATTCAATAAAGGCACAGGTTGTTTATGATAGGTTCGAAACAGATCTCATGAACGAGGAGTCAACAGGAATAAAGAAACTTCTCGCACTTCTCTCTCCGATTATCGACACAATCGTCAATGGCAGGGTACTTCTCTGCGACGAGCTCGAATCAGGTCTTCACGAGTCTGTACTTTTCGCTCTCGTCCGCCTCTTCGCCGACTGGAAATCAGACAGGTTTCCTCAGTTGATTTTCACGACTCACGAGACGGGGCTTCTGAGCCTTGACCTTTTCCGTCGCGACCAGATCTGGTTTACAGAACTCAGAAACGATGACAGGTCAACAGACCTCTATTCTCTCGCTGAAATCAGAAAGATAAGAAAGGAAGACAACTTCGAGAAAGGATACATCTCCGGAAAATATGGAGCTATTCCGATGCTGAATCTCGATTTTGCAAACATCGTTACAGACCTATAGGAATCATCAGAACATGGAGAAGCATAAGAAAGGAATCCTTTATACGGAAAGAACTGCCGATTCAAGAGACAGCAGACCTGTTCCGCCGGAAGTGGTCCATTTCTCACTTCCCGAAATCAGAGAACACTTCTCTGACGGGATAAGAACTGTCAGAGACCAGTTCGACGTTGCCGACTCACTTGTCAGCGAAGGCAGGGTGGAAAGTGCAAAGACAATCTGGAGATCTCAGATAGTCCTTGCTGAAGGGCTCATGGATTTTCACATACACGAAATCAGCAAATACTGCCTCTTCCGTATGTTCAACAGAGAGTGGGAAAAATCCGACAAGTATGATTCCATAATGATTCCCATGAGAGAAGTCGAAAAGGCAGTAAGCAGCAACTACAAGAACTGGTTCTTCGCTTTCATGAACGACAAGATGGCCAGAGAGGTGTTTCTCTCCTCTGAAAGTATGCGTGATCAGCTCAATCTCGCGGGACTAGGATTTGCAGATGTGATGAGCAGGGCTTTTCCCGGAAAGAACGATCATGATTCCATCCGTCAAGGGACATCTGTTGTCATGGAACTCTTCAGACGACGCAACGAAATCGCACACCAGAGTGACCGCAGCCATGCCTCTGCAGAGCTGAATGACATTACAAAGGAGTATACAGAGGACTATATATCCAGGATTGAGGCAATCGTAAATGCGATAGACTCACAAGCTTACTCCAGGAAAAGAGAATATCTGGGCTCTTCTGACTGAATCCTCCGGGGAACTTCTCACCTGCATTACTTCGGTATCTCTTCTGATGAAACTGCTACAAACTGCTGGTTCCTGCTCCTCGACTTTTCATGGAGGGTGTATCTGAGTCTTCCTTCCTCGATGAGCGGAAGAACGAAGGTACTGATGAAACATGTCGGATGATTCCTGTCATAGCCGGACTCCGCCGCCACGTCCACGGTCCCCGGTTTAGTGCAGAACGAAACAATGCTGTCACTCAGCTTTGTATCCATATTCTTCTCGTTATAGAGTTTTCCCCTGCTGTTCCCGGACTTCGTCTCTCTGAGTCCGGCATTCCGCATTCCGGCGTAGATAGTCGGAATACCGGAATAACGGTCCCCGGGCATCAGGGATTCCCGACGTCGCTTCACCTTTTCCCTTTCATCAGGTGTGAGCCGGCCGCAGTGTCCTTCCGGATTCAACACCTTCCCTTACGAAACATCTCCCGGTAAGACTGAGGGAAGAAAGAGGAAGGGGGCCGTTCCGGTCTTACAACTGAATCAGTCATGTTTTTTCAAAGAACTGTCTTCTGATGATTGTAATCTATACATTTGTACGTTATCCGGATAACAATACACTGTTCCCCGGGATTCAACTGTTCATCGAGTCCGGCGGAACCGGAGAGACAATGACATACACGGAGAGAAAGAGAATCGAGTGGCTCGCAGTGAACCTTCCGCTGCTTTTCCTTGAAGCATATCTGGCCTGGTCGAAAACCTTCGCAAAAGGCGAGACTTTCCAGATATCCCATCTGCGGCGTTACTCCCACTACGCGAACTCCCTCGTCTTCATCACCACGCTCATTCTCTGTTCCTTCTGCGTCCTGGACATCATACGCCACCGAGAGAGGGACCGGTACCCTATCAGGCTCATGAGATATATGGCCGCAAGCGCTTCGACAACAACGTTCATTGTCTGCGTCTTCCTTCTCTTCCCGATGTCTCACTTCGACTTCAGTCTCCTTCTTGAGGGATCAAACCTCCTCGAATACATCATATGTCCCGTTCTGACATACATCTCCTTCACACGTCTCGGGGAATACACCGCATTCGGCTGGAAGGAAACCGTAATCGCCACAGTTCCCGCATTCATCTACCATATTTTGATCATCATTCTCAACCTCACCGGTAAGATCACCGGCCCCTACAGCTTCCAGACTGCCGCACTTCAGAATCCGGGGGAGATTGTCTTCTGGTTCATTCTGGTAACAGCCGGCAGCTATGTCGTCTCCAATGCCCTGCTCGGAAGCGCAAAGGTACAGTATGAGAAGAGGGAACTGAAAATGAAGATGGCAGCCTCACACCAGAACTGCAACTGAAGAAAGCCTCCACGCTGCTCATTCCACGAGCAGGATGATATCCCAGTCGGGAAGGGAAATGGCGGTGCGGAGCGTGAAAACCGAATAGCCCCGATTGAGTTCCCTTATTTTTCCGGGCAGCACCCGGAAGTCGTCGATTCTGTGATAGACGGAAAGGATGAGCTTCGGCTTCGAGAGCCCGATTATCCTCCCCGCTCCCCCGAGTATCTTCTCCTCGTCCCCCTCGGCGTCGAACTTGAGAAGAGTCGGTCTCCTTCCTTCGAGAATACTGTCGAGAGTGACGGTTCTTCTTTCCTTTCCGCCAAGGGAGCGTGTATTGCCTCTTCCCTCCCCCTCGGTGAACGGAACACTCTCCTCCTTATCCGAGAGGAGTTCATTGTAGAGTGTTATACGCTCCCTTCCTTCAAGTCTCCGCAGCGCTTTCCGAAAGCTGCGGCTGTCGGGTTCGAAGCCGATAATCTCACGGTACTTTCCACCGGTAAGAGTAATAAAGCGCTCTATCGTATCACCGTCGTATGCTCCGATGTCGACGAAGGTCTCGTCATCTGTAAGGGAGAGATTCCTCCAGCTTTCCGCCGGGTCCTCCTCCACCGGAAGAATGTATGATATATCCCCCGAGAGACGGAAGGAGACGATGGCGTCGAAAACCTCACGGCTCCGTGTGTCCGTCAGCTGGGAGCGGAAGTAATCGAAATCTCTTCTGTGAGAGAGGTAGTACTCGCTGTCGAAGGGCCTACCGTCTTCGTCCGTGAGGAGACAGGGGCAGTAGAACTCGTTCTCCGCCGCTATCGCCTTTATATTCTCGATTGTCTTTCCGTCATGTGTTCCGAAACCCATGACGACGGCCATTCGTCCGAAGATCTCCCTGGCTCTGGAATATGAAAGCACACGGAACGAGTGGAAGGTGCGGTTCCTTACAAAATCGTCCGATACGAATACTCCCGATATCCTGACCCCTCTCTCCCCCAGAAGCCGTATGAGAGTGTCTGCGGCATCTCCCGTGCCGTACATCACAACGGGTAAATCCGTTTCCCTTATCCTCTTCCAGAAATCAGTCATCGTCCGCCTCCCTTTCAAGTCCCCCGGGGTTCACTATCCGGTAGACGCCGCGCCGCTTTCTCTCAATAAGGCCCTCGTCCTCGAAGGACTTCAGGACATAGAGGAGGTGGCGGCAGCTTACAGAGAGACAGCGTGCCGTGTCCGAATGGGAGCGCGTATAGATTCCATCCTTGCTGGACGAAAGAATATACTCTGCGAGTCTCCGTCTCAGCGGGTACGTGAGGTTCCCGCTCGTCTTGAGATTGACCCTCAGAAGCTTCAAGGCGATATATACCGGAAGGTTTCTGAGGAATACTGCGTCGAGCGGGAGTTTCTCACGGCACTCTGCAGTATCTATGACATATCCCCGGCAGGAGGACGCAGCCTCGGCAAGCGACGTGTACTTCCGGATTCCGAGGAGTTCGAACTCTCCGTAGAAGGCTCTTTCCTCCGTATAGTCCAGCGTTGAGGGATAAAGAAACGAGCAGCGCGAGGAGCCGGAATATATGTACACGAGCCTTCCGCATTCATCCCCGATATTGAATATACTCTCACCCTTTCCGTATTCCGCTTCCTTTGCATAAGGCGTTATATCGAATGAGAAGAGAGAAGGAAACATACTGTCCACTGACGCCCCCGGATGTGCTGTTCCTCATATTCTATCACACTCCTCAGTGCTATAACAGAGCCATGGATTCATACTCACTCTTCGTTCAGGCGACAGGCTTCATCCCATCCTTCATATCGATTGCCTCCATCCAGCTCAACTCCCATAGGAGGATTCTAATTCTACAGCTCATCGCAGCCTTCATGTGGGTGACACACTACTATTTTCTTTCGACGTACAAGGCGGTTCTCACGAACCCGATCGGAATCTTCCGCTTTGCCGTCAGCTGCTTCAACGACCGCAGTTGGGCGAAAAGCATACTCCGGCTCCATCTCATAATCGCTCTCCCGATACTCCCAAGCGTACTTACCCGGAACGGCCCCGTTTCCCTCCTGCCGGCAGTATCGCTCATATGCACGGCTGCCGGTTTCCGGGTCCGCGACCTGAGAATCACACGAATATTGACGGCCGTGCAGTCACCCTGTCTCCTCGTCTGCGACATCGCCTGCGGAAGCCGGGGCTGTGCTGTCATCGAGACCGTGGCCCTTCATCTTCTTCATCCCCGCAACAGTCAGACTGGACATTGTCCCGGCCGTCAGGAAGAGAACAGAGAGAGCAGAGCTTCTCCGATACGATACCTGTGTGATTGAGGAATACCCATGGGAGATTCAGATGCTGTCTCAACGAAAATCGGAAAAGAAGATGACATCCTGAAGGGCCCTGAACATTTCGCCTGCAGAGACGAATTAGACAAGGCAATAATGGAAAGTCCGGAATCCTGCAGAGCAGGGCTCTGCAGACCGTTCGATGAATTCAGGAAGGAAATAGTTGAGGAACTCGGTCTCGACTGAGAAGTTCCGAGAGTGTTCTCAAGGCTTCACCGCGGCTGTCCATATCACCGCTGACGGCTATGCCTCTTTCTTCGAGCATCGCCTTAAGTTTCGCTCCCTCTGTCATCAGTGACGGACTCAGGGCATAGACATCCTTCCCCCTTCCCTTCACTTTCACCTTTCCCCTCTCGAGAAGTACCACCGAGTCGGCGTACCCGGCAGCCTCTTCCGGGTCATGAGTCGTGAAGACAATCGTCTTTCCTTCCTTCCTCAGGGACATCAGAATCGAAAACACGTCATCCTTCCCCCTGCCGTCGAGCCCCGATGAGATTTCGTCGAGAACGAGTACTTCGCTCTGAAGCGAGAGTATTCCCGCGAGTGCGACTCTCCTTTTCTCTCCCCCCGAGAGAAGAAGCGGAGAGCGCTTCCATTTCTCTTCTTCTATCCCGACCATCCTGAGTGCGCTCTCTGCCGCAGTCCGCGCTTCATCGGCGCTCCTTCCCATGTTCTTCGGGCCGAAGGAGACATCGTCAAGGACAGTCTTCTCGAAGAGCTGGTCTTCCGGGTACTGGAACACAAGCCCAACCTTCTCCCTTATTTTCCTTCTCTCCCATTCCTTCACGCTTCTGCCGCTGAAGAATATGTCGCCGGAGGAAGGAAGACGAAGAGCATTGAGAAGTCTCAGGAGCGTACTCTTACCCGAGCCGCTTTCGCCCATCACGGCTGTGACGGAACCCTCGGGGAAGGAAAGCGACACACCCTCGAGTGCGGCCTTCTGGGACCCCGGATAAACATAGCCTGCATTCTCGAGTCTTATATCCACAGGAACCTCTCAATGACAAAACAGATCACACAGTACAGAACAAGGAGGCCATAACCCGTGTAATCCCTCTTCGAATACTCAAGCTCATGCAGTCTCGTGGATCCGTTCTCGTTATAGCCCCTTGCGTCCATGGCCAGGGCAAGTGAATCGGCACGGCGGTAGGCGGAGACGAAGAGCGGAACGAGAACGGGAAGCACGGCTTTTGCCTTCTTCCTTATACTCTTCTCATCAAACGAGCAGCCCCTGCTCGTCTGGGCATCGATTATCCTTTCAGCCTCCTCCTGGAGAATCGGAAGAAAGCGGAAGGCTATCATGATGACAGTGGAAAGAATATGTGCTCCCTTCTTCAGCTTTCCCTTACCCAGCGCCTTCTCGATTCCTCCCGAAATATCCATCGGCTTCGTCGTGAACGAAAGAAGAGACGAGGAAAGTACGGTCAGAACAAGTCTCACAAGGGTGAAGAGCGCCTTCCTCCAGCCGTTCTCCTCCGTAAGGACTATAAGAAAAGCAAAGACGATGAAGAGGGGAATCATACGCTTCAATCCCTTTACAAAAGAGGAAACGGGAATACGTGAAATGTAAAGAAGCGAGCCCAGTACCACTAGTGAGAAGAGAAGCGTGAAGACTCCCGAGAAGTAGTAGAGTGATGCGATGTACAGGAGAAGAGACATAAGCTTTACCCTGGGGTCGAGTGCATTCAGCACTCCGCCGCTCTCAGTATAGCGTCCGAGCGTGATGTTCATCCCTTCACCCTCCCCTCAATCTCTGAAGCAAGAGAAGAGAGTGTCAGGCACTCCCCGAGCCCCAGAGAGTGCGAAAGGGAGAGAGCATAAGGAAGGGAGAGAGAGGACGATGTGAGATTACTGTATGTAAGAACCTCTTCCGGAGTACCCGAGCTGGTTATCCTCCCGTCCGAGAGAATATATACCCTGTCGGCATCGACTGCTTCCTCTGTGTGGTGAGTTATATAGAGAACCCCCAGTCCCCTCTCCCTGCATTCCCGTCTTATAATCGGGAGAATATCTTCTATGCTCCTTCTGTCGAGCATGCTGCTTGCTTCGTCGAGAATCAGAAACTCCGGTCTCAGGGCAAGAACGGAGGCAAGCGCGAGGCGCTGTCTCTCCCCGCCCGAAAGAGACCGCGGAGAATCCTTCTTCCGCTCCAGGAGTGAAACCGCGGCAAGAGCTTCGTCTATGCGCTCTCTTATCTCTTCAGGCGGCAGATTGAGGTTCTCCGGCCCGAATGCCGTATCCTCCTCGACACTCCCGCCGATTATCTGGTTGTCGGGATTCTGGAATACTATGCGGCAGAGAGAGCGTCTCTCTCCAAGAGAAAGACTGACAGTTCCGCCGTCCTCCTTCATGAGCCCCGCGAGAATCAGGGCAAGCGTACTCTTACCCGAGCCGTTGGGTCCCAGGAGTGCTGTAAAGGAACCGGACCCGAGCGAAATCGAAACATCCCGGAGTACAGGCTTCCCGCCGTATGAAAATGAGAGATTCTCCGTCTCCAGTCTCATTCGATCTGGTCTTCGTTCCTGTTCATCAGATACTTTCTCGTTGCGAAAAGTCCCGCAATGCACAGGACGCCCACAAGAAGCTGCCACATGGCCCACTCCCTGATCACGAGTTCACGTGTGAATGCGAGCATGAGTATCTCGATGACGGACTTGAGGTTCTGAAGATTCAGAACATGGATGAGCTCGATGACGATGATGACGAGAGAGACATAGTTGATGAGGTCCTCAAGCCCCAGACTTCCCGACTTCAGTATGTCGCTGAAGTACGACGGAATGTGGACTGCGGAGACCAGTATGCCAGCAACGAGGACGACAGAGAGAGCCATCTCGAGAATCGAAGTGACAAGATGGATGATTCTCTGGAATTTCCCCATCCCGCTCCCGGTCTCGAAGAACTTGGGAGAAAATTCGCTGCTCTTCTGCTGATCCATCAGAACCTTCAACTGTCGTTTCGTCATACATGCCTCTTTATAATGCAACAGTGCGATTATACAGCTCCACGCCCTTCTCTTCCATAGTATGCACTTGCTAATTTCGGCTCCGCTTCATTATTAAATGAGATTTAACAATCTTTAACATAATCGTGTGTTGTTTTTCCAACTGCAGGAGAGTATAAATACTGTGTTGTTGGAAAGGCAACAGAAAAGAGGGTAAGTACTATGAAGAAGTTTATCACGGAAAGAATTCTCATGGCAGTAACGGCAGGAGCAGCATACGTCGTCCTTATCGACCTCATGCTGAAGTATGCGCCGTCTCTCTTCTGAAAAAGGATTCTTCAACTGAAGCGGGAGAAGGCCGTCTTCGGTTGTATGTAATTATATCCCTCAATCTTCTTTGGCTCTAAAGGTTAACACCTTAGAGCCTCTTTTTTTGCTGTAAGGCTGAATAACTTGAGAGATATCCTCACGATGCGGAAACAGATTCCACTCCCGTTCCTTTACCGCGGTAAAAAGAGCAGCCTGCCAATGACACCAGCTTCATCGATGGGGGCAGAGAACAGCACTGACTCTGACTATAAGCTGGCAGCGTTCTTTCCTTTCGCCAATATACGGGAAGCAGAAATCAGAAGCTTATCCGACAATAACCGCTTACAAGTAAAGTGGTTGCAGTCTCTTTTTATCTCCGGGTCTGAGAATATTCCTCGTTAAGTCTGTCTCTCAGGGCTGAAGAAACAAGGCCTATCACAAAGCCGGTGACTGCCCCGGAAATCATGAGAAACGGCAGATAGTAGAAAATGCTCTTCGATGAGAGCACAAGTGATGCAACCAGGAGCTGGGCGCAGTTGTGCACGACTCCTCCCGTGACGCTGACGGCACTGAGGGAGAACTTCATACGGTAGAGGAGAGCCATGACACAGAGGCTCAGCACGGCTCCCGCGAGAGAATAGACAAGTGAAAGCACATTGCCGAAGAGAAGCGAAGATATGAACACCCTGAGGACAGAAATGAAGAAGACATCGGACAGCGGCAGAGTACAGAGCGCGAAGACGACCGCAGTGTTCGCGAGCCCGAGCTTTATTCCCGGAATCGGAATGAAGGACGGAAGAAGCATCTCCACGTAGGAAAGAAGCAGCGCCAGTGCAGTGAGCATTCCCGTTCTCGTTATGCGTCTCGTTTCCATGCTAGACCACCAGGTCGACACTGTCGCCGGTCCTGATGACTTCGACGACAACCTTGTTCGGAAGGCAGGTTATGCACTCCCCGTTCCTGTATATCCACCCCTGCTTCACGCAGATTCCGTCGGGACACTCGGCCTTTTCCATCTTCGCCTTTCCGTTCTCGATGCGAAGTATGTTCGTACCGCCGTTGAGGGTATAGACTCCGGCTTGTGACAGGGAATACACGGCAGCTGTCTCACCGTTGATACTGACCCGCACGCTGTCTCCGCTCTCCGAGGGAAGAAACCTCTTGAGAAGGAATGAAGCTGTGATGATGAATATGATGAGCGGAACTACCGCCCTGGCCGTTTTCCTTATGTCCACTGTTTCAGCCTATCCGAGAAGGATGATTCCTTCAAGTCTCTACTCTACCCTGAGAGCCTCTATGCCTTTTGTATATTTCACCGTTCCGTCGTTGAAGACCCAGACGACATCGACGGATAGGGATGAAGCAAGTTCAAGGCCATCTTCGTAATCCATCGTGAAGAGCGCAGTCGAGAGAGCATCCGCGAGGGCGCTGTCCTTCGTCACAATCGTGACGGACGAGAAGAGATCTGCGGGACAGAGCGTATCCCTGTCTATGATGTGGGAGTACCTCACGCCGTCGACAGTGAAGTAGCGCTCGTAGCTTCCGGAGGTTACACAGCTTGTGTCGGCAAGGGAGAGCATGATCACGAAATCGGTATCCGGATTCTCCGGGTCCCTGACGCCGGTGCGCCACCCCGAACCGTCCGTCTTTGTGCCGATTATCCTTATATTCCCCCCGATATTCAGCACATACCCCGTCGCGCCCCTCTCCTCGAGTACTTCCGCCGCCCTCTCGGTGGCATAGCCCTTCCCCAGTGCTCCGACATCAATCGAGGCCCTGTCGGAAAGAAGCTTCACTGTCTTCTTCTCCTCGTTTATCTCGAGGTATTCCCAGCCGGTATACAGGGAAGCCTCCTCAAGAGCCTCCCGGGACGGGAGGTACGGAGTATCGCTGTACCTTGCGTCGTGCCAGAGCGAGAGTACGGAGCCCATCGTCACATCCATCTCCCCCTCTGTCGTGTAATACATATCCTTCGCGTAGAGAAGGAATGTGATGAGAGCGTCGTCAACCTCGATCTCCTCAAGGGGACTGGAATTGATTGTGCAGAGATTGTTCACGCCCTCGTACTCGTGGTAGATGTCGAAGAGCTGGTGATAATAAAGGAGTACGGAGTAGGCCTCGTCGGCGTTGGAGAGGAATTCATCCTCGCTGTCTCCCTTATAGGAATAGATGTAGGAGACTGTGTCGAAGAGATCGAAGTATGCCCTTCCCTGCGGTTTGACGGAAACGGAGGAGGAAGAAGTGACTTCCCCGGTCTTCTTTGTGCAGGAAAGGCAGAGCAGCAATAAAATCAAGCCGAGGAGAATGATTCCCCCCGGCTTTCTTCTCTTTTCAGTATACTCAGTCAGCATTCTTTGCTGCTTCGCTGATTACGCTCTTGAAGGATGTAATCTGGATGGAGCAGGAAGCGAAGAGTGTCTCGTCTGTCGTTACGACATAGCCCGGATGCGGCTCGTCTGCAGTTCTGACTCTTGTCGGGAGAGATGCAACTTCATCAGCTGTCTTTCCTTCGCAGTAGTCCTCGAAGGCCTTAGCCTGCTGGAACCACTCATTGGATGCTTCGGAATACTTGACCATGTTGTAGTCATACTCGAGTTCCTTCTTTGTTCCCTTGAAGGAGGAAGCTGTGATCTCGAGGTCGGAGTCGACTGTGAATGTCGGCTGGATTGCATCTGTGAGGCATGCAAGAATCTTTCCGTCCTTACCGACGACTGCAGCACCGAAATCGGAGTACATCTTGATTGTTCCGTCCTTTTCGTCTGTCGGAGCTGTTGTCTCGGCAGCTGTGCTCTCGAGCTTGAGGCCGAGTGTGAAGGAACCTTCCTCAGCTGTGAATTCCTGGGCCTTGTCATCGCTGCATGCCTTTACGACAGCGTCCTTGAACTCGGTGATCTGGATGGAGCAGGATGCGAAGAGTGTCTCGTCAGCTGCAACGACATATCCCGGATGGGGCTCGTCAGCGCCTCTTGTTCTTGTCTCGATTGCCTCGACTTCGGCAGCCGTCATGCCGACAACATAGTTCTCGAATGCCGCGACCTGCTCGAACCATTCATACTTTGCTTCGGAATACTTGACCATGTTGTAGTCGAACTCGAGTTCCTTCTTGCTCCTGAATGTCTTTTCGCTGTCGATGGCGTCTGTGTCCATCTTGTTCTGTGCGTCATCGATTCTGCATTCGACGATTCTGCCGTCTGCGTCTGTGACGACGACTGCGACTACACAGTCATAAGCTGCCTGCTCGTCTGTGTGGTTGTCACTGAACGTGACGCCCATGCCGAGCTTATATGCCTTTACAGCTGCTGCAGCGGGTGCTGCCGTAACTGTCGTGGTCGTTGTTGTGGTTGTTGTTGTAGTTGCTGTCTCCTGTTCTCCGTTGCAGAATGCAGAGAAGAGAACAAGTGTAGAAAGTAATAATACTGCTACGAGCTTTTTCATGATTATCTCCTTGTGTCCCTGGGGGACCGGTTTAATTTCCTTCTAGAGATATACACTTTTGGCCTTTTATCGTCAATTGATAAAAATATAATTTTAACGATTATCAAAAACTTGTTTTTCCATCTTGCACGCAAAGGGAAAATGCACAATAATATTCCCGTTAAGCGGAACCTCCGTGCCAAAGCTGTCGCTGCGGTAGGAGGACCTTTTTTTCGGGCGCATTTTCCACTCTCCATCTCTTGAGCTTTTCTCCCTTCGTGTGGTATCTTCATCGTAAATGAAGAAGAAAGCCAGAAGATTTTCATACATAATCATATAGTCTTACGATACCGGTATTGTTACCGGTATTTTTTTTGCATAGGAGAAAAGAAAGATGAACAACTTCTCAGGACGCTCGCTCTGTGTAATCGATGACTTCTCGAAGGAGGAGAGGCTCTACCTCTTCTCGCTTGTGAGGAAGCTGAAGAAGGCCGTGAAGGAGAATGACACGGCAGCTGTCGACAGCTTCCGCATCAACGATCCCGACTACGGAATCTACGAAGTATTCCTCGAGGACAGCACGAGAACGAAGGAAAGCTTCCGCAACGCCATATCGTTCCATCACGCAAAGTCCACTGTCATGAGCACCGAGAGCTCGTCCTTCAACAAGGGCGAGAGCTATGCAGACACCTTCAACACCCTCTGCGGCTACAACAACCGCATATTCATCATCCGCTCCCGCGTCGAGGGCGTCTGCGCGTATCTTCAGAAGGAATGCGGGGAATTCGCACTCCGTAACGACCTGGGCTACACTCCCGTCTTCATCAACGCGGGTGACGGCAAGCACGAGCATCCGACACAGGAGCTTCTGGATGAATACACCTTCCTCGAGGACAACAGCTGGGACACCTCGTACCTTCATATCGCACTCGTGGGCGACCTCTATCACGGACGCACAGTCCACAGCAAGGCCGACGGCCTCAAGCTCTGGGACAGGGTGAAGGTTGACCTCATCGCCCCCGACGAACTTGCTATGCCCGAGAGCTACGTCACGAGAATGAAGGACAACGGCTTCGAAGTCAGAACATTCAGTTCCATCGAGGAATACCTCAGAGCCTCCGACGACGTTGCCGACAAGTGGTACTTCACACGCCCCCAGCTCGAGAGAATGGGAGAGAAGATCCTGCAGAGGCAGGAGGAACTGAGAGGTGCAATCACATTCCGTCAGGAATTCCTTCCCCTCATAAAGGAAGGGACGAAGTTCTATCATCCCCTCCCCCGGCACAAGGAACATCCCACGATTCCGACATTTCTCGACAGGACCCCGCTCAACGGCTGGGAAAGACAGTCCATCAACGGAATGTACACGCGTATAGTGCTCCTGGGGCTCGTCTCGGGCAAGCTCGGTGACGACTTCGTGGGCGAAGTGAAGAATGCGGAGAAGAAGGAAGTCCGGGACTACGAGTGGATCCGCTCCGTCGAACCGGAAAACAACCGTAAGCGGGAGATAAGCGAAGGCGTCAACCCCATCAGGAACGGAATCGTCATCGACCACATCCTCGCGGGAGAGAAGCCCGAGGAGATAAGGCGCCACATGATTCTCATCCGACGCGTCATGAATCTCGACGGACTCAAGGGCGGCGAATGGGTAAGCCAGGGAAAGAGCGGACTCTATAAGGGAATAATCTTCCGCCCCGGCTTCTTCGACCTCGACCACAAGAGCATAAAGAGACTTGCGGCCGTAGCACCGGGATGTACGCTCAACATAATCGAGGACGGCAGAGTCGTGAAGAAGATACGCACCGAGATGCCTCCGAGAATCTACAACTTCGACGATCTCATGTGCACGAACGAGGCATGCATCTCGAACGACACGCAGTCCGAGCACGTGGGTGCAATGTTCTACAAGACAACGGACGGAAAGTACAGCTGTGCATACTGCGGCCGCGCACACAGCTTCAAGGAAATATTCAGACACTGAAAAAGGAGAAGTAAAATGGAAACGACATCATACTCGAGGAAAATCGCAGACATCGCACTCGACATGGGCGCAATCAGGCTCCAGCCGAAGACCCCGTTCTGCTGGGCAAGCGGCTACCATATGCCGATATACAACGACAACAGGACGCTCCTGGCCTCGGGCGAAGCGAGGAAGCTTATAGCCTCCGCCTTCGAGGAGATTCTCTCATCACTCTCCTACGACCCCGACAACATCAGCGGAACAAGCACGGCGGGAATCCCGCACGCTACGACGCTTGCAGACAGACTCAATAAGCCCCTTTCCTACGTCCGCTCCTCGAATAAGGACCACGGACTGAAGAACAAGATCGAGGGACTCGGAAGGAAGGGAAACTACGAGGGACAGAAGGTCGTCCTGATTGAAGACCTCATCAGCACCGGCGGCTCCTCCATCGCCGCAGTAAATGCGATAAGAGAGGCAGGCGGAAACGTACCATACTGTCTTGCAATCTTCTCCTACGGCTTCGAGGAGAGCAGAAAGGCCTTCTCGGAGCTCTCTCCGAAGTGCGAAGCGAAGACCATTCTCGATTATGATTATGTAATTGGAATCGCACTCGAGAGAGGCTACGTGAAGAAGGAGGACGAGAGTGTCCTTCTCGAATGGTCCGCCGCTCCCTTCGAATGGGGAGAGAAGCACGGGTTTCCGAGGGAGGAAAAGTAATGAACTACAGAGAACTTCTACTTTCAACTGCTGAAAAAACCGGTAACTCGGCATGCATGGGAATCGACCCGAACTTCTCCGCTCTGCCCGAGGGCATGAAAGCAGACGAATACTACATCGCCCTCTTCGAGGAGATGGATAAGAGAAATCTCCGCCCTGCTGCATTCAAGCCGAACATCGGTTATTTTGCGCGTCTCGACAGACCTATGGAAGGCAGCTACGAGGGTTCGAAGGCTCTTGCGAATATCATAAAGGCCCTCCCTTCGGACACAGTCTTCATCCTAGACGCAAAGCGCGGAGACATCGCATCAAGCTCCCTCAACTACGCCCATGAGGCCTTTGAATGCTGGAAAGCCGACTGTGTTACGGTTTCCCCGTACATGGGACACGACTCGATCAACCCGTTCGCAATCAACTTCCCCGACAAGGGAATCTACATCCTCAACCGTACAAGCAACCCCGGAGGGAAGGATCTCCAGAACAGGACGATGGAGGACGGGAAGCCCCTCTACATGACAGTTGCAGAGACGATCCTCTCGTGGAACAGGGAATATTCGGAAGGAATCGGAGCTGTAGTCGGAGCGACGAACCTCACCGAGTTCAGGGACATAGCGTCCCTCTTCGCACCCCACTCCGTTCCTCTTCTCATCCCGGGAGTCGGAAGCCAGGGAGGAAGCGCGGAAGACGTAATCGCCATCATGAACGACACGGGATACAACCGTTCCCTCTCCCGTATCAACTCCTCCTCCGCCCTCACCCATCCCTGGGCGAAGAAGAAGGAAGCAGCACCTTCCAACTGGAAGGATGTCTGCATCGCGGCCATAGAGAAATTCCTCGGGGAGTGTGCAATTTGAAGAAAAGCTTTCCCTTCTCCCATAAAGACAGAAGAACGTATCTTTCATCCGTCAGCGGTGTCGCAACTACCAAGCCTTCACTCATCCGCCTATTCGACTCCGTAATGCCGGTGGATATCATAACGACGAAATCCTTCCAGGTAAGACCGAACAGCGGCAACAGGGAACCCGTAATCTGCGAGGACGAAATCGGAACCTGGGGTAACAGCGTGGGACTGAGGAATCCCGGCATGGAAACGGTTCTCCCTGAAATAAGGAAGCTGAGGGAGGAAGGAATCGGAAAGTGGCTCAACATCTCGCTCTCCGCGGACAACGAGGAAGACTTCATAACACTCGTCAGGGCCTTCGGACCCTACGCGGACTCGGTTGAACTCAACTTCTCATGCCCCCACGCAAAGAAGGGCTTCGGCGCATCGATCGGAAGCGACATCGGCGTTGCGTCTTCATACACCCGGAGGATTGCAGAAGCGACAGAAGACAGGGAGTGCCTCCTCTTCATCAAGCTCACTCCCAATGTCGAAGATATCGCTCTCATCGCGAAGGCTGTCGTTGACGCAGGTGCCGACGGAATAGTCGCAATCAACACAGTCGGCCCCGTGGAACACGTGGAAAGCCACAGCGGAAAGCCGATTCTCAATAACGCAATAGGCGGAAAGGGAGGAAGAAGCGGAGACGCCGTCTTCCCCGTCGCCCTCGATGCCGTGAAGAAGATAAGAGCGGCCGTTGGAGAGGATGTTCCTCTCATCGCAATGGGCGGTGTCAGCGACGGAGAGAGAGCATCCGCTCTCATCAAGGAGGGTGCCGACGCTGTCGGAATCGGATCGGCGCTCGGAAGAGTGAATCAGAAACAGTGGAAGGAATACCTGGAACGCATAAAAAGAGAAAGCGACATAATACTCTCGGGTAAGACTGCAGAAGCAGCATCACGTACCCTCCTCAGAAACAGGAAGGCAATGGAGTACACTCCACACAGAGTTCTCGACATAACGCTGCACTCCTCCGACACGATGCTTCTCACGCTCAGCGGAGAGGTGGACAACTTCAAAGCCGGGGAATTCGTATTCCTCTGGCTCCCCGGAGTCGGAGAGAAGCCCTTCTCGCTTGCCATCACGAAGCCCCTTACCTTCATAATCAAGAAGAGGGGAATCTTCACTTCCGCTCTTTTTGACAGTCTGAAGACAGGTGACACCATCTACACCCGGGGCCCCTACGGAGGAGAAGTGGAACTTCCTCAGAGCAGAAAGGCCCTCCTCATACTCGGAGGAACGGGAGAAGCGGTCGCGGCGCCGTTATCGGATATGCTCGCGGAAAAAGGAACAGAGATGTCCTTCCTTGTCGGAACAAGCGTCAGCGGCAACAGGGGAATACTTGAAGACACACTCTCGAAGAAGGGAGAATACAGATGTGTCTCCGACGACGGAAAGCCCGCTCGTGTACTCGACTTTCTTGAAGACGGGATAACAAAGCTCACTTCTGACGGCACAAAGCCGGAAGATATCGCATTCTATCTCGTGGGGCCGACGATCTTCATGAAGAACGCAGCCGGAATACTGAAGGAAAAGGGAATCTCCACGGACATGATTCTCCTGAGCATGGAGAAGAACACGATGTGCGGTGTCGGACTCTGCGGCGAATGCGTCTGCGGCTCGAGGCTCTCGTGCCAGTGGGGAACCTTCTTCACCCTCACCTTCCTCGAGAAGGAGAATGTGCTGTGATCGACCCGCATGTGCACCTAAGGGACTTCAACCAGAAGGAAAAGGAGACAATACTCCACGGTCTCAGGACTGCATACACTGCAGGCTTCAACATTCTTCTCGACATGCCGAACACGAACCCTCCCCTTACCGAGAGGGATAACATCCTGAAAAGGCTCGAGGAAGGAAGAAAGGCCGTGGAAACCGTGAAGAAGGAGTTCGGAACGGACGACCTCCACTACTCTGTCTACCTCGGTCTCACAGAGGACGAGAGCGAGATAAGGGAGATGGCAGAGCTCCACAGAGAGCTCTTCCCCTCCGTCTGCGGACTCAAGCTCTTTGCCTCTCAGTCGACGGGAAACATGGGAATCGTTGAGAAGAAGAGCCAGGAGAGAATCTACTCTCTTCTTTCCTCTCTCGGCTACACGGGAGTTCTTGCAGTTCATGCGGAGAAGGAAAGTCTCTTCAAGCGTAACGAAACACTGCACTCGAGAGTAAGGTGTCCCGAATCTGAAACCGCAAGCGTCTCGGACCAGATAGAATCGGCGCTTAAAGCCGGCTTCAGAGGAAACCTCCACATTGCCCACATTTCCACGAGGGGTGCCCTCAGCCTCGTCTCGGAAGCGAAGAAGGACGGAGAAGTACGCATCACATGCGGTGCCACCCCTCATCACTCTCTTCTTACGGTGAAGAACGAGGGAATCTTCACGAAGATGAATCCCCCTCTGAGGGAGAGGCGGGACAGGGACGCTGTACTCGAGGGACTCTTCGACGGCACAGTCGACTGGGCGGAGAGCGACCACGCCCCGCACACACTCGAAGACAAGCTGAAGGGAGCTTCCGGAATTCCCGGAATTGAAGGCATGCTGAGACTTATCAGATTCCTCAGAAGAGAAGGAATGACAGAGACCCGGCTCAATGAACTCTTCTCCGAAAATGCAGTGAAGACCTTCGCCCTCCCCTTCACGACGACACCTGTTCCCCGCGTGATTACGGATGACATGATAGAGAAAGCGGGAAAGGAATACCCGTTCTCGGCCTGGGAGAATCAGAGCTCCGGTGCATGACAGGCTCGGGCTTTTCAGAATTCCGACTCGCTGACCATGAAATCCATCAGATTGACATGATGAATACCGTTGCGCTTCTGAATCAGATAATCTGTTGTAACCACGTACTTAGGATAATTATCCCTGATACTCTCAAGCGGCCGGTACTCGCGGTCTTCTGTTTCCGTACTCTCCAGAATCGTATACGCAACCTGAACATAGGAATAATCGTTCACGGAACTCCGCAGTATGAAATCACATTCGGATTTTCCTATTCTGCCGACGGAGACGGAATAATCAAGACTTCGGGCGTAGACATAGACCATGTTTTCAAGAACTGGTCCGAATTTGATTCTGTTGTCGGTATTCCTGGAAAAATAGAAGCCGAGGTCTGCAAGATAGTATTTCTTTTCACCGGATAACGCCCTCTTCGATTTCAGGTCAAACCTGCAGCACTCGCAGAGTATCTTGGCATTTACGAGTGCGGATATATATCTGGAAACAGTAGTCCTTGTGATGCCTGTTCCGTTTTTCTGAAGCGTTTCGGTAATGCTCTTCACGCTCATGGTCGAGCCGAAATTGTTTAAGACAAAATTCGTGACAGCTTCAAAAGCTGCTTCATCCCTGATCTTAACCTTTTTCCTGATGTCCTTGTTGAAGATTTCATTTACGACCCCGGTAACATAGGTTCTCTTTGCTGCAATGTCATCTATCTCCACCGTCCTCGGAAATCCTCCTTCAAGGACATACCGGTTGAGTTCAACGCTGAGATTAGGGTTTACATCCTTGCCGTAGAACTTCTTCATCTGTTCGTACTCCTCAAAGCTGAGTGTGAACATTTCAAATTCCAGATACCGTCCCGTCAGTTTTGTCACAAGTTCCCCGCTGAGAAGATAAGAGTTCGAACCTGTGATGAAAATCGAGAAGCCGCCGTCTGTCCGATAGCCGTTGATGACTTCTTCGAAGCCTTCGACGTTCTGAACTTCATCTATGAAGAGATACTTGTGTCCGTCGTTCAGTCTCTCTGATTCGATAAGAGCTTCAAGCTGATCGGCAGTCCTGATTCTGCGGTTTTTCCTTTCATCAAGGTCAAGATATATGATGTCATCGTTCTTTACGCCGTTCTGTCGCAGCTCGTCGGCAATCATCTGCATGAGGCTGGACTTTCCACACTTACCCCCGTGATTACCTTGATGATGTCATCAGATGAATAGAACGGCCTTATCTTCTTCAGATACTTCTCTCTCTTGAACAGCATAGCAGAACCATCTCCCGTGATTATCTTACCAGGCAGTTCAGAAAAACTGAAGTTATCGAATCACCTTTTGCAATAATTATACTTTCTGCATCGTTAATTCCCGTTTTTTCCAGATTCATGCAACATTCAATTCATTGTTAACAGTCACAACAACATATAAGGCAAATATATAAACGGAATTACGCAACTTTAATTTACTTTGTTGCAAATCCGTGATTTTTCAAGTCTGTTCTTTCACTTCTTTCTTTCACACGTCTTTGAAGAGAAAGAAGAAGGAGGAGGCATCATGGCAGCCACTTTGATACTTCTCCGGAGAGTGACGGAAAAGGGGTGTTACCCGGCTCCCGCTTTCGTAACACCCCTTCTGAATATTCCCGACGTCGTCGGAAAAATCCTATGACTTCTCTCCTTCAAACAGACTGTCGAGCACCTTCACTATCTCGTCGATGCTGACGGGCTTTGCAATATGACCGTTCATTCCCGCCTCGAGCGACTTCTTCCTGTCCTCCTCGAAGGCATTCGCCGTCATTGCGATAATCGGGATATTCGCCTTCCTGTTGTTTGCAAGAGTGCGGATCTCATGCGTTGCGGTGTAGCCGTCCATCTTCGGCATCTGGATGTCCATGAAGACGAGATCGTATTCGTCCTCCGCCGCCCTGTACATGATGTCGACAGCCTCCACACCGTCGGAGGCAGAGTCAACCCTCATTCCCAGACTCTCGAGAAGTGCGGTTGCAATCTCCCTGTTGAGATCGTTGTCTTCGACGAGAAGGGCGTGGATGGAGCTGTAATCACGCTGCGGAGATACAGTCTCACTCTCCTTCTTGTCGTCCTCTTCCCTGCTTGTCAGAACACTTCGGAGCTCGCTCATGAAAATGGGCTTCGAGACGAATGCCGTGACTCCGGCCTCCCTCGCTTCGCTCTCGAAATCCGACCAGTCGTATGCCGTGAGAACGATAATCGGAACATCCTCGCTGATGACCCTTCTTATCTGACGCACGGTCTCGATTCCGTTCATATCCGGCATGAGGTAGTCTATGATGTAGACCTTGTACTCGTCCTTCATCTC
>CAVILL010000015.1:0-32055 GCA_963643635.1 Sphaerochaetaceae bacterium | reverse complement strand
TGTTCCAGGCAGTCGGAAGCCTGAGTGAGGAAGAAAGAAGAGTGTTATACATCAAGGCCGGAAGAACGATACGATGGCGGACCTGGACAGGGATCTTGAAAATCTCTGGAACCGTGGATACCGTTATGTATTCATCGATGAGGTGACACTTCTGGAGGATTTCGTCGACTCCGCATCCATGTTTTCGGATATCTACGCAATGTCGGGAATGAAGATAGTCCTTTCCGGTACCGATTCGCCCGGGTTCTGGTTCACGCTTACACAGGAGCTCTACGACAGGGCTTTGACTGTGCATACGACATATATTCCGTTCCGTGAGTATTCGAATCTTCTCTCGATTGATGACATAGACGAATATATACGCTACGGAGGAACGCTTCTTCCGGGCGGGCTTGCATTCGACGACCCCGATGCCCTTGCCTTCGATGCGGCTTTCCGGGATGACGAAACGACGCGGCGCTACATAGATACCGCCGTCAGCGGGAACATTCAGCATTCTCTTCTCTGCACGAAAGGCGGAAACTATCTGAGGCATATAAGAGATCTTTATGAGAAGGGTGAACTTACCGGTGCAGTCAACAGAATCATAGAGAGCATGAATCATCGCTTTCTGCTCCCGACTCTTACTTCTCCGTTCAAATCCCATGACCTCGGTTCAGCGGCCGACCTTCTCAGGAAACAGAGTGATGCGGAGAAAAGGATCAGAATTCTCAACGAAATCGACAGAAAGACGGTCATATCCGAGCTTATGGAAATGCTGAAATCAGAAACCGGGAGGATGCGTCTGTCGGCATAACGGAAACGCATGTTTCCGAAATACGGGAATACCTGAAGGCACTGGATCCTGTTGTCAACTGCCCGAGAAGAAGCACTGTCGGGGAGGATGAGGAATACGTAATCTTCACTCAGAGCGGAATGCGCTACGCGATTGCCGAAGCTCTGGTTCACTCCCTGATGAAGAACAGTGAATTCCGCTTGTTCTGTGAGAAGGAAAGCACTCTTGCAACTTGAGGACGTCAGAGAACGCATGATGGAGGATATAGTCCTTCTCGATACTGTAAAATCCCTCCCGAAGAACAGAAAAGGATTCAAGCTCACACTTGAACGCAGTGAATTCGATATGCTCATATATGATTCCGGAAATGATACCTGTGAGGCCTATGAAGTGAAGCACAGCAGCACAGTACCATGTTCTGGAGGACGAGAAGCAGTGTGCTGAGGCTGAGAAGCAGTACGGAAGGATAACCCGCAAGTGCGTAATCTACTGCGGGCCTCCGACCGTCCTTGAAAACGGAATCGAGTACGTGAACGTCGTGGAGTACCTGAAGAAACTCTGAAGGGAACACGGTATCTGAATACCCTTCATACTGTGACAACAGAACTGTTACCATCATGATTTTGTTCATAAAGAGTAAAAAGATAAACATATTGTGCTGACTGGTGATTCTTCTTGTTGTTTCTTCTCTCCCGTTTACCATGAAGTAACGGGTACGTACTTCTGATCGTTAACGGAGGGACTGCGGAATACCTGCAGTGTGCCCTCGGCTTCGGCTCCGTGGGAAAGAATGAGGAAGATACGTGAGAAGTATCCTGATCGAGGTGTCACCGTGAACGATAGAATCTGGAGCAGGGCCTTTTCGATATGATGTAAAAACTGTTGACCAGGTAATCTATTATCATAAAAATTTCAATTAAATACTGCTAAAATTATAACAGCAGAAATTGGTTGAAATATTCTGTAGTAGATGTATATTTAAACCAGGTGAAGGGAAGATGTCAGGAATATCGGAAAAGAAGAAGTTTTTTACAACGGAAGAACTGAAAAGACTTGGATATTCTTATTACAGAATCGGAAGACTCGAAGAGAAGGGTCTTCTTTCAAGAGTTAACCGCAATACATACGAGAATCTTTCATACTCGGGTGATGAGAATGATTTTTTCAGCGCGGAAGCCTATGTGAGAGGGGGAGTTGTCTGTCTGTTGAGTGCGGCCCGTTATTACGGACTTACCAATTTCCTTCCTGACAGAGTGGACGTTGCAATTGAGCGCAGCAGAAAAGTAAGTACACTGCCGTCCTGGCCTGAGATATCGATATATTACTTTGATTCTTCCAGAATGGAGAACGGAGTACTCGAAATACACGAAGGAGAAAACAGTTTCCACATTTTCGATATTGAAAAAACCGTTGTGGATGTAGTCTATTACAGAAACAAGGTTGGAATAGAGGAGACAAAGGAAATCCTCAATAACTATCTGAAAAGGAAGGATCGTCACATTGACAGGCTTTATGAATATGCGAAGATTCTCCGGACGGGAAGTATTTTCAGAATATATATGGAGATGTTGATGTAATCTGAATATTGAATATGATTTTCCCATAAGGAGAAAGAAGGATGAATGCCGACAGCGTAAAAGCTAGACTCAGGAATTATGCCATTCAGAACAACTGTACCTTTCAGGATGCTCTTGTTTACTACGGTCTTGAGAGAACAATCTATCGGATTTCAATTTCAGAATACTCTGAACATTTTGTGTTGAAAGGAGGAATATTGCTGTATGCGCTATTTGGCGGAAATTACCTGAGAGCGACAACGGATATAGATTTTCTTGCACTGAGAATTTCCAACACAGGAGATGAGATGAAACGCATATTCCGTGACATCTTTTCACAGAATGTAGATGATGCTCTTGTACTGAAATTGAAATAGTACGTTCTTCTTACGTTTATACGGGGATTAGCCGGGAATTATGACTTAATTATATGGGGATTTGCCGGTGAATTACATTTGATTTTTCGGGGATTTGGGCTAATATTTGTGATGAGGAGTAGTGGAATTTATGACATCAGAAGTGTTTAAGCGAAAAATATATTCGGATATGATTGACTGGAAAAATAACTATAGTGATAAATATGCTCTTTTGATACGCGGTGCAAGACGTGTCGGAAAGTCTACAATAGCTGAAGAGTTCGCCCGGAACGAGTTCAAATCATATATTCTCATCGACTTCGCTCATGCAAGTACGAATATAATCCGCCTGTTTGATGACACATATGATCTTGATTTCTTCTTCCTGCAGCTTCAGCAGTTTACACATGTCAGACTGTATGAAAATGAATCCGTGATAATATTCGATGAGGTGCAGCTCCTTCCGAAGGCGAGACAGGCGATAAAATATCTTGTAAAGGACGGCCGGTACAGGTATATCGAAACAGGTTCCCTTCTTTCGATAAGAAAGAACACGCAGAATATTCTCATTCCCAGTGAAGAACACAAGATTTCGATGTATCCGATGGATTTCGAGGAGTTTCTCTGGGCCATCGGAGACAACATTACTTCCTCGACAATCAGGATGCTTCTTTCCGGAAAAAAAAGAGCAGGAGACGTCATGCACAGAAATCTTATGCGCCTGTTCAGACTCTACATGCTTATCGGAGGAATGCCGCAGGCTGTCGAAACATATATAGAGAAAAACAACCTTGAACTGGTAGACAAGGTCAAGAGAGAAATAATCGATCTTTATGAAGAGGATTTTTTGAAGATCGACAGGAGCGGTCTCGCCGGAGACATTTATGACTCTATCCCTTCAAATCTCAGCCATAATGTATCACGTTACGTCCTGTCCTCTGCCAGAAACGGTGTCGAAGCAGATACTGTGAGAAGACTGATTCCCGATATGCTCAGTTCATACACAGTCAATATTGCTTATCATGCAGACAATCCCGGGGTCGGAATGTCTCTCGAGAAGGACAGCGGAAGATTCAAGCTGTTTCTTTCTGATGTCGGGTTGTTCGTAACTCTTGTCTTTAAGGACAGGGACTACACGGAAAATGTTATCTATAACAAGCTGCTTTCCGACAAGCTTGAGGCCAATCTCGGGTATGTATATGAAAATGCAGTGTCCCAGATGCTCACTGCCATGGGATACAATCTTTTTTACTACACGATGGAAAGTGAGACATCCAATCACATCTATGAAATTGATTTCATCATTACGGACGGCAGCAAGATATGTCCGATAGAAGTGAAGTCCGGTTCCTATAAAAACCATAAATCGCTTGATGCTTTCTGTGAGAAATTCAGCAGCCGCATAAAGAACCGGTATGTTGTACATACAAAGGATTACAGAAGAGAGAACGGGATTGAGTACATTCCTGTTTACATGATTCCTTTCCTGAAAGCACACTGAACGGAAACACGGGAAGCCCGGGAGAATTGTTTTTCCCCCTGTTGAACACAAAGGCAATATACCGCAAGATTCTGTTTTTGTTCATGCGTAGTAAAAAGATAAACATATTGTGATGACTGATGATTCTTCTTGTTGTTTTCTCTTTCCCGCATTAACATGAAGTAATGGAATACGTACTTCTGTTCGTTATCGGAGGGGTTGCGGCATACCTGCAGTGTGCCATAGGCTTCGGCTCGGCCGTGCTGATGATCAATGTCCTTCCCTTCTTCCTCAGCCCGTCGCTGACTGTCGTCGTCACGCAGTCTGCGTGCATTGTCTTTCCCGTCTACATGATTTTCAGACTGTACAGGAAGGTGAGAATGGATGTGCTTCTTCCTCTTCTTGTTCCCTGTCTTGTGTGCACTGTCATTGCCACACGGCTCTCGATAGGAATGGATACGGGAACCATGAAGCTCCTCCTGGGGATTCTCTTCGTTCTCCTTTCCGTCTTTTTCTTCTTTGGCGCTGACAGGATATCTCTCCGGCCGACAAAGCTCACGGGGGCCGTCGTCGGCTCCGTCAGCGGAATTCTCGGGGGACTTTTCGTGGCGGGCGGACCTCCGGTTGTTCTCTACATGGCACCCGCACTCCCCGACAGGGACGAGTACGTTGCGACAATCCAGGTATACTTCCTCTCCCTGAACGTGATGAGTCTCCTGACACGTGTGCTCTCGAAAGCCGTTACGACGGGCGACCTGCCGTACATGACGGCGGCAGCTCTCGGAGCACTTATCGGCGCCGTGGTCGGAATGAAGCAGACGACGGGAATGAATGGAACGCTCCTGAGAAGGTTCATCTACGCCTTTGTGGGAGTCAACGGAATCGTCATGATTCTCAATGAGGTACTTTGAGTTACCTGTCTCCGCAGAACCTGTTGTACTGTTCGATGAGATTCTTCACATACACTTTCATCTCCTTCCTGTCGTCCGGGAGAAGATCGAGGAGCACAGAGAGGGAATAGAGCGAGGAGGCTGCCGCCTTCTCGACGTGGGATGCCACGTTGATGAAGAAGGAGTCGTTGTTCTCCTCGAGATAGAGGTACTCGAAATATTTCCCGGCCTTGAACGGCTTGAGAAGGTTCCTGAGGTATCTCTTTATGGTTTTGTCGTCATCGAGGGCAGTGAAGTGGTTCTTTATCTTCTTCTGGCATACGTGTTCGAGCCGGGGTACGAGAACGTATTCCCTGTCGAGAAGCTTCGTCTTCACCGGAACGCGTGAGAGCATGCCGTCGAGGGAGATGAATATCTCGGTATTCGAGCGGTCCGTGATCTTCTTCAGTTTTCCGAGCGGAACGATGTAGTGGCACTTTCCCTTGTTGACTGCATAGGGTTTGAGGGAATCGTCTCTTCTCTCTCCTCCGCTCTTCTTCTTCGCTTCCTCCGTCTTCTTCTTTTTCGGAGGATTCATGAGCTCCCTCAGGAGCTCGGGGGAGATGGACTTTATCCACTCGGCTCTGAGAGGGGAAACCGAGCGTGCATACATCTTCGATGTCTGGACGATTTCGCCTGCGAGTATATAGTCGGGTCGGGTCATGAACCAGGAGGAACCGGGATGGATGTATATCTCGCTTGCCGTGAGGGAGTGATAGGAGTAGCCGGAGGTCTTCATGCAGATGTACTGTCTCAGTCCCGAAGCAAGGCAGATGAGATAGTCCTTCATGCTTGTCTTCGCACCGCTGATCGGAACTCCCATTGAGGAGACTATGTCCTCAATCTGGTGCTTTATATGGACGATTTCATCCATCGTCTGTTTGTCGAGGAAGTGGGAAGTGCAGAACTTCTCCCTTGCTCTGTCCGTATCGTACTTCGTGTAGAGTCTGTATATGCTGAGGTATGCCGCGAAGTCTCCGTCTGCGTTGTCGACGAGCATGTGGTGAATCTCCCGCGCTTCGTATTCCTTTCCCGGAGGAAGAATGAACGGGGTCTTCGTCGAGAGGAAGGCAACTGCCGTTATTACGGGGTCGAGGACGCTCGGGTAGTTGATTATGGCTTCGACTATGACTCTAGAGAGTCTCGGGAGCAGCGGGAACTGTATCATCATCTCGCCGATGGACGTGAGGTGGAGGTCGTCCTTTATCGCACCGATGTACTTCAGCGTCTCGATTGCCGAAAGCAGCGCCTCCGTCTTCGGGGCGGTGATGAACGGGAAGGATGTGGGGTTGTAGATTCCGAGTTCGCACATCCTCAGTACGACTTCCGCAAGGTCGGAGTGTAGTATTTCCTCCTCGTTGAACTCGCGTCTTCTCGAGTAGTCCTCCTCGCTGTAGAGACGGTAGCAGACACCGCTTTCGGTTCGTCCCGCTCTTCCCTTCCTCTGGTCCGCGGACGAGCGTGATATCAGGGTGGGAATGAGGGAGGATGTGAAGTTCTTCTGATTGTAGAAGTTCGTCTTCGCCCAGCCGGAGTCTATGACGGTTCTTATGCCGTCTATCGTGAGGGAAGTCTCGGCAACGTTGGTCGATACCACCACCTTGGTTTTACCCTGAGCAGTGGGTATGAAGACCCGGTCCTGCTCCTCCTTGCTCAGTCTCCCGTAGAGAGGATAGATTTCGTAGTCCTTTATGTCCCCGATCGATTCGGAGGAATACAGGGTCTCTATTGCTGTCTTTATCTCGGCTTCTCCCGGAAGGAAGACGAGAACGTCTCCGCCGTCCTCCCTTCTGTGGGCATCGGCGACGAGGGAAGCAATCCTGGAGTAGAACTCCTCCTCGTTCTCCCTCTCGAGGCGCACGGGAGTGTAGATGACGTTAACCGGAAACGGACGCCCGGAAATCGAGACTATCGGGGCTTTGTCGAAGAATGCGGAGAACGACGAGGTGTTTATCGTCGCACTCGATATTATCACCTTCAGCTCGGGTCTCTTCTGGATTATCTCCTTCAGGAGTCCCAGGATGAAGTCTATGTTGAGGCTTCTCTCGTGGGCCTCGTCGACCATTATGACACTGTAGCGGGAGAGAAGGGGATCCGCCTTCACCTCCTGCAGTATTATGCCGTCAGTCATTATCTTTATTCGCGTCGAGCTGTCGGTCGTGTCATGGAAGCGCATCGTGTAGCCGCAGAATGCTCCGGTGTCGTTTATCTGCTTCCTTATGAATTCCGATACGCTCACTGCAGCGATGCGCCTGGGCTGCGTGATTCCGATTATCCCCCTGTCGGCATAGCCGGCTTCGTTCAGGATAAGCGGAATCTGCGTTGTCTTTCCGCTTCCCGTGGGACTTTCGACAATAATCACCTGACTCTTCTCGAGAGCCGAAAGTATTTCGTTCCTGCTTCTGTATACGGGAAGTGAAGTGTAGTCAATCACGCTCTGATTCCCGCTGCAATCTCTTCTACGGTATCGCAGTCCCTGCTTTCCCTGGTCTTCTGACTGCGCAGCGTGAGCTTATCTGAAACAGTGAGAAGATACGGAATGCTGTTCCTGTCGAGATAGTCGTAGATTCTCTTCATCTTCGCGTCGCTGATAAGATACACGTCGACATTTATTCCTTCTGCTCTGAGTTCGGACGCCGTCTTCTCGGCCTTCACGAGATAGTCGGAGGAATAGATGATGAGGACATCGCTGCTTTGTGTGGCTTCAAGAAGCGGACTCTTCAGTTCCTCGAGTGCCGCTACAAGTCTGTCCAGACCTATCGAGGAACCTACTCCGGGGAGGTTTTCCTTCGTGTAGAGAGAAGCGAGGTTGTTGTATCTTCCGCCGGAGCATACGGAGCCTATCTCTTCGGCACCGGTGAGGAAGGTCTCGTACACGATTCCCGTGTAGTAGTCGAGTCCCCTCGTAATCGAGCTGTCGAGCACGAAGTGATCGGAGAGTCCCGTTTCGGAAAGGAGAGAGTAGATGTCCCTCAGCCTCTTCGAGCTCTCGCATTCCCCGCCTGCAAGCGTTTCGAGGGACGAGAGTGTGTCGAGGAAGGATGCGCCGCCGTCTCCCGCCGTGATGTAGGAGAGAATGCTCTCCGCCCTGTCTTCAGACGAGGTTATTTCAACGAGGATCTTCTTCACTTCCTCGCTTCCGATTTTTCTCAGCTTGTCCACAGCCCTCAGAATCTCGACGGAGTTCTCCCTAACGCCGATTTTCTCGAGGAAGGTGTTGAATAGACCGCGGTGGGAGAGGTGGAAGGTGTAGTCCTTTATTCCGAGAGAGGAGAAGGAGTAGTCCATCATGGAGAGTATCTCGTAGTCGGCGGTCGCACTGTCTGTGCCGACGATGTCGAAGTCGCACTGGAAGAACTCGCGGTATCTGCCTTTCTGGGGTTTCTCGCCGCGCCATACCTTGTTAATGTGGTAGCGCTTGAAGGGGAGTGCAAGCTCGGGAGAGTGCATGGCCATGAAGCGGGCAAAGGGTACGGTAAGGTCGAAGCGCATCGCCACCTCCCTTCCTCCGTTGTCCTCGAAGTGGAAGACCTGCTTGTCAGTCTCTCCGCCGCCCTTGCCGAGGAGTACCGACGTGTACTCCAGAACCGGGGTGTCGATGGGCACGAAGCCGTAACTCTGAAAGCCCTTCTCGAGCTTTTCCATTATCTTTCTCTTCGGTATTTCTTCTTTCGGAAGGCTGTCTCTGAAGCCCTTGAGGATTACTGGTTCTATCATGATTATCTCCAAACATGTATGAGTGTAATCCAATTCTCCGTTTTAATCACCATCCGCCGTGTGACGGAAAGAGTCTTGTTCACGAGGACGAATATAATTAATATAAATACCCGTGTTTGTTAGATACAAGACAAATGAGAAGGGAAAAAGCGTCCCCGTCTGCAAGATATATACATCAAAGGAACATCCCGTACGCAACAGCATGATCGACAGGGATGCTCTGTGGGCTATCAGGAAAATCCAGCAGAACGGAGGGGAGGCGTACATCGTCGGAGGCTCGATAAGAGACATACTCCTGGGTAACATTCCCAAGGATTACGACATCGGAACCTCCCTTTCCCCCAGACAGGTCTCGAAGCTCTTCTGGAACAGCAGGATAATCGGACGGCGCTTCCGCATCGTCCACCTCTTCTTCGGATCGAAGATAATCGAAGTCACGACATTCCGCAGCGACGAGGAGAACTTCGAGGACGGCAACAACAACATATACGGGACAATCGAGCAGGATGCACGACGACGCGACTTCTCGATCAACGCCCTTTACTACAACCCCAGGACCTGCGAGCTCCTGGACTTCGAGGACAGCATGGGCGACTTCGAGAAGAAGAGGATACGTTCTCTCATTCCGCTTTCCTATTCCTTCTCCGAAGACCCCGTCAGGATGATAAGGGCCGTCAAGTACAAGGTCACGACAGGCTTCAGATTCTGTCTGAACGTATCACTCGCAATAAGAAGGGATGCACCGAATCTCCAGAACTGTGCAACAAGCCGCCTCACCGAGGAAATCGTGAAGATTCTCTCCTCCGGACACGCGAAGGACATAATCCACGAACTCTACCGCTACGGCCTTCTGCAGTACATCCTGCCGTCCTACGCCGTACACTCCGAGCTCCCGAGCATGATGAAGAGTCTCTCCGAGCTCGATGAAATCGTGATGGCTGCAAGAAAGGGAAATACCGCGCTTCCCGAGAGGGATGTCATGTTCTACTACATGACACGCTCCGCAATCATCGTGGACAAGAGCCATCTGATTCCCTGGAGTGATCAGATGAAGGATGCCTTCCGTCAGGCGAAGGTCATGCTGAGTCCCATCACTCCGTCGAATGTCGATCTCGAGAAGGCTGTCGCACTCGTACTCGAATTCAACGGCCTCAGACGTAAGAAAAAGAAGAAGGCGAAGACTGGAGAGAAGACTGCGTCCTCCCTCCCCGTGAATCCCAAGGTGAAGAAGAATGCTCCGCGTAAGAGACGGAGAAAGAAGAAGTCTCCGGATATTCCCTCAGAATCGACTGCTTCCGGAGAGTCCCTTTCCGGGAGTGCAGTAGAAGGTTCATGACCTGAGAAGAGCAGTGTACCCCTCGGAAGGAGGGGTATGATAATGCCCCGATGGGGCTGGATTTCAAATCTCTTTCTCTTTGACCCGGAAGTTCTAGTCCTTCAGACATCCGAGCGGGACTACATATACTCCGTCTTCGCGTCTGTAGGCATACGGAGTAGTCGTCAGTATCATGAGAAAACTGGGAGCTTTGGCTTTTGCCGTATCTATGTCGGCTTTGAGCTTCAGAAGGTGTTTAGCTCCTTCCTCAATCGACTCCGCTGAAGAAAGCTTTACTTCGACTGCCGCCCATTCCCCTGTCCAGAGATGGATTATCGCATCGGCTTCAAGTCCTCTGGAATCCCTGTAGTGGTACACGCTTGCGTGAAGTTTCTCTGAGTAGACTCTGAGATCTCTGACTGCGAGTGATTCAAAGAAGAAACCGAATGTTCTGAGGTCTGCCATCAGGTCGTTCGGCCAGATTTCAAGCGCTGCTGCGCCAATCGACGGATCCACGAAATGATGAGTGTCCGAGGTTCTTATCTTTGTAGCACTCCTTAAATTGGTGTTCCATGCAGGGAGCTCTTCGATTATGAACAGCCTCTTCAGAGCGTCAAGGTAACTGAATACCGTATCTTCATCTATGTTCCGGCCTTCGTTCTGCGCTATGTCTTCCTTCATCTTTGGAATTGACATTTCGCCTGCCAGTCCCCTTGAGTAGGAGCGCAGAACATTATTCACTCTCTGTTTGTTTTTTTTCGTTTTAAGAAACTTGTTTATATCATCCTCTATGAGACCTGTATAGAAGTTCCTTACGTGGACCAGAGCCCTGTCGTGCTCATCCTTGACTGCTTCCGGCCATCCTCCCCTGCATGTCAGATATGCATAGTCCTCCAGCTTGAGTGCACATGTCGTACTTCTGAATTCTTCAGGTCGGTGGAAAAGAACGTCAAGCGAAACCTCACCGTTGCCGTCTCTAGACTCAAACAGCGTCATCGGTCTCATGAACATCGGAATAATGCGTCCGATTCCCGAGTGGGTATATGCCTCATCATCCACTGGCGTTGCCGAGCCGGTGAGAATGAACTGGCCTCTCTTTTTCCTTTCGTCCACAAGAAACCTGATGTGATCCCAGATGAAAGGAACAACCTGCCACTCATCTATGAGTCTGGGAGTATCACCTGAAAGGAAAAGAGAAGGACTGTTCTGGGCAAGCAGAATATTCTGTGCCTTGGTTTCCTGATCCTGCATCAGAATTGCGCTCTTTGCCTTCTGTTTTGCTGTGGTAGACTTTCCACACCATTTTGGCCCCTTTATATAGACGGCGCCTGCTTCTTCAAGCTTCTGTTGCAGTATGTTATCTGCAATTCTGGGATAGTATTCATCTTCTAAGTTTTCACTCATAAATGAATTGTATGAGGAATTATGATATAAGTCGAGGCTTTTTCGGTTATTTGAGAGAAAGTTTTTCGGTTATTTGTGAGAAAGTTTTTCGGTTATTTGTGAGAAAGTTTTTCGGTTATTTGTGAGTTAACCCCATTCTTCTATCTCTATCGACACGCTTTTGACCATGATGGAACCGAACTTCTCGAGGCAGTCGGCAGTGTACTGCTGCAGGTCGGAAATCGTGGAAGGGATGTAGTGCCTCGGCGGGAGCTGAAGTGTAATATTGATGGAGTAGGTGCGGTCGGAGTTCCTCACGCCCTTTACCTTCTTGACCTTCATGACGGGGTCGTACTCGCTTATCGAGTGCTTGATCATCTGCTGCAGTGTCTGCTCGCTCAGTGTTTCCTGCGTCGGTTTCGAGAACTCGGGGCGGACTATCGTCTTCTCGCTTGTCTGGGGTTTGAGGTTTAGATGGTTCTTTCTTCCGAGCTTGACCTTCACGGAGTCGAAGACAATCTGCGGGGCGGAGCGTGTAATCTCGATCGGCGGCACGGGAATCACGTGCTTTCCCTCCGTGAAGCGGATGTGCATCGCGGTCTCTATGTCGTCTGCAGATGAGATCTCCTCGATGTGGATTATTCTGGCCGGCTCCGGAAGATCGAGGCGCGACGCAATCTTGTTCACCATCTTCTCGCTTGTCCCGATTATGAGTATCTTGCGGTTCTTTTCCCTGAGAAGTGCGGAGGTGATTGTGTTCTTGTCGTCGTCGTTGTCGAAGACCGCAGTCTTCACTGCGGCCATGAAGTTCGGGGCCTCCTTTGCAGAGTGCCCGGCAACTATCCTGTCGCCCTTGATTAAAAGTCCGTCGTCGATTATGAGGTTTATGTTGTATTTCAGTGCAACCTGCTTTGCATGGTAGCTCTTTCCCGTTCCGCTGCGCCCTACGAGGCCGTAGACCGTAATGCCCCTGAAGTAGGAGAAGAACTTCTCCTTGATCCGGTTTTTCAGGTCATAGAAAAACTGCACGGGATTCATGATCAGACCTCGTCGGACGATGCTGCTCCGTCATCTTCACATACGGGGAAGGATACACGGAATGTCGTTCCCTTGCCCGGTTCCGATTCATGTACAACTACGTCTCCGCCGTTCTCGATGGCTGCGTTCTTTACGATTGCAAGGCCGAGGCCCGTTCCTCCGACCTTTCTCGAGCGGGATTTGTCGACGCAGTAGAAGCGGTCGAATATCTTGTCTTGGCTTTCCTTCGGAATACCGACGCCGTTGTCCTTGACATCGATGAGGGTCATGCCGTTCTCCCGGCCGATTCTTATTTCGACCTTACCGCCCTGGTTGTTGTACTTGATGGCGTTCGTGAGGAGGTTGTAGATGATCTGGTTGAACATGGAGCCGTTGCATTTGATCGTGACGTCGTCTCCGGTGAGGATGAGATTGATCTCGTGTTCCGCCGCAAGCTTCTTCACTGCCTCGAGGTTGTCCGCGCAGACGGGCTTTACGTGTATGATTTCCTTCTCCATCTTGTAGTTGCTGTCGTCGAGTCTGCTGAGCTTGATGATGTCCTCGATGAGCTTCGCCATTCTCTTGGCTTCGGTGTAGATCTGGTTGATGAAGACCTTCTGGTCCTCGTCCTTGACGATTCCGAGCTCGAGGAGCTCCGCGCTTCCCGTGATTACATGCAGCGGTGTCTTGAGCTCGTGCGAGACGTTTGCCGTGAAGTCACGTCTGTCTCTCTCGAGTGCCATGCGCTCCGTGACATCGTAGATGAGGAGGGCGACACCGTCGTAGCCGTTGGCTTCCATCATGAGGTGCGAGGTTTCGACCTGGTAGGCACGGTTGGCATTATAGAGAATCGTTGTCTGGTTGCCTTCGTGGGCGGTCTTGAAGATGATTTCCTGGAGTTCCTTCGAGAAGAAGTCCCTGTAGCTTTTTCCGATGGGGTTCTCGAGAGGCGAGAGGATCTTTATCGCCATGCTGTTGATGTATGATATCTGCTGACTCGACTCGATGAGGACCATGCCTTCCACGAGGGTCTCGGAGATGGCGTCGAACCTGCTCTCTCCCTGCCTGAGTTCCTTCTGCTGCTCTTCGATGTCCTCCTTCTGCTCGGTGATTTTGTTCAGGAGAGGGAGGATTTCCTTGTACTTTCTCGTGTCTTCCTCGGTCGGTGCCTCGACGTTTATGTCGTTGAGAGGCTGTACGATGAGGTATGAGATGAGACGCGCGAGGAATGTCGAGAGGAGAATACATACGAGAATGATGTACAGAAGCTCCATCTTGACATCGGAAATCGTATCGATGAATGAGGTAAGGGCTGTGGCTACGACGATAATCGTACCGTCTCCCGATTCGATTCCCGCAAGGAGTACGTTGCCTGATATGAGGGAGGTACTCGAGCTTATCACCGTTTCGGGACTCGACATCACTTCCTTAATGAAGAGTTCTATCGATTCCTCGTCGGCAGAGTAGTACCAGGAATCCTCCGGTGTCTGTTCAGAATCCTGCAGCGTGCCGTCGGAATTGAGAAGCGTTATGCTGTAGCCCGTCGTCTCGAATCCTCTTACAACGTCGTCACCCATCTCCTCATGCACGTAGTATATGATTTCCAGGAGTTCGAGGAGCTTCGTCTCCTGCCTCTTTCCGATGACGTTCGTAGTTGCCTGTATGGACAGTATTACCGAGAAGAATGCTATGAGAAGAAGGGAAGTAAGAACGTAGGCAATGATTCGTTTGGTCATTTAGTGGAAAGCCTCAGCGCTGCTGTTCGTGTACCCTGTAGCCGATGCCTCTGACCGTCTCGATGTAGCGTCCCGCCTCACCGATCTTCGTGCGGAGTGTCGCGACATGGACGTCGACGGTTCTCGTCTCCCCGATGTTGCTTATTCCCCAGATGGCCTTCATGAGCTCCTCGCGTGAGAATACCTTGCCCGGTTCCTGCAGCAACAGTGCCAGGAGTTCGTATTCCTTCACCGTGAGCTTCACCTGCTCGCCGTCTACTGTGACGTTGTGGTTTGATGTGTCGAGAGTGAGTGGGCCCAGGTAGTAGACCTTCTTCTGCATCTTGGGTTCGCTTCGTCTCAGTACGGCCTTGACCCTGCTCAGCATCTCCATCATGCCGAAGGGCTTTGCAAGGTAATCGTCGGCGCCCGCGTCGAGTCCGACGACCTTGTCGTACTCCGTTCCTCTTGCAGTTGCAATGATTACGGGGATGCTCTCGGTGTCGGGATTGGACTTGAGATCCTTGAGAATGCTCAGTCCGTCCTCCTCGGGGAGGTTGAGGTCAAGCATGATAAGCTGGGGCTTGCGGGAGTTGAGCTTTTCCCAGAGTGCTCTGCCGCAGTCCATTCCCTCTGCCTCATAGCCGGAGGCCATGAGTGTATAAACCATCATGTTCCTTATAGCCGCTTCGTCTTCAACGCAGTATACCATGTTCAATTTCTCCACCTTAAATTGTAAAACCAAGATTCCGATTTTTTCAACAATATATTTTTAAATTGTTTTGACCTTTGTTTACAAATTAACAAAAAGACAGATGCCTTTTTACCGTCCCTTTACATTGAAAAGGGAAGAGCCGCGCTCTCCCTCTTTCTACATCCCGATATGTGCAACGTTGATGAGAAGTATCCAGGCCAGGCCGTAGTATGCGATGACGGCGGCGAGGTCGTTCATCGTGGTGATGAGCGGTCCCGATGCGACAGCCGGGTCTATGTGGACCTTCTTGAAGACGATGGGGATTATCGTACCCATCAGTGTCGATATGCTCATGGAGAGAACGAGTGCGAGTCCCGTGCAGCATGAGACGGAGAATGCGTACCTTATGTCCTGTACCTTGAAGGCGTAGATGAAGAGCCCGATGACGAGCGAGCAGACGAGGCCCATTATGACGCCGTTTATGAAGCCCACCCTTGTCTCCTTCCATACGAGCTTCATGAGTTCCTTCAGCGAGAGCCGGTCGGATGTCAGGACACGGATGGTGACGGCAAGCGACTGCGTACCGGAGTTACCGGCCATGTCGAGGATGAGCGACTGGAAGGAGATGAGTATCGTGATCTGGGCCGCAATCTGCGTGAAGAAGCTCACCACTGTCGATACCCCTATACCCAGAAAGAGAAGTATCGTCAGCCAGGGAAGTCTCTTCTTGACGGAGGAGAGTATCGACTCCCCGAGATCCTCCTCCTCCCCCAGAGATGCGAACTTCGCGTAGTCGTCTCTCATCGAGTCGTCGATGAGTTCCATCATGTCCTGGCTCGTGATGACTCCGATGAGCTTGTTCGTCGAGTCGAGTACGGGAATCGAGTCCTCCGCGTAGTCCTTGAGCTTGTTGACGCAGTCGTCGATGAGCTCGTGGGCGTAGACGTAGGGGTAGCTTGTCGAGACGATGTCGTCGATCGTCTTTCCCTCCCGCGCCCTGATGAGGTCCTTGAGGTCGATTGCCCCGTAGTAGAGCTCGTTGGTACCGACGACGTAGATGGTCTGGATGTTGTCGTTCTCCGCAGCCTGGTCGATGAGCTCCTTCATTGCCTCCTTGATGGTGATGCCGGTCTTTATCTCGATGAAGTTGGTGCTCATCTTGCTTCCGATCTCGTCATCGTCGAAGGATGCCAGGAGCGCGAGGTCGCGCTTTGCGTCGTCATCGAGGAAATCGATGAGGGTGTTCCTTTCGCCTTTCGGAAGGTTCTTGAGGTATTCCGAGGCCTTGTCCGTCTCCATGGAGCTGAGTACGGCGATCTTCTTCTTGACGCTGAGCTCGTCCAGGTACGGTGCCGTGTTCTCGATGTACTCGAATATGTTCGCAAGGCTCTCGGCGTTGAGAATGCGGTAGAGCTTGTTCCTGTCCTCCTGTGTCAGTTCCTCGAGCGTTTCCGCGATATCGTTATCGTGGTAGTCCGAGAGCTTCTCCTTGAGGGCCATCGGTGAGATGTTGCTCTTTATTATCTGTGTCAGCTCCCCGACATAGTTGGGGTGCTGTGCTGCTGTCTGGATTTCGTCTTCCATTTTTCTCTCCTCATCGGTACGGGTGAGAATCCAGAAGCCTCTCTGTCAGACCGTCGTCGGGGACGGCTTTCTACTTGGAGGCATTTCTGTTTCTGCACTGCTAGCTCTTGTGTTTCCACTACGGCCGTCTTCCATTGTCATCTCCTTATACGGTTTTCGACTCATTGAAACACATCTGGGGAAAGAGTTCTACCCTGTGGAGAGAAAAAAACAAAATTCGAAAGGCTGCAGACTGCCCCGTAATCTGTCAAAGCTGCATCTTGTCCTGTCTCTGCTCCCCGGATGCCGGACTGCTTCAGTCATGCGTGCTGAAACAAGCTGTCGTTTTCAAACTGCAAGATAATCCGTCTGGAAATATCCAATGGTGAGGTTTTTTGACTAAAATAAAAAATTATTTCTTTATCAATATGGAAATAGCGAAATATTAAGCTCATAACTTCTTGCTTTGCATGGAAAAGTTGAAAGCAATAAAAATTTATCTTGAAAACTGCCGGATTTGCGTTTTCGCCACTGCTGGGATAGCATTAATAAGGTTAACACAAGGAGGATTACGTGTTACGAGGATATACATTCAGAAGAGGTATTCATCCCAGGGATATGAAGGACCTCTCGAAAAATAAGCCGATCGAGCGTCTTCCGTACCCGGAGGAACTGGTCGTCTCTCTTTCGCAGCATATCGGGGCACCCGCAAAGGCAGTCGTGAATGCGGGAGACAGAGTCGAGAAGGGACAGCTCATCGGAGAGCCGGCATCTTTCGTCTCCGCTGCAGTCCACTCTCCGGTCAGTGGAAGCGTCAGGGAAATCAGGAAGACGACACTTGCTTCCGGCGCCGTCGCCGATGCAGTCGTCATCGTTCCCGACAGCGAGCAGAGCGATCTCTTCACTGAGAGATTCGACTGGAAGAACCAGTCGAAGGAGGAACTCCTGTCCCTTGTCAGGGAAAGCGGAATCGTCGGTATGGGAGGAGCTACGTTCCCCGCATCCGTCAAGTTCGCGGTGGGCGAGAGGAAGGTCGAGTACCTCGTGATCAACGCCGTCGAATGCGAGCCCTATCTTACATGTGACTACCGTCTCATGCTTGAAAGGCCGGAGGGGATCATAGAGGGGGCGCAGGTCGCAGCGAAGATTCTCAATCCCGACAACGTCATCATTGCCGTAGAGGAGAACAAGGAGGACGCTGCACTCGTTCTCGAGAAGAAAGCTGAGGAAATGGGGTTCAACGTAACTGTTGCCCTGATGAAGATGAAATATCCGCAGGGAGACGAGAAGCAGCTTCTCTATGCTCTGACGAAGCGTCAGATACCCTCGGGCAAGCTTCCGCTAGATATCGGGTGCATTGTCTGCTCCACATCATCAGTCTACGCCCTCTACGAGGCTGCGGTCTTCCATAAGCCGGTTTTCGAGAGGGTGGTCACCGTTACCGGCGAAGCGATAGCGGAGCCGAAGAACCTGATTGTTCCCGTCGGAACCCCGTTCAGAAAGCTCTTCGAGTACTGCCACGGTGACGAGTCGAAGTGCGACGAGTTCATCGCGGGAGGCCCGATGATGGGATTCTCGTTCCCTTCCCTCGACACTCCGACCGTCAAGGGAAACAACGGACTGTTATGCATCAGGAAATTCGAGGCGAAGTCGTTCCCGTGCATGCACTGCGGAAAGTGCGCCCAGCACTGTCCGATGGGACTGACACCGAACAACATGTACCGTCTCATAACAAACGGCATGTACAGGGAGGCGATGGACATCGGCCTCATGGACTGCAAGGAATGCGGATGCTGTGCATACTCCTGTCCGTCTCAGCTCAGACTCGTCCAGACATTCAGACTTGGAAAGAAAATGGGGAGGAACGCTAAATGATCACTGTAAAGGTCAGTCCTCACATACATGATACCATGCGCACGGACAGAGCGATGCTCTTTGTGGTAATCGCGCTTCTGCCGTCTGCTCTCTGGGGCTGCATAATGTTCGGCTGGAGGGCGGTGCTTGTCCTCCTGCTGTCAATCGGTGCGGCACTTCTTACGGAATATCTTCTTAATCTGATCAGTAAGGAACACACGCTTCTCGACGGCTCTGCGCTCGTCACGGGGCTTCTGGTCGGAATGAACCTTTCGTCAACCGTACCGTTCTACGTTCCGGTAATCGCCTCCGCATTCGCAATCGGAGTCGTCAAGTGGACCTTCGGAGGACTCGGATGCAACTGGGCCAACCCCGCAATCGCGGGAAGAGCCTTCGTCTTCTTCTCCTTCTCGTCCCAGATGTCGTCGTTCACGCTCCCCTGGGTCTTCAGCAGGTCGGCAGAACTCGTTGCCGGTTCGACTCCGCTGTCCGCAATCAAGATGGAGATGGGCGCGGGACTCTCGAGTGCCGAGATTCTCGCTTCCACCGGCTACCCCGTAACCGGTTTCGCATCCTCTGTCGGCAGGGCTCTCAACCTCGACCCGTACCTCGTTGACGAATTCTTCGGCTTCGCAAGCGGCTCGATCGGCGAACTCAGTGCACTCCTGCTGCTCCTGGGCGGCCTCTTCCTCATTCTCACAAGAGTGATCACATGGTATGTTCCGGTGTTCTTCATCGGCTCCTTCTCCATCCTTACATGGGTCTTCGGAGGACTTGCAAACGGAACGGGACTCTTCACGGGTGAGTGGATGATGGCGGTATGTTCGGGCGGTCTTCTCCTCGGTGCCATCTTCATGGCAACCGACTGGGTGACAAGCCCCAATACGCCGATGGGAGAAATCATCTACGCCTTCGGCTGCGGTTTCTTCACATTCATCATCCGTTACTTCGGATCTCTTCCCGAGGGTGTGTCTCTTGCAATCCTCCTGATGAACATGGTCACACCGACCATCGACAAGTATGTAAAGAGAAGGAAGTTCGGCTATGTAAGGCCCGTAAAGGAAAAGAAGGGGGAGGTGACGAAATGAACACAACACTGAAAACCGGAATAGTACTCTTCCTCATATGTGCCGTCTGTGCGGCTCTCTGTGCATGGGTCAATTCCTTCACGGCTCCGAAGATCGCCGAGAACATGGCGGCTGCCAACAGGGCGGCGCTCGAGAGCGTCAGCGCAGGGCTCGAGATCGGCGATACGTCCGCAGTCGAGGACAGCGATACCGTCGTCGAGGAGACTCCTCTCTACTCGTCGGGCAAGCTCTCGGGATACGTCCTGCAGCTCAAAGGCAAGGGCTACGGCGGAGAGTTCACGATCATCGCATCCTACGGCATCAGGGGCGAACTCATAAAGGCCCAGATGACAGAGGACAGCGAGACTGCAGGACTGGGCAAGAACGCTGAGAACGAATGGTACATGGATCTGTTCACCGGTATGGGGGACACCGTTTCGTTCCCCTCGGGAAAGAACGATCTCAATGAAAGCGACAAGGCTCTCATCAGCGGCGCTTCCTTCACCTTCAGAGCTGTCAGCGCAACTCTCAGAGGCGGCAGCGAGTATGTAAAGGAGAAGACAGTATGAGTCAGCATCTACACGAATTGACAAAGGGACTCTGGAAGGAGAACCCGATATTCATCATCATGCTCGGCATGTGTCCGACGCTGGCCGTGTCGACACAGGTATCGAACGCAATAGGAATGGGTGCCGGCGTCATATTCGTCCTCACTCTTTCCAACATATTCATCAGCGCCCTCAAGAAGGTCATCCCCGATTCCATAAGAATCCCGGCATACATCGTAATCATCGCCTCGTTCGTCACGATTCTCGAGATGATAATGCATGCATACCTTCCCGCGCTCTACGAGGCACTGGGAATCTATCTTTCGCTTATCGTCGTCAACTGCATAATCCTCGGACGTGCCGAGGCGTTCGCGAACAAGAACAGCGTTCTGGATTCCGCACTCGACGGAATCGGAATGGGCTGCGGCTTCACGATCGGACTGACATTCATCGCTCTCGTGAGAGAGATCATCGGAAGCGGAACGATAACGCTTTTCGCTCTCGGAAGCTGGGACGGCGTCATCCGCATTCCCGGACTCTCCTCGTCCCCGATGAGAGTCATCGGCGTCAGTGCCGGAGCACTCCTCGTGATGGGTTACCTCAAGGCATTCTTCATCTGGAAGCAGAACAGGGATGCAGCAAAGGCAAAGGAAGGTGAGACGAAATGAGCTATATCGGAATTCTTGTCACATACATATTCGTAAACAACTTCATTCTCGTGAAGTTCATGGGCCTCTGCCCGTTCATCGGAGTGAGCAAGAACGCATCCTCCGCTCTCGGCATGGGAGTCGCCGTCACCTTCGTCACAAGCGTCACGAGCGTATTCTGCTGGGTCATCTACTACGGCCTTCTCGTACCGTTCGGACTCGAGTACATGAAGACGATTGCCT
The DNA here is from genome assembly GCA_963643635.1 of Sphaerochaetaceae bacterium. Classification (GTDB taxonomy): domain Bacteria; phylum Spirochaetota; class Spirochaetia; order Sphaerochaetales; family Sphaerochaetaceae; genus Ornithospirochaeta. The sequence goes on along the minus strand of CAVILL010000015.1, from coordinate 11,196 downwards.
TCATCCTCGCAATCGCCGCACTCGTCCAGTTCGTCGAGATGATCATACGCAGGTTCTCCCCGTCGCTTTACAAGGCGCTCGGAATCTATCTTCCGCTCATCACCACCAACTGCGCGGTCCTCGGTATTTCAATCATCAACATCGACGAGGGACATAATCTCCTGGAGTCGTTCACTGCGGGAGCTGCAGCGGGAATCGGATTCACGCTCGCAATCGTCCTCATGTCGAACATCCGCGAGAGACTCTCGCTTGTTCCCGTGAGAAAGTGGTTCAGAGGTGTTCCCATCACGTTCATATCGGCATCCATCATGGCTCTCGCCTTCATGGCTTTCGATTCGACGCTTCTCATCAATCTCAATCTCGCCTGAGGAGGAAAGAGGAAAATGATCAATATTCTATATGCTTTCGGTATTCTTTCCGTTCTCGGACTGCTCCTGGGGCTCGGCCTCTCCTTTGCGGAGAAGAAGCTTGCGGTGAAGAAGGATGAGAGACTCGAGAAGCTCGAGGAGATAATGCCCGGTGCAAACTGCGGCGGATGCGGCTTTGCGGGATGCTCTGCATATGCCGAGGCCGTGAACAACGGCACGGCTCTCCCCGGACTCTGTCAGCCCGGCGGCGATCAACTGGCCCAGAAGATGAGTGAAATCGTCGGAGTGAAGGCCGAGAAGAAGGAGAGAATGGTCGCCTTCGTCTTCTGCCGCGGCACCGACGAGGTTACACAGAAGAGCTTTTCATACGAAGGTCTCGATGACTGTAATGCCGCTTCCCTCGTCTTCGGCGGAGAGAACGAATGCAGGGAGGGATGCCTGAGGCTGGGCTCCTGCATGAAGGTCTGTCCCGTAGAGGCCATACACTATGACAGCGAAGGCGCAGTCGTGGTCGACAGGGAAAAATGCATCGGCTGCGGTGCTTGCACTAGAGTATGTCCAAAGGGTACTATTAAGCTCATTCCGTACACGGCGGAGTATGTCGTGGCGTGCTCGAATCACCAGAGCGGAGCAAAGGCCAGGAAGGCCTGCCAGAGAGCCTGCATCGGCTGTAAGATCTGCGAAGTGAAGGTCGAGAACAGTCCGTTCAGGGTGGAGTCATTCCTCTCATCGAACGACTGGGGAAAGAATCAGGAGAATGCAAACGCTGCATGTGAGAAGTGTCCTCAGAAATGCATCCTGAAGCTGTGAGGACGAAGGAGATGAAATGAAGATTGCCCTGGGACTATATACCACTCTCTACAGTGCGCCCCAGGCACTCTTCGACAGGACGCTCTCGCTCGTATACGACCCCGTCCTCTCATATCTCTACAGCAAGCCTGGTAATCACATAGCACTCTATCAGTCGTCGCAGATGATCAAGCACATCAAGCGCGAGAGAAAGGAGTACAAGAGTCTTATCGCCCTTTATACGAAGCGGGGCGACATAGAGCACCTTTCGGGGTCATGGAACGAGAGCTTTCTCTCGCTCCTTCCTCCGAAGGACAGACTGGGACAGATAGAGAAGCTTACAAGCGAGATAAGACACGAATACGGCGTGCTGGCGAAGACCGCTTTCTTCTACGGAGAGGTCTGGCAGCCGTATTACATATCGCTGATGAACAATGCGGGAATCGACAACCTCGTGATAAGCCCCTTCTCCGCCCTTCCGGATGCGGGTGAGGAAAGCCCCTTCATGATGAGTGAAATCGGAAAGAGGGTGAACATATATCCATTCTCCGACGAGGCTTCTTCGGCCGTCAGGGACTATGCCGACGGGAAGACCGACTACCAGGGACTCAGAACGAGGCTTCTTTCTTCCATACACTCCCGTGAGGAAGGTGTCATATTCCTCAACATAGACCAGCTTGTGCTCGGCGCCGTGAGGGAGGGCGGGGATCTCAGACCCGGTGACATTGTGTGCGACATCCTGGAGAGAACGCAGACGGTTCCTCTTTCTGCTCTCAGCGTGAAGAAGAGCAGCTACCTTCCCCAGGGATGGTACTCACGTGACAGCGAGACGTACTCGCTTCACACTCCCAACAGCCTCTTCGTGAGGAACGCGAACTACAGGTACCTCTACAACAGATACATTTCGATAGCCGAGAATCTACAGCAGAGAAGCAACCGCTTTCTCAAGAAGGATGTGACGACGGCTCTCTTCAATACGTCGATTGGGAACATATTCAACTACGACAGCGAATGCGCACCGCTGAGATACAGCGTGCACGCATCCTTCTGGCATGCCGTCATCGATGCCGAGAACTGCTTCCTGAGAGATACGGATTCGCCGTCGATGAAGGAGGCGGATTATGAGGAGACGGGGTACAGCGACTCTGTCATGTACTCGAAGGGAGGCTATCTTGCAGTCGTGTCACCTCTCGGAGGCTCCTGCGCGGAGTTCGACTATCTTCCCCTGGGCATCAACTACTTCGACACGAGGCCCGATGTGAGCGAAAACGGGTATTCCTCGCTTCTTCTGAAGTCATTCGAGGATACGGTTGTAATCGGAGACGCGGAATGGTCCACGAGAGACCTCGTCTTCGATTCCGAAATCGTCGACAGGAAGAGGAGCGAGATAGTCTTCTCCCATTCATCGGATACTCTTCCCTTCATGCTGAGCAAGCGCTACAAGATGAAGACGAACACCTTCACGCTCGATTCGACTCTGGCTCCGGCGGCCGGGAAGAAACTCGGCGGCTCCTATTCGCTCTCGATCTATCTTTCGTTCCCCGACGCCTACCTGACGCTTCCGGAGCAGAAGATGGATATGGTTGCGAAGGGCAGGGTCGAGGCGAAGACCGTCAAGTACACATCACGCCTGGCCGGCGCTGCACTCAGCATCTCCTCGACTGACACCTTCGTTCTTACCGAGGAGACAGTAGGTACACAGCGCATGACGGGACTCGGACGTGAGGATTTCGTCCTCTGCAGGAAAATAACATTCACTTTCCCCCTTGAAGCGGAAGAGGACGAATCGGTAACCTATAGACTGAATCTGAGAGATATATCAAATAAACAGTAATTAAGGAGAAAAAGACTATGTTCATTGAAAACAGATCGAAATTCGAAGATATAAAGGTTGAAGCTTACAATGTATGGAGGCGTCTTTGAATCGTCTGACACCGAATCAAAGATAAAACAGCTCGAAGCCGAGACTGAAAAGAGCGACTTCTGGAACGACCAGGAGAATGCGCAGAAGACATTCCAGCGTCTGAATGCACTAAAGGACAGCTACTACCCATGGAAGGAGATCATCGGGGAAATCGATGACCTCGGGGAGCTCATTGAACTCTACAAGGGAGAGGAGGACGAGGACCTGAGACTCGAGCTCCAGGGCCAGATCGACGCTCTCGAGGCAGAGTTCAAGCCCCTGAAGGTCAAGACTCTTCTCGACGGCAAGTTCGACAAGAACAACCTCTATCTCTCCGTCCACGCCGGAGCCGGCGGAACGGAAGCCTCCGACTGGGCGAGCATGCTCATGCGAATGTATATCCGCTGGACTGAACGTCACGGCTTCAAGTGCGAGATCCTCGACCTCGAGGAGAACGAGGGCGGAATAAAGTCGGTGACGATGAAGGTCAGCGGCGAATATGCCTTCGGCTACCTCAAGGGTGAGGCGGGAGTCCACAGACTCGTCAGAATCTCCCCGTTCGACGCGGCAAAGAGAAGACACACATCATTCGCCTCGGTCTACGCATCGGCTGAGGTCGACGACGACATCGAAATCGACATCAAGCCCGAGGACTACAGACTCGATACCTACCGTGCAGGAGGTGCGGGAGGACAGCACGTCAACAAGACGGACAGTGCCGTCAGAATCACGCACTATGCAACGGGAATAGTCGTACAGTGCCAGAACGAGAGAAGCCAGTACATGAACAAGGACGTGGCCTTCAAGATGCTCAGGGCAAAGCTCTACGAGTATTACCAGAAGGAGAAGGAAAAGGAGAAGGAAGCCAATGCGATTGCCAAGCAGGACATCGCCTGGGGAAGCCAGATCCGCTCCTACGTATTCCAGCCCTATACTCTCGTGAAGGACCACAGAACCAATTACTCGACGGGCAACATCTCCGCTGTCATGGATGGAGAGATTGATGACTTCATTGAAAGCTATCTCCACTTTGCCAAGGAAGAGTAAGCTTCTTCTGCTCTTACTCATTATATTTTTATCCGCCGCTCCGGTTTCCGGGGCGGAGAGCTTCAGAGTCGCCGTCACGGGGGAAAACGATGACTATGTCTCGCTCGTTGAGACCGTTCTCTCGTCCGTCGGCATCGCGGGAAGCGACGAGGCACTCGCTCTCAGGGAAGAGAGGCGGGAGACAGAGAGAAAGAGGACGCTCTACGCAGAAATGACGGAGGAGAGCCGGAATGAGAAATGGAGCGGGAAAGAGGAAAGCAGGTCTGCTTCTCCCTCCTCCCTGCCCGTCGAAGTCGTCAGTGCGGACCTCTCCGCGTATTCGGAGTTCCTCCGCGAGGGAGACGAAGACGCATACATCTATCTCAGGGCACTCGATTCCCTCGATGCGATATTCTACATAAGGAGCGAAAGCGACGGAGACGCGGACAGGATTGATGTCCTCTTCAACGGACGTACGATACACAGCGGCTGGTACAACAGTGCGCTCTACTCCAGCGAGGAGGATGTACTCTTCTCACTTCTCACGTCCCTTCTTCTGCCGTCCGGTTACAGCCTCTACAGGATAACGCTTGCTCCTGAGAATGCGGCGCTTCTTGTCGACGGGGCAGTACTCGAAAACGAGGGCGGCTATGTGATTCTCGAAAACGGGACACATACATTCTCCCTCTCGTCATACGGTTACCGTGACGCCGTCTACTCCGTTTCGCTCGACGGAAGCGGGAAGGAGATATCACTCACCCTCGAAGAAGACGAGCCGCTGGGATTGTCGGTATCTACATACCCGTTCGAGGCGGATGTGTACCTCAACGGAATAAGGCAGAGCTCGCGTCTCATCGGGAGTGTGTATACACCATACGTGATTACGCTCGAGAGTGAGGGATTTTCGCAGTACACTTACCAGGAGAGGAAGAAGGACGGAAGGATAACGCTCTACATGGAGCCCGCGTGGACTGAGGAGAACGACCTCGTGACGGAGAAGAAGGGTGCCTTCTACTCCTCGCTCTTCTACGTTCTTCTCTCCTTCGGAGGCTATACCGCCTCCTCTGCAGTTTCAACATACTATTCCGCCGTGTACGGCAGTGCTATGGAGACGGTATTCACCGGAGGAATGATAGTTTCTCTGGTAAATCTGCTCTCTACTGCGGTAGACTATTACAATACAGCCCGCATGGGATTATAAGGAAAGAAACATGGGATTATTTTCAGCATTCAGCGCAAAGATAAAGAGCCTCTTCACATCGACGAAGATCGACGAGGAGTTCTTCGAGAAGCTTGAGGACACACTTGTCGAAGGCGACCTCGGCTCGCGGCTTACCGAGGAGGTCATCGAGACACTCAGAAGCGAAGCGAAGAAGAGGAAGATCACAGACGGGAAGGAACTCCAGAATGTGATGAAGGAACTTCTCTCTCCGTACGTCAGGGCATACGACCCCTCTCTCAACGAGGGCGTCAACGTCTTCATGATTCTCGGAGTCAACGGAGTGGGCAAGACTACAAGCATCGCGAAGATGGGAGCCTGGTACAGAGAAAAGGGCAAGAAGGTCCTTCTCTGTGCTGCGGACACATTCCGCGCGGCGGCAGTGGATCAGCTCGATATACACGCCGGGAGACTGGGGATGAGAATCGTCAAGCAGCACACCGGCTCCGACCCCGGAGCGGTTGTCTACGACGGCGTGACTTCGGCAGTGGCACAGAAGGATGACCTCGTGCTCGTCGATACCGCGGGAAGAATGCACAACAGGGAGAACCTCATGAGGGAACTCCAGAAGATGGACAAGATTGTGAAGGGCAGGGGGATCAGCGAGAACAACTACAGAAAGTTCCTCGTAATCGATGCCACCACCGGTCAGAACGGCCTCAGCCAGGCGAACCTCTTCAACCAGGCGGTGAAGCTCGACGGCGTGATTCTCACGAAGTACGACTCCGCAGCAAAGGGCGGGGCTCTCGTACAGATCGGAAGGACGCTCGGTCTTCCCGTGCTCTTCGTCGGCACCGGCGAGAAGTATACGGATATTCACCCGTTCGACAGAGAGGAATATCTGAATGCTCTCCTGGGCATTGAGGAATAATGTTGAAAAGACTCTTCATTCTCGTCTCCGCTTTTTCTCTCTTTACGCTTTCTCTTTACGCCTCTTACTACGTCTCGAACGAGCTGGGGCAGAAGAAGGGTAGTGCATCGTCCATAAGCGACGGCGAGTGGATTCTCTCCTGTGGAGGAAATACCGAGATCCTGTACCACTATGGTGAGGAAGTCTCGCGGAAGGTGACATCATCTTCCGGATGGACGAAGAAAACATCGGACGGAAGGGAGGAGAAGGTATTCCTCAACGGCGACGGCAACATAGAGCGCAGGATTGTCAGTGAGAGTGACGGCAGCAGCGGGGAATACAACTACATATACTCCGGTACTCTTCTTACCGGATACAACTACTCCAGGAACGGAGAGCTCGTCGAGAAGGTGGAGTACACGACGACGTCCTCCGGTACTCTTCTCTACTACAGGGTGAAGGACGAGGGCATATACATCTCGGACGACTACTTCGTCTACGAAGGCGGGGAGAGCATCTCTCTCGGTTCATTCTCGTTCTCCGATGATACCGCATCCGAAGCGACGGAAGGCGGAGGCTACATCGAGAGAAAGGACGGGGTGGAACGTGAATACGACAGTAGCGGTAGACTCATAAGGGAGACGACGGATTCCTCCAGGACGGAATATACCTACCTCTCTGACGGTACACTCTCCGGAAAACGGGAAGAGAGAGAGGACGGAATCTATGTCACGTCCTACACGGACGGTGAAGTACTCACCCGCTACACTCCGGAGGGAGGGAAGATAAGCGAGAGGCGCATTCTCGATGACGGAACGACAGAGGAGAAGCGATTCGTGAACGGAGAAGCGAAGTACCTCTTCATCTACGACACCGACGGAAGGAGGATAAAGGAGGCGAGAGCCCTGTGACCGCCTTTCTTTCCCTGAGATACGCTTTTCCGCATTCACGCTCTCTGAGGTCGCGCTCGGTGAGAATAATGCTGACTGTTGCGCTCTCGCTTCTTGTCGTGACAGTCGTCATCTCGATAATGAACTTCCTCCAGTCGAGCCGTTTTGATTCCATCCGTGACGTAAGGTCCTTCGACTGCACTGTGGACGGGGACTACAGGGACGAGATACTCTCTCTTCTTCCCTCCGCCACGGTCTTCGTCTACGCTGAAGGCGAGGCCATTACAGAAAGCGGCTCATATCTTGTGAGGTACATAGATTCGTCTTACGACGGCGGAATAAGACTATATCTCGGAGACACCTCCTCACTCACGGTTCCCGTTTCATTCTACCGTGCAAACGGCTTCGGAAAAGTAACGCTCTCGATGCTGAAAAGCGGAGCGAAGGTCACAGCGCTCAGAAGCGACGGGTACACAGTCGGGGGAATATACTACACGGCACTCGGCAGCGAATTCGATGACACGATGCTTTTTCTTCCTCTTTCAAGTGCGGATGAGAATGCAGTGAGGAAGACCGCCGTAAAGGGCGCGGATGACGAAGACATCGCTCTTCTGAGAAGTAAGGGCTATACGGTTACTTCCTGGCAGGAAGCCGAGAAGAGCCTCTACGGAGCGTTTCTCGTGGAGAAGACCCTGATGTACGGAGTGCTGTCGCTTCTCTTCATAATCATTGCGGTATCGATGAAGTCGAGCGTCGTTCTCTTCGCGTCATCCAGAAAGGTCGAAATGGCGGAACTCGAGATAATGGGAATGGAGAGAAGAAGAATAAGACTCGTCTCTCTCTTCTCCTTTCTCATTGTAGTACTCCTCGGAGTCCTGATTGCCTATCTCTCGGGGCTCGGTGTACTGAGGATCCTCGAGATTCTCTCTGAGAAATCGGATCTGATAGTCACACTTGATTTATCCATGCCGTACGGCGGCTTTTCATTCTTCTCCCTCTTCATGGCGGCGGTTACACTCATATTCACCCATAAAGAAAGCAGAAAGCGTGAGAAGACACAGATAAGCGGGGTCCTTTATGCAGAATGAACTCTTGAAACTTGAGAACATAACCAAGTCGTTTCCGACTCCCGACGGGGGAGAACTTCACATCCTGAAGGATATCAACCTCACTCTTCACGACGGTGAGAGCATTGCCATAACAGGCCGCAGCGGCTCTGGAAAATCGACTCTGCTTTCGATTGCCGCTCTCCTTTCCCTCCCCACCGGCGGAAGGATATATTACTCGGGAAAGGAGGTTTCCTCATTCTCAGACAGGACGCTCTCCCAGCTGAGGAACAGGAAGATGGGCTTCGTCTTCCAGAATTCCATGCTCCTCGAGGACTTCACGGCCCTCGAGAACGTTGCGATGCCACTCCTGATAAGAGGAGAAGGAAAGAGGGAAGCATATGAGAAGGCAAGGTATTTTCTTTCTCTTGTCGGTATGAGTGAAAGGGAGAACTACAGACCGACGGTACTCTCGGGAGGAGAGAGACAGCGCACCGCAATCGCCCGTGCCCTTTCACCCGAGAGCAGCGTGATCTATGCCGACGAACCGACGGGGAGCCTGGACGAGGAGACAAGCTCATCGGTTGAAGAGCTGCTCCTGGAGACGGTGAGGAAGGAGAAGCGGGGACTCCTGCTTGTTACCCACAACAACGCCTTCGCGGAGAAAGCCGACAGTACATACATACTTCAGAACGGAGTACTCTATGAAAAATGAGGGAGTGCGCCTCTATACACGCCGTAAGTGCGGAGAGGGGATGAAGAGGGGATACATCATCTCCCACTATGCACCGTCTCTCATCGTCTTTCTCATCACGATGACTCTTGTCTTCGTGATGGTGTTCATATCTTCGATGACGGGGGCAATCGAGAGGATGATAGTCCTTCTCGGATGCGGCTCGTTCACGACGGAGGAGTACATCGACGTCTCGAAGTATGAAGGAGCAAGAATAGACGAAGTGAAGGAGGGGGACGGCATTCTCTATTCCTCCGGCGGCAGGAGCCTCGTGCACCTCAAGGGGGTCAGCCTCGAAGAGTACTTCTCCGGAGAAAGGGGAGAGGGGATGAAGCTCGAGACGGGGGACGGGGAATACCGCAACGAGATAGTAGTCTCCTCGACTCTTGCCTCAGCTCTTTCGCTCTCAATCGGTGACAGACTTACGCTTCTTTTATATGAAAAGGACGAGGGGAGAGCGAGGCCGGTACTTATGAGCGTGAAGGGAATCTACTCCTCCGGCTATGCGCAGCTCGACAGGTATCTCGCATTTGTCGACATTTCTCTTACCGACAGCGATTCGGAGTACGAGATACTCCTCGAGAGGAACACCGACGTGGACAGTGTTGTTCAGTCTCTCTGGAAGGAGGGAATATGGGCGCAGAGCTACAGGGAGAAGTACTCCTCCCTCTGCACGAACGTCGATCAGTCCATAATGATTCTATATGTCATTCTGATCTTCGTCGCCCTCCTCGCCGCATTCTTCAGCGCCGACATCGCCCATGTCTACACATCGCGTGACAGAAGGGACATAGCGTCTCTCAGACTCATGGGAATGGGCGAAGCTTCCGTGAGGGCGATATACCGCAGGATGACACTTGTCAGCGTCTCTCTCTCCTCGCTTCTCGGGACGGTCTGCGGAATTCTTCTTTCACTTCTTTCTCCTTCCCTGATTTCATTCGTCGCCCGGAAGGAACCGGAGATAGTCGAGTACTACATCTCGTCCTTCACCCTCTCTGTTCCGCTCTCTTCAATCATCCTGATGCTTCTGCTCATGATTCTCTGCTCATCTCTGACGCTCAGAATCGAGCTCTACCGCACACAGAGAGGCGAGCTCCTGGGAGAGATAAGATAGAGTGATGGAAAGTTTCTTCTTTCTGTTGTAATCTTCTTTCATGAACTTAGAGGTCTTTTCACTCGGGACGAGCGGCATGATGCCCCTTCCCGGAAGATTCCTCACCTCCGCTCTCGTGCGGAGAGACGGGGAACTGTTCCTATTCGACTGCGGCGAAGGCACCCAGGTGTCGCTGAAGATGCTGAATCTCAGATGGAAGAAGATCAGCGCAATCTTCATCTCCCACATGCATGCAGACCATGTCACGGGTCTGCCGGGACTTCTGATGCTCTCGAGCCAGGTCGACAGGGATACGCCGCTCTATGTCTTCGGGCCTTCGAAACTCGGAGAGTACATCGAGTCGTCGAGACGTATTCTCGACATGTACATAAACTACGACATCATCTTCACTCCCGTGGAGGAGGGATGCATATATACAGGGGACGGCTACTCGATCAACGCCTACCGCCTCGACCATACGAAGCCATGTTACGGCTATTCCCTTGTCGAGGAGAGGCGGAAGGGCGAGTTCTTTCCCGATAAGGCAGCTTCTCTCGGAATTCCCAAGGGCCCGCTTTACGGAAGACTCCAGAGGGGTGAGACGATTACTCTCGACGACGGCAGAGTAATAACACCCGACCTTGTCATGGGAAAGGAGAGGGAAGGGAGGAAGTTCAGCTACATAACAGATACTCTGTATTTCCCCTCGATTTCCGACTTCGTCCGCAACTCCGACATCCTCTTCTGCGAAGGCATGTTCGAAAACGACCTCATAGAGACTGCCGAGGAGAAGAAGCACATGACTGCTTCCCAGGCAGCGATGATCGCGCGAGACGGGGAGTGCAGAACACTCTGTCTCCAGCATTATTCGCCGCGCTACATGGACAGAGAACTCAGGAAACTTCTGAAGGAAGCGAAGGAGATCTTTCCCGACACCATACTCACCAGAGACCGCATGTCTTTCGATATCCCACTCAAGGACTGATAAATACTTCTACAGATGTCGGAGAATTAACGAAATGTAAAGTAGAAAACATCTCTTGCTTTATTCCCGATACATGATACAGTAGAGACAGGAAAGAAAGGTTAATTCAACTTTTCGGGGGGATTGATTAAATAGACTGGGGACGGAGTGTATCTGTCCTCTTTCTTTTTGAGCCTGCGTGACTTTCAAAAGGGCTTAACCTGCACTGAATTAAAAATACAGGAGGTTGCCGTCCTCATGTTTGAGTAATGAATACCACCAGGCTTCGGTCAGCGCAATGGGCGGTATGGTTTT
>CAVILL010000014.1:0-37470 GCA_963643635.1 Sphaerochaetaceae bacterium | reverse complement strand
TCCAGTGTACTGGTCTTTACTGCTGTAAGGGTGTCTTCTCCGGTGTATTTGTCCTCGTTCGTACTGAACGTATCCTTAGTGGTGAATGAAGAGGAATTGATGAAATTCCCGGAATAGCAGGAGTCGAGGAAGAATACCTTCTTTCCGGGAAGCTTTGCAAATACATCGAATACTGCATGTTTATCTGTAGTGACGTACGGATCGTGGTTTGCATTGGTGATGAAGTCGCCCGTCTCGTTTTCTCCATGTCCGGAGTACGTGAATATGATGAGGTCGTCGGAAGTAGTGACGATTGTACCGACTGTGTCGAGTACCGTCTTCATCGTCCAGTCTGCGGTGCTCTCCGCACTTTTCTCGACGTAGTTGAAGTGGTCGAATGACGGGGAATCAGCGTTGACCTTTTTCTCGCTGCTGTCGACGGGCTCGAAGAGGGGATGAGTCGAGTAATACCTCTTTCCCTTCTGGGAAGTGAAGGCGTAGATGTGTACGTTGTCGCTGAGGGTGGAAATCTGGCTGATTAGGGCAGCCTGGTCCGTTACGACGGTCTTGAGGGTGTTACGTGTCGATGACGAAGAGTAGAAATCGTCTGCGACGGTTACGAGGTAGATGTCTCTTTTGCTTACTATGCTGTCGGGTGAGCACGAGGGAAAGAGAAGGAGTACGAGGGAGAACAGGAGTGTGAGGAGCATCATAGAATGTCGCCTCCTATTCTTAATGCGAGGCTTACCGATACTTCGTTTCCCTCGGGAGTATACGTATATGATACCGGAACCATCAGCGAGAAGTATTTCGATATCCGGAGGTGTGCGGCAACGCGTCCCTCAAGATAGAGCATCACCGCCTTTTCGTCCGTGTAATCCTCGTAGCCTAAATAGAGGGCTATGCTGCCTCCGAATCTGTCGCCTTCCACGAGTCCTTCGGCTCCTATCGACGCCTTGAAGAAGGATGGAGATAGAAGCCCTCTGTTTTCAATGGACTTAGTCACATGCGCTATTGTCAGTGGTATCGAGAGAGTGAAGGATTCTATCTTTATTCCGACCAGTCCGAGTTCGAGTCCCGTCCTCACGGACTGGTACGCTTCCTTATCGAGGATGAGTGTATTCACTCCGCATCCTACGGTGAATGACGGAGCATACCAGGCACTGAGCGGAAGCATCAGCAGAAGGGCTAGAATCAGGAAGGTGAGTCTTTTCATTTTTTTCTGTCTCCTATTATCTAACCACTTTTTTTCTGAAAAATGTCAAAGTTTTAGAGAAGATTTTTCAATTTTCCTTGGAAATCCATCTCGGGAAGGGCTTTGTATCTCTGAAGTGTGCTGTGAGGGAGCAGATTGTTAACTGTTTGTCGTCTGTTACCACAGTCTTTCGCAGACGGTTTATGAACGGTAAGGAATGGTAATTCCTATTCCTCTGAGAGCGATGAGAAGACGTCGTCGGGTACGGTGAAGGAACATGCTCCGGATCCGTTCTGCTCGGAGAATAACAAGACTCACATGTTGCGCGGGATTGCGACCCTCGATTGAGGTCACGTGATTACAGACGAAGACTGAGGGCGCGGTATGATCAGTTCTCTTCGTCATCCATAGCGGGCGTATGTCCGAATTTGTTATCCTCATCCCTGTACGCGATTCTTACCTTGCGGATGGGAGAAAGGAACTGCTCCTTATCCATGTAGAGGTAGTCCGGTACGGGCTCGAGGTCAATGTATTCTTCGATTTCTTCCCTCTCATGTCTGTATCTTGCCATTACCTCGATATAGCCGTTGTCCCACTTCAGAATTCTCGTGTATCTCACAAGGCCGTCGCAGGTGCAAAAGGTTATTGTCCGACCTCTGAAGGAGAAGGTCGTGTATCTCCCGAAGCTGCTGAGGACGGCAGTGCTGTCTTCGTCATTACCTCTGCATGTTTTTTCTGTTTCATTCTCTTCGTCATTCTCTTCAGTTTTACTTTGAAGCCCCGGTCTTCCTCTCACCATCTTCTCTTAACCCGGGATAAATCCACACTGCCGCTGGTTCTCTCCTCCTTCCATGAGGTTATCTTTCTCTTTTCGGACGAGAAGGAGAGTGCAGCGAGATGGATGTGTTTCTCCTTTTTGCTTTCATCGTCTGAGCAGTATTGTCGTATCTCATGGAGGATTTTCTCCGGTGATGCGTTGAACCTCATTCCGAAGAGGAAAACTTCCTTTCCTTTTTTCAGAATCACATCGGTTCTTTCGTGGAAGATATCGTCTTCAATCCCCGTGCGTATTCCTCCGGGCATGAGAAAGAATGTGAAGAATGCCTCCTCAATCCCTCTCTCTCCTTCGTCGAGACCGTCGTACCTGTAGCGGGAGATATACTCGTTCAGCCTGTCTACGACATCCTCGATGCTGCCGCTCCGGAGAGCCTTTTCTATGCGGGATGCAGTTACTCCTCCGTCCATCTCCGTATATTCATCAACGACTGCCTGTGAAAACTGTTCTCTTACTTCAGCGTTCGGAAATGTCAGATGAAGAAACTCTCCGTTTCCCTCCTTTATCGTCAGGTACCCCGTGAAATACAGTACTTCGGATGCGGAGTATCTCTTCGGCTCTGAAACAAGGGCGGGGTAATCGAAGAGAGCAAGATCGAGACCGCTGATGACAGGGGTACTGCAGATGACTCTCGACAATCCGCGGCTTCTGAGAAAGTCTGCAGCCACCGTTGTCGAACCTGTGTTTATCCAGTAGGGGTCAAAGAGGCATCCTGAGGCAAAGAATCTTCCGATATCGTCGGGATTATATACCCTTGTTCCGCTCTCTCCGGAGAAACGCCAGCCGTAGTAGTAATCTCTGACGGCTTCGAGGAACTCCTCACTTGTTCCGTACTCTCTGTCTTCTCTCTCCATGTACTCATCAATGTATTCGGAGAAGTAAGTCTCCAGTTCCTCCTGTGTGTAGCCGAATGCGGCAGCATAGTCCTCATTGAGGGATATATCCGTTGTATTGTTTATCCTCTCGAATATCCCCGCCTCCTTCGTGATTCCCGTTATGTAGACAAAGCGTATGTTCCCGCAAGCGTTCTTTATGACTGAATAGAAGGGTCGGAGCGTCGACAGAATGTTCTCCGAGAGTTCCCTGTTCTCTGCTGTGTTGATGATCGGAGTGTCGTATTCGTCGATTATGATGACGACTTTCCTTACGGCTTTCTCCAGAACTTCAATGAGCATTGTGGACGGTGCTGCCCTTTCGACGGATATGCCGTTTCTTCCGGCCTCCTCAATGATTCTGTTCTGCAGACTTTTCCGGAATGCTTCAGAGCTAGCTGTGCTTATGCAGCCTAAGTTGAACCTGAGGACCGGGTATTTCTCGAAGGAATAATCCGTGGAATCTATATAGAGTCCCCTGAAGAGCTCTCTCTTCCCCTCGAAAAGAGCCTGGAGTGTCGAGCACATCAGGCTCTTCCCGAACCCGCGCGGTCTGAAGAGAGTGTAATATTTGTTGAGGCTGTGGCGTACAAGTTCATATATGTACTCCGTCTTGTCTACATAGAGACCGTTACATGTCCTGATTTTCTCGAATGACGAGGAGCAGATTGGGATGTCTTTCTTCATGGTTTCATGTTAGAACGCCCGGCGGAGAATACTCCATACTTTGTCCCCAAATAGCACAGTTTGTCCTGTGAAAAGGTCACGACGACGGTTTCTTTCATATTGGAATACATTCTGTATGAGATGAGCTGTGTTGTTTTCATGGCGGAGTATCATGTTTACGGGAGTACAGTCATCGATGCATTTAAGACTGTCAGAACTGTAAAAGTGTACGCTGAACCAGTAAAAGTGTACGCTGGACTGGAAAAAGTGTACGCTGGACTGGAAAAAGTGTACGCTGCCCCTGAAAATATTGTATAATAAGGTATAGAAAAGTATTCAGCTTCAGTGTTGATTAGTCTTGGGTAATAAGATCGAAATATGATCAGTTTTGGAAAAGGAGTATGGCATGGATAAGGATCCGTTTGAAGAATATTACACAGAAACCGAACCCGATAAGGCCGGACGTGGATATGCCTGGAGCACAGCCATAGGGCTACAGAGGGTCGATGGCCTCAAACCGTCCGAATACCTCGTCAAAAC
Organism: Sphaerochaetaceae bacterium; assembly: GCA_963643635.1. Lineage (GTDB taxonomy): Bacteria > Spirochaetota > Spirochaetia > Sphaerochaetales > Sphaerochaetaceae > Ornithospirochaeta. The sequence goes on along the minus strand of CAVILL010000014.1, from coordinate 33,383 downwards.
AGCCATCGCTAACATCGAGGGAAGGATAACAATCAAGGAAGCACAGGGGTTGATTGAGTCCTACTACAATGAACGGTCCTTTCACCAGCCTGCCGGAGATCGTACTGAGGAGGCCGACAAGGTTTCGGCGCGTATTGCCGAAATCCTGGGAGAAGATTCCTTTACTCTTTCGCCTGCCGAATATATCTCGATACACCGCAGACTGTTCCAGGGAATCTTCAAGTTTGCCGGAACAATAAGAGATTACAACATCACGAAGAAGGAATGGGTTCTGGATGGAGAATCTGTTCTTTACGGCAGTGCCTCCGAACTCAGGGCTACACTTGAGTATGATATAGACAGAGAAAGGAATTTCGACGCCCGTGGACTGTCAATGAATGAAATCATTCATCATCTTGCGCTTTTCGTTGCCGGATTGTGGCAGATTCATATCTTCGGTGAAGGAAACACCCGTACTACTGCCGTGTTCTTCATAAAATACCTGAGGTATCTCGGCTTCTCCGCTACGAATGATACTTTCGCCCAGAATGCGTGGTACTTCAGAAATGCGCTTGTGAGAGCGAATTATACGAATCTGCAGAAGAACATTCATTCGACTACGGAATATCTTGAGAGATTTCTGAGAAATCTTCTCCTCGGGGAGAGTAACGAGCTTCATAACCGGAGTATGCATGTAAGCGGAAAGATGCAGGTTGAGGAAGAGAAAAAGCCGGAAGCAGAAAAGACAGATTTTCCGGATATTCTCAGAAAACAGGGCTGCAGTTTTACTGTCAAGACCACCGTTCATATTTCGAGGCTTTTTGATGTCTTCGGTTATGACAAGCCGTTCGGAAGAAAGGATGTCATGGACCTTCTTTCCCTGCAGGTTTCCGGTGCCTCGAAGATTATTTCACTGCTGCTTCAGAATAATCTCATAAGTTCTGCCTCCGGATACGGCAGGAATAAATATGTGTTCAGAAAACCGTCGGAGAACTGATTATCTTTATTCCGATTGCTGCGAAGTGATTCATTGACCTCTGAGACTGGCTCTGGAAAAGTGTACGCTGACTTTTGCTACTGGTTGAACTTCAGCAGTGCTTCCTTCATCAGTATAAGAGTAACCGTTCTCTTCCTGGGCCTGAGTCGGCTGTAGGCCATGATGGGGTTGCCGAGAAACGAGAGGCCGAGCATGTAGCCGTCGCCGCGGTAGTCGGCTGAGTTGATTACGCACTCGTTGAAGACTACGTGGTTGGGATACATTCCTGGAGCGAGTGGCTCTTCGCTTATCGTGACGCTTTCGGGGCGGAAGAAGAGTGTGGAGGTGCTGCCGTTTCCGTAGAGGAGGGAGCCCGGGAGAGCTGTGCCGTCACCCGTGAAGAATGCTGAGAAGAGGGTCTTCGGTGAGGTGTAAATCTCCTCGGGTGTTCCCTCGCTGTCGATTCTGCCGTCCTTCATTATGATGATTCGGTCCGCAAGTGCGAATGCCTCCTCCCTGTCGTGTGTGACGTAGAGCATTGTTGTACCGAGTTTCTCGTGTATCTCCCGGATCTTAGCGCTGAGCTTCTTGCGTAAGGGGGCGTCGAGTGACGACAGAGGCTCGTCGAGAAAGAGGATTCTCGGCTCGGATGCGAGGGCGCGTATGAGTGCGACTCTCTGCGCTTCGCCGCCGGAGAGTGTGTCGACCTTTCTCTTCCCGTAGCCTTCGAGGCCCACGAGCCTGAGGAGGCTCTCCACTGTCTTCTTTCTTTCATCTTTATTTCTGCTCTTCATTCCGTAGAGGATGTTCTTCTCGGTATTCATGGATGAGAAGAGGGTATAGTCCTGGAAGACGAAGCCGATTCCTCTCTTCTCTATCGCCTTCTCCGTTATGTCCTTTCCGTCAAGGATCACCTTTCCGCTTTCGGGCGTTTCTATTCCCCCCAGAAGTGAGAGCAGTGTCGACTTCCCGCTCCCCGAGGGACCGAGAATGCACACGAGCTCTCCCTTCTTCACCGAGAGGGATATATCGAGATCGAATTCCTTATACTTCTTTCTTATTTCCTGTGCTTCAAGATAAGCCATTCTTTCTTCCTCCTCTTTCAGAGAGTGAGAATACCGTTAGTGAAACGACGAGCAGTATGAGACTGAGTGCAGACGCTCCCTGGTAGTTGTACTGCTCTATCATGCGGTAGATAAGTAAGGGGAGTGTCGTTATCCTTCCGCTTCCGAGTGCGAGTGTTGCATTCGTCTCTCCCAGGGAGAGTGCGAATGCGAAGGCGAACGCCTTTCTGCGGTAGGCCTTGAGCATCGGAACTTCCACCTTCCTGTAGCTCCTGAGGTGTGACGACGAGAGCGAGAGCGAGGAGTAGAGAAGCGCCTGACTCAGACGCCGGGCACCGGGGAGTATTGTCCTCATTGCGAAGGGAAGCGTCACTGTCGTATGCGATAGGAGCGTCATCAGAAGAGAGAGCAGCATGCTTCTTGTTCCGAGGATTGACGAGAGGTACGAGAACCCGAGGCCGAGGGTAACGGAGCCGCAGGCAAGGGGGAGGGAACTCAGGAGCGGGAGGAAGCGGTCGTTCCTCCGCGCCGCGGAGAGAGAGAGTGCCGTCGCCATACGAAGTGCTATGTAACTCGAGAGCAGTGCGATTACTCCCGAGGAGATTATTGCCGTAAGAACTGTGTCTGACGATGTAGTGAAGAGTGTCTTCCATGTCTTCAGGGTGAAGACTCCGTCACGGGTGAAGAAGGAACGGTAGACTATCGAAAGAAGCGGCGGGAGCATGAAGAGTATGACACAGAGGGAGAGGACGAATGCAAGGAGGGCATTCCAGCCTTTTGCCTTCTTCAGTGTCTTTCTTATTCTCGCCGTCTTCTTCTCCTTTCGGCCCCAGCCTGTGAGTAACATGATGAGAGCCATTACTCCGAACGAGCAGATGGCAAGGGAGGAAGCGGAAGCGAGGTTGCCTTCCGTATAGGCTCTGCGGTAGATTTCCGCTTCCACCGTGTAGTACTTCGGACTTCCTCCGAGTGTCATCACGATGAGGAACGAGGGAAAGCAGAAGAGGAAGATGACAAGAAGCGTCTGATATATGCTTCCTTTGATTTTCGGAAGTGTTACTGTGAAGAATACCTTGATTCTTCCCTTTCCCAGGAACCTTGCCGCTGTCTCCTCTCTGTCTCCGACTGAAATCATACCGGTTGTGAGAACGGAGAAGGCGAGGGGGAAGTTGAGGTATACGTGGGCAAGGATTATGGCTTTGTAAGAGTACAGGATACTCAGCTTAACCTTTCCGTCTGTGACGGCGGAAAGTAGTGTGTTGAGTACTCCGTTGTTGCCGTACCAGATGACAAAGCCCAGTACGACGATTACCGAGGGAAGTACGAAGGCCGTGTCGGCTATGCTTAAAACAAGCCGTCTCCCGGGAAATGTGAAGGTTGAGAAGAAGAATGCGAAGGGAAGCGCCAGCGCTGTAGATATTACTGCACTGAGGAGTGCCTGGAGAAAAGTGAATGAGAAGAGCCTCCAGGTGTAGGCACTCTTTACAGTTTCTCTCAGGCTTTCATCCGCTCCCAGCGATTCCCTTATGACAGAGACAAGCGGAAAAACGAATATTACCAGCGTCACTATGAGTGACGGCAGGGCAAGGAGTAGATAGAATCCGTTTTTCCGCTTCATGGTATTATTTTGCTATCAAATCGGACCAGGACGCAAGAAGAGAAGTTGTGTCGACTGTGCCGGAAGCGTAGTAGGTTTCGGGAATCGGTGCGTATTCGTATGCGTCGGGGAGCTCCGTTGTCGATACTGCCGGGTACATCGAGTTCGTGACTGCGAGTGTCTCCTGAGCTTCTGACAGGATGAAGGATACGAATTCCTCGGCTTCTGTCCTGTGCTTTGTCGTCTTCACGATTCCGATTCCCTCTATCGTAGCCTCGTGGCCTTCCGGGAAGATGAGAGCCTTGTAGCGTGTGGTGTTCTCGTTCATTACGTGATATACCGGGCTTGTCGTGTAGCTGATGACAATCGGCGCTTCACCTTCTGTGAAGAGTCCGTATGCCGAAGACCAGCCCGAAGCGATTACGAGTGCGTTCTCCTCCATCTTCTCCCACCATTCTGTCCATCTCTCTCCGAGAGCGTTGTATGTCCATAAGAGGAGTCCCAGGCCCACGCTGCTGGTTCTGGGGTCGATGAGGATTACCTTACCCTTGTATTCGTCTTTGGTGAGGTCCCAGAGACTCGTCGGTTCCTCGATTCCGCTCTCCGTGTCGAATACGAATGCGAACGTTCCCCAGTCGAAGGGAAGAAGTCTCTTCCCGTCATCGAACTTCAGCCTCTCGTCGACATTGTCGAGAAGCGGTGTGTCGAATGAGGAGAGCATCGGGTAGATGCGCTCCGCCATATCGTCGGATACGCCGAGGATGACGTCGCAGGATGTGTTCTCACCTTCGAGTAAGAGCTTCGTGATCATCTCGGCAGACGACCCTGCAGATACGAGATTCACCTTTATTCCGGTCTTCTCCTCGAATGCGGGGATGACGGTTGATGCGCTTCCCCAGTCACCGCAGAAGGTGTCATAGGCATAGACCGTTATGGTCTTTTCGTTTTCGGCTTCTTCCTTCACGGGGGAGGAGAAGAGTGCGAGCACACACATGAGTGCCACAGCGACAGAAATGAGCTTTTTCATTTAAAAGCCTCCATAGTAAAATTCTGTCTAACGGGAAAAATAAAAAGAAATAGGCTGTCGTTCCCTACGCCGGCATTGTCCGGATCAGGTTCGAGGGTATCTCTCAGGCATTACGCCACCCCTAGACACAGAGAATTTACAGTAAGAGGGGAAAATCTTCAAGACAAAAAAAGGATGCAATATTAAACTTCTCCTATGTTACCTCTTCTTTCTCTTTCTGACGCATCCGCACTTGACGGGGCACTCATGGAAAAATGCGGCCTCGACGAATCCTCTCTTGTCACAAATGCTGCTCTCGGCGCATACGAAACATACAGGGATATCTTTTCCGGGCGTAGCGTTCTCTTCGTCGCGGGTAAGGGCAACAACGGAAGCGATGCGCTGGCACTGGCGGAACTTGTACTCGGAAGCGCTTCAGAGGTTCATGTCTATAACCATTTCGGGAAGGGGAATGAAGAGAACGAAAGGAGGAAGAGTCTTCTTCCGCCCTCCGTCTTTGTCGATGATCCCGTTCCCTCCGATGTAATCGTCGACGGGCTCTTCGGTGTGAAGTGCCGCCTTCCGCTGGACGAAAGGACACAGCATGTTGTGGACTGGATGAATTCATCGTCTTCTGTTGTAATATCTCTCGACTGTCCGTCTGCAATGCTCGTCAGGGCCGATTACACCATTACCTTCATGTGCCACAAAAGGGAGATGTACTATCCCGGGACGAGGGGTAATGCGGGGAGAATCACGCTCTTCAACCCGGGCTTTCCCTCCGAGGAGATAAAGGGAGACGGAAAGGCATTTCTTCTCGGGGACGGCGACTACTCCGTCCCTCCGTTCGGTATTACGGACTACAAGAACACACGAGGCCATGTGACTGTCGTGGGGGGAAGCGAGAAGTATCCCGGGGCGGCTCTTCTCTCGTCCCTTGCCGCCTTCCACGCGGGAGCGGGGAAGGTGAGTGTCGTCTCGTCACCCTCAGTCAGAAGGGCAGTGCTTTCGTCGTATCCGTCGATTATGGTCTCCGATTCCCTTTCCTCCGGCGACAGCTTCGTCGTAGGACCGGGATGGGGAGACGGCGACAGAAAGCTCCTCGAGAGTGTCATTGAGACTGGTAAGAGCTTCGTTGTCGATGCCGACGGGATAAAGCACCTGGGGGGATTGAAGCTCGGATGGCGCGCGGTAATCACTCCCCACCTCGGAGAATTCACCAGACTGTGCGCTGTCCTCGGCATCGAGGACAGTGATATCGAAAAAAACATCAGAAAGGTCGCACGTACTCTCGAATGCGTCGTTGTCCTCAAGAGCTCTGTCGTCCTCATCACGGACGGCGATGTGCTCTACGTCTCTGACGGCGTCAATCCTTCTCTCGGGGTTGCGGGCTCGGGGGACGTACTTGCGGGAATAACGGGAGCATTCCTCGCGCTCGGACTGAGTCCTTTACAGAGTGCTCTCAACGCTGTCATACTCCATCAGAGAAGCGGCAGGGAAGCAGAGAAACGGTGGGGATTCTATTCTGCGGAGAACCTTGTCGATGTTATCGGGAGGCTGAGATGATCCAGGGATATTTTCTGACACTTGTCTATCTCGTTGTCTCTTCTCTCATCTATTTCCAGAGCAAGTACAGACTCGAGCTTGCCTTCATGCTGAGGTTCACCGATGCACTCGAGAGAGACAGAAGGTATCTCTATTCGTTCTCGGCCCTGGGACTTCTGACATTCCTCATTCTCCTCTTCTTTCCCGTCTCTCCGGGCCCGAAGATTCTCGGAGACCTCGTTCCCGCGCTGGTGGTACTTTACAACGCGCTCTATTTCTTCATAATGATAAAAAGAAAGGAAAAAAGCGAAAGGGCCGATTACCTTGACAGGAAGAGAAGCGAGAGACGCATCGCACTGGGGTGGATCTCCCTCTCTGTAGCTCTTCTTCACTTCCTCTTTCCTTCCTTCGTTCTTGTTTAGGAGGACCGATGGTCACACGTGATACCACTGCAGGAGTGCTTGAGGAAGGCGGACGCTATCTTGTCGCCCAGAGAAAGAAGGGCGGACCGCTCTCCGAGAAGTGGGAGTTCATCGGAGGAAAGAACCGCTATGGGGAAACGCTTTCAGATACGCTGAAGCGCGAATGGATGGAGGAAGTGGGACTTTCCATCTCGGTGGGGGAGTTTCTCCTAAACACCGAGTTCGACAACAACGACACCCACTACACGCTCCACTGCTACCGTGTCTATTCCGTTTCGGAGAACACGGAGCTCTCCATGACGGTTCATAAATGCGTGAGATGGGTGACGGGAGAGGAGCTTTCTTCTCTCGACTTCGGCCCCTCCGACAGCGTAATCAGGGATTACCTTCTGACGCTCAATCCGTGTGCTCCTCGATGAAGGCGCACGAGCGCTTTATCGCATCCTTTCCCTCGTCGAGAATCTGGTAGAGCTGCAGGAATGCGTGAACCGTTCCCCTGTAGACCTTGAGTTCTGATTTCGTCCCGAGTATCTCCAGACACGCGTGGTAGCTGATTCCTTCGTCCCTGAGACTGTCGGCCTCGGGAAGGAGTATGAGATGGTCGGGGAGTACGTACTTTCCGTTTTCATCAGTCTCGACTGCGCATTCCGAGTAGAGATTCTCCACGCTTCGTGTGTTGACTGCGCCCTGGAGCATCAGAAGCGGTGACGCATACGGCCTGAGGCCGTCCTCGGGAGTCTCGAGATAGCTCTTGAAGGTATGTTCCATCACCTTGATGCTGATCATGGTCTTGCTGCCGTCGAAGCCTCCGAATAAAAGGTGTGAGGGAAGGAGAATGGGGTAGACGCAGAGGCTCGGGTACATGAGTATGACACCGACGGGCTCTGTTACTTTCTCTTCCTTTGCCCTGATTGCAAGTCCTGCTGCAAAGTTCCCGCCAGCGCTGTCACCCATGAGGACTGTGCGGGAAGTATCTGCGTTGTATTCCGTTCCGTGTTCGAGCAGGAAGAGGTATGCCTCCCATACGTCCTCGACTCCCGCCGGGAACTTGTGTTCTGGAGCGAGTGAGTAGTCGGGACAGAAGACAATCGAGTCCGTTCTGTCTGCAAAGATACCGAGTACTGTCTGATAGGTCGTGTAGCCGGAAGCCGTGTACGAACCGCCGTGGGTGAAGAATATGACGGGAAGGATGTCCTCTCCGTTGTAGTCGGAGGGGTAGGATATCCAGAGAGAGGATGAGGAGAGTTCGATCCGGGAGACTTTCCTGTCACCATTCAGAGGGTAATCCGTTTCGACTCCGAATGTGCCGTCTGCGTTGGCGTACTTGTTCATGGCGTAGACCATGAGCGCCGAGCCGTCTGTCAGCGTCACGTCGGGATCTGCCGTCTTCTTATACTCCTTCAGCTCTTCTTTCGATACTCCGAGCTTCTGCCTGATGTATTCGTTCTTTATGGATGTGCATGACGTAAGAACCAGCAGTACTGCCAGTACAAGGACTATTCTCTTCACTGTCTTCCCTCCATCTTATATCGTGATTATAAGGGGAAAGGGACTGAATGCAAAAGAGAAAGATTGCAGACAGAAAACGGACATTTAGGCTGGTTCTCACGGTGTATTGTTTGATTCTTGAACTAGACTTTAAACTCTGTAGATTCTGTTGAATTTTCCTTTCTGAACATCATCAATGCTGCTGGAAAGAAGAAATCTGAAGTTGCAGAAAAGCTCACTGATTACGGTGCGGATACTGTTACAGGCATCCTCGAACGTCAATCCGTCAATCTCCTTGAACGAAACGAAGATTGTCGATACCTGTTCATCCAATTCTCGCAGAGTTCCCTGTTTTCTGAAATTCTGAGTCCTTCGAAGAGCTTTCTGCTGTCCTTTGAGATGTCGAAGAAGGATGAGAGCATGGACAAAGTGAGAGTCTTTCCGAAGCACTGCGGACGGGTGAACAGGGTTACTTCATAACTGTTTTCAATGTTAAATCCTTCTCAGCGGAATCCCCTGGGCTTGCCCAGTGGGAGGAGCTGAGTAAAAGTAAAGTTGCCGGAATGCTGAACCGGCGTCAGTTTTCTGTATGAAATCCCGGCGGATACTTTTGTTCCATCCGGCTTTCTGATATCGAAATAGCCGCTTGAACGCCTGCCGAAAATACGACACAGGATACCGTTGTAACTGACTAAATCGAACATACGATAACCTTCTATCCGATGTGGAGCCCAGGTACGTCTTCGAATAGTGGAATGTTTTCTCGGCATAGACTCATGTGTCTGTCTGTCATGACAGCGGCATTTCGTTATCCCGTACACTCTACCGTCCGGCTTCGCGTTCGGATTCTCGGAGATACACCTTGCATCAATGTAATGCGTCTTCTCGAGTCCTGCGTTCTCGCGTTCACACTTCGTAATGTAGCCGTAGGTTACATTAACCATGTCGTCACCGTATTCAGCTTTAAGTCTGTTTACGAGTGTCCAGCGGGTACTTGTCATGAATGCAGCGCCTTTGAAACCTGTTTTCGGCTTGAGCTTCGTAAGCTTGATTTTGCCCGCGTGATACTTGTCATGACAGGTCTTGCAGAGTGTTATGAGATTGTCAGGTCTGTCTGAACCGCCGTCTGCACGGTGTATGAGATGGTGTACCTCAAGTCTCCTGTCTTTCGAGCGGCCGTGACAATACTGGCATGTGCAGTTGTCGCGTTCTCTGACATAAGCCTTGACGTTTTCATAACCTCTCTGAATACCGTTCTGGTACTCTGTGCCTTCGATTTCAGGATTGTTGATTTTCTGAATGTCGAAAGCGGCGACCTCTACGATAATCTTCGTAACGGGAAGCAGACTGCATACCTTTCTGACAGCACTCTCATGAGTACGCACACGCTGCTCGACAGAAGGCGGAAGCCAGCCGTCTGGGCGTCTGCGGTTGTCAAAGCGCGGAGTGCGGTAATGTGTATTGCGGTTACGTCTGTTCCTGCGAAGACTGCGTCTGTCTTCGATAAGCTTTCTGACATTCGTTCTGTTCTCAAGCTCAGCCTCGAACAGTACTTTCGTTTCGGTAGCAGCTGATAATCCTATAGTCTTGTAGCCTGCGTCTACACCGAGTGTTACAGGCTGAGTTATATCGTCGACGACGAAATTGAGGCGGATCGTGAATGGTGTATAGTTCACGATAACGGCTCTCTGCTCTTCAAGCAGGTGTCTGGCTTTCGCCTCACTCGATGGCATGAGCGGTAAGCCGTTGATATTCTGTACATATACCATGAGTGAACCTCCGTAAAGGATTGCGGCTTACGATATTCCGCAGAGAGTGCCGTAAACTCTCGGGGAAATGGAGACAGATACCTTTAAGGTCCGCGTCTCCTGCGGTAAATGCAGCCGCCAGCTGCAACGCCCTTCGCCGATGTTGCCGGGAGTTTTGTATGTTCACGTCACTGTTTCTGTCCCGATGAAACTGTTTAAGCGTGAACCGCAGAGCGGAGGACTAGGGCAACATCCTCCGGTGCCTGTATATTTCCCGGTAACGTAGTGCTCGAAGCACTTGGGCTAATCAACACAGGTATGTGTCGTTCACATACCCCGAGGCTTGCCTCGCGGGTTGTTGATTGAAGAGCATTCCACTGTTTCTTATGTCTTCGAAATTCGATATTCCGAGCGGCAGTTTTACTGTTTTCATATTCTTTCAACTCTTGTCTGAGTTTACTTCGGCTCCTTTCATTGAACAAGGACGGAAGAATGCGGCGGGATATCATATCCGGGCGTGTCCCCCGCATTTACTTAATTTTCTCCACGGGGATTTCAGATTTTGCAGTCTACACTCATTACCGATTTTTCATGGCGGAAAAATCCTGCCTACTGGAGATTCTGCTCTAACTACTGAAGCTGTAATCATTTCAGTTCTTCTCAATCCTGTTTTCCTTGCTATTTCCTCTCGTGTGTGTTAAATTTTATTTGGAGATAAGTCCTACTTTTTGGCGAGAAATCTCCAAATAAACACGGAGGCTGTCATGATAGGACGAGAGAAGGAAGTCAGGGAACTCGAGAGACTCTACGGAAAGAAGAGTGCGGAGCTTGTTGCCATATACGGCAGAAGAAGAGTAGGGAAGACGTATCTTGTAGACGAGGTGTTCTCTTCACGCATCACCTTCCGACATGCCGGACTTGCCCCGGACAATACCGACAGCAGGGGATTGCTCAAGGCTCAGCTTGACCATTTCTATAACTCTCTTGTCCTGCAGGGAATGGGGGAATGTGCGAAGCCTCAGAGCTGGCTTGAAGCTCTCTTCCTCCTTGAAAAGCATCTGCAGAAGATAGATGACGGTTCGAGACAGGTGGTCTTCTTCGATGAACTTCCGTGGCTTGACTCTCCGCGTTCGGGCTTCATGCGTGCATTCGAGGGATTCTGGAATACCTGGGGATGCCACAGGAAGAATCTTATGGTGATAGTATGCGGAAGTGCGAATTCCTGGATTCTCGACAAGCTCATCAATGCCCACGGAGGACTCTACAACCGTGTTACATACGAAATAAAGCTGAAGCCTTTTACACTGAAGGAGTGCGAGGAATTCTATAAGGCAAGCAATGTGAGATTCTCGCGTTACGACATCGTACAGAGTTATATGGTTTTCGGAGGCATTCCGTACTATATGGGTTATATTGACGGCAGCATGAGCCTCGAACGGAATATAGATGCTGTCTTCTTTCAGGAAAATGCGAAGCTCAAGGATGAATACAACAGGCTGTTTGCTTCGGTTTTCGAGAACCCGGAGCTTGTGAAATCAATCGCAGCATTCATTGCCACACGAAGAGGGGGATATACCCGGAAGGAAATAAGAGAAGGCCTCCGTCTCACGGACGGCGGTAATGTCACAAGAAGCCTCAATGCGCTTATAGAGGAAGATTACATTGTCCGTTATGTCCCGTTCGGAATGAGGAAGAATGAGACGCACTATAGACTGGTAGACCCGTTCTGTCTTTTCTATCTTTATTTCATGAATGGCCGTACTGCAGGAAACGATATGTTCCGGGAGCAGAATACATCTCTCCCGTCTCTTCCTCTCTGGCGTGGCCTGTCTTTCGAGAACGTATGTTTCAACCACATTGACGCAATCAGGAAAGCTCTGGGAATCTCCGGCGTAATAACAACCTGCTCAGCCTGGTCCAGGCGTGGTGACGACGAGAAGGGAACGCAGATTGATCTTCTGATTCAGAGAAACGACAACGTGGTGAACATGTGTGAACTCAAGTTCTACAGCGGGGAATTCGAGGTAAACAGAGATTACTACCGGATTCTGCTCGGAAGAGAAAACATACTCTCGAAGGAGCTTTCTCCCAAGGTGTCGGTGCGGAGCACGCTGATTACAACTTTCGGCCTCAGGAGGAATGAATACAGCAGTGTATTCACCAATGTCATACTCATGGATGATCTCTTTGAGTAATAGAAACAACCTGTGCCGTGACACAGGTTGAATCATCTTATGTTTTTATCGTGATACTCAGAATTCCTCGAAGGTCTTCTCTGTAAGTGAGAAGTCGTTCTTGCTGTAGGTGAAGTAGCCTTCGTTCATGAGCTCTGTCAGGACTACAGTCATCGCCGCCCTGTCGACGCCGAGGTAGTCGGCAAGCTGCTGGCGGTTGAAGTCTATTGTGAATGTCCTGGACTTGTTCTCCGAAGAGCGGTGGATGAGGTATGCCATGAGGCGTGCCTTCGTCGTACGCTGCGTGAGGAACGAAATCTTGTCGAAGAGTACGTAGATGCTCCTCGAGAGCAGCGTGATGAAGTTGTTCTCGAACTGGATGATGTTGAGAGGCCTCGAGGACGGATTAGCCGAGAGAAGCTTCTTCGCATCGAATGCGAAGTAGACACAGTCCTCACGCGTGATGACGCTGAGAGGGTAGGGCATCTTGAGTACCGAGGCGCCGCCTGCAAATATGCAGCCGGGGCTGACGTAGCTTACGACGTTCCTGAAGCCGCCGGAGTAATCCTCCTGGTATGTGTATGCGCTTCCGCTTATGAGATAACCGCAGTACTTCGTCTCCGAACCTTCCTTGAGAATATATGTATTCTTCTCGGCGTTCAGTACTCTGCCGTCGACTATGTTGCAGATGTCGACTATCTGGGGCTCTTCCATGCCCTCGAACAGTTTGCAGCTTTTTAATATTTCGTAGTCCATAAAACTCCCGCGCCCCTTTCAGGGCAGTCAACCTTGAAAAATTAAAAAGGATTCTTGACCCCGGAGAAGCCTCAGCTTCTCCTTCTTCCTCTTTGTATTTACCTAAGTTTAGTCGCTGAAAGTTGAATGCGCAACATTCAGAACATGATTTTTATCTTTAAAAAAGCCCCGGATATTCTCCGGAGCTTCGCTGAATCCGATTCGTCAGATTACCGTGCCGTCGGGAATGATGGCGTTCTTGTTGATGACGATGATGCCGTCGTGTACGGAGTACATCTCGAAGTCACCCTCGGGCCTCTTGATGTTGTCGATTCCGATACGGCAGTTCGCACCGATTCTGACGTTCTGGTCGATGATCGCCCTCTTGATGATGGTGGCTCTTCCGATACCCATGTTCGGAATGCCCTTCCTTGCGTTCTCGGCTTTTTCCTCTTCACTTTCGTACCTGGAAGCTCCCATCGTGTAGACGCCGTCGAGGGATGCCCCGGCTTCGATGAACGTTCTGACGCCGATGATGGAGTTGACGATGTAGGCGTTCGTGATGATGGATCCTTCGCTTGTAAGAGAGTTGGAGATGTTGCAGAAGTTGGCCTTCGTCGCGGGAAGGTGTCTTCTGTGTGTGTAGATCGGCATTTCCTCGTCGTAGAAGTTGAAGGACGGCTTGTCGGAGGCAAGGTTGAGGTTGGCCTCGTAGAATGCCTTGACTGTTCCGATATCCTCCCAGTAGTCGTCGAAGAGGTAGGATGCGACGGGCTTGTCCTTGATGATGTCGGGGATGATCTCCTTGCCGAAGTCGGTCTTGTCGTTGTTGAGGGCCGTCTCCATGTCGTGAGCGTTGAAGATGTAGATACCCATCGATGCGATGTACTCGTTCTTCTCCGTTCTCTTCTGACCCAGCTGCTCCTGGAGTGTGCTCTCGGGGATGATGTAGTCGGAGATGTCGACGTCTGCAGCCGGCTTCTCGTAGAACTTCTTTATCATGCCCTTCTCGTCACAGCCCATGATACCCAGGCCCGTTGCCTCGCTTCTGGAGATGGGCTTACCGGCAATCGTGAGGGTTGCGCCGGTTGCGATGTGTCTCTCGAGCATCTTGTTGAAGTCCATTCTGTAGAGCTGGTCACCAGAGAGGATGATGTAGTATTCGGCGTTCTGGTCTCTGAAGTGCTTGAGATTCTTTCTTACAGCGTCTGCCGTTCCCTGGTACCAGGTCTCGGAAGCGTATGTCTGCTCTGCAGCGAGGATCTCTACGAATCCGCCGGAGAATGCGTCGAAGTTGTATGTCGACGAGATGTGGTTGTGAAGGGAAGCCGAGTTGAACTGTGTCAGGACATAGATCTGTCTGATGTTGCTGTTGATGCAGTTCGAAATCGGAATATCTACAAGGCGGTACTTGCCTGCGAACGGTACTGCCGGCTTTGATCTGTCCATTGTGAGAGGATAGAGTCTTGTTCCTCTTCCTCCGCCGAGAATGATGGCGACTACTTTCTTGTTGTTAAGAGTCATGGGTCTGAATCTCCTTTGTATCTATTCTATACCTTTTCTTTGGTAAATAAAGTTATTGTTTTTTCTTCTTACGCCTTTGCCGCCAACTGTGTGTAAAGCTTTTCGTATTTTCCCGCACTTGCTCTCCAGGAGAAGTCTCCGCTCATTCCCTCTTTTCTTACTTCGTCAAGCTTCTCACTGTCCCTGTAGAGTTCCTCTGCCTTTTCCACTGCCTCGACGATGTCGTCGGGACTGAGGGTGATGAAGCTGATTCCGTTCTCTCCGTCTGTAATCGTATCTCTGAGGCCGCCCGTTGCATGGACGACCGGAACTGTGCCGTAGGCGAGTGAGTACATCTGGTTGAGACCGCAGGGCTCATAGACCGAGGGCATGAGGAAGAAGTCCGCACCCGCTTCGAGGCGGTGGGAAAGCTCCTGGGAGAAGACGATCTTCACGGACAGGTTGGGGTAGTCGACCATGAGGGAACTCAGACGCGAAATGTATCTGCTGTCTCCCGTTCCGATGATGGCGACCTGCACATTCTTCTTCAATATTCTCTCGAGTGCGCACACTTCGCCCTCGAGAAGAAGGGAGTCGAATCCCTTCTGGGAGGCAAGACGCGAAATCATCGCGAAGAGAGGCACATCGTCTCTCTCCTCTAGATGGAATTCCTTCTGTATCTCCCTCTTGCAGATCTTCTTTCCTTCCATGTCGTCCATTGAGTATGTCGCGGGAATGAACGTGTCTGTCCGGGGATTCCATTCGCTTGTGTCTATTCCGTTGAGAATGCCCAGTGTGTCGCTTTCCCTCTGCTTGAGTATGTCTTCAAGTCCGCCGCCGTACTGGGAGGTGAGTATCTCCTTCGAGTAGGAGGGGGAGACTGTCGTTATCTTCTCTGCTGTCGAGAGGGCGAGTGCCATCATGTTGATGTTTCCCTTTCTCTTCGCTTCCTTCGGTACGACCGAGGAGGAGAGGACTGCGTCGAGGAGCGGGAATACTCCCTGGTATTCGAGATTGTGGATTGTGTAGACACACTTTCCCGGGGCCTTGAAGTACCTCAGGTAATGGGGGACGAAGCCCGTCGTCCAGTCGTGGCAGTGTACGATGTCGACTTTGAGGCCTCGCGCTAGTATGTAGAGCACGGCAGCCTTGCTGAAGGCCATGAATCTCGGGCAGTTGTCTCCATACGGGGAGAACGACGTGTCTCCGTATATTCCCTTCCTCCCGGAGAAGTAGGGATGATCCAGTCCCGCATACGTGACGCCGCCTGCGGTCCTTTCATATACCGTGACCCTCTCGTTTTTCGAGAGCATCGGAATCTGGTAGGAAACCGCCTTCTTCCAGCCGTCCTTCCCTATGAAGGAATAGAGGGGCATGAATACTGTTACATTGTGTCCGAGAGAGCTCAGTGCCGAGGAAAGTGCGCCTGCGACATCAGCCAGTCCGCCTGATTTGGAGAAGGGGACGGCTTCACTGGTTACCATGAGTATGTTCATGGTTCAATTATCCTCTTACTATGCCTTTGAGGGCAAGTTCAAATTTTGGAAATTACAGCGCCCTCAGGTATTCGTCGGCGCTGTGTGCGGCTTTCGCGCCGTCGGATGCCGCGGTGACGACCTGGCGGAATGACGTCACTGTAACGTCTCCCGCTGCAAAGAGCCCGGGAAGCGTTGTTCTCCTGCCTTCGTCGGTTCTTATGTAGCCGTCCTCCGTCTCCGCGATTCCCGATACGACAGCTGACGAAGGTGTCATCCCGACGAAGACGAAGACTCCGGATGCATCGATTTCCTTTCCGCTTTTAAGTCTTACGCCCGTCACTTCCCTGCCGTCTCCGAGTATTTCCTCTATGCTCTCACCGAGTACAGGCGAAATATTCGCCTTCTCTCTCACTCTGTCCTGGAGCACCTTCTGGGCCCTGAATTCGTTTCTGCGGTGAATGATTACGACATCCGAGCAGAGTGACGAGAGGTACAGGGCATCCGTGAGCGCCGTGTCGCCGCCGCCCGCTACTATGACTTTCTTTTCTTTGAAGAATGCTCCGTCGCAGGTCGCGCAGTAGCTTACGCCCTTACCTCTGTATTCCTCTTCCCCCTTGACGCCGAGCTTTCTGTGGACGGCGCCCGTTGCGACTATCACGGCTTTCGATACTATCTCTCCGTCGTCTGTAGTCGTATGGAAGAGGCTGTTCTCCTTTTTTATCGAGAGCGCTCTCGTGTACTCCATCCTGACTCCGAAGGCCTCGCACTGCTTCTCCATTCTCTCGGAGAGTACGTAACCGCTGAGCTTCTCCGAGCCGGGGTAGTTCTCGATTTCGTCTATGTACAGAAGCTGTCCTCCCGGGCCCATCGGGTCGATGACCAATGTCGACCATCCCGCACGGGAAGAATACTGTGCGGCGCTCATTCCCGCGGGGCCGGAGCCGATGACGAGGATGTCAGTCTGCATTCTCCGCCTCCCTCGTCTTTCTCTCGAGCATCTCCTCGGCGTCGCTGCGTCTTATATAGACGGGGCCTTCGCCGATGTCGTCTGCGCCTTTTATCCTGTAGATTTCCTCTCCAAGTTCCATGAGGGCACGCGAGAGGTTTCTCGGAGTGTCGGGGTCGGGGACGAGATTTACGTCGGGGGCTGCTGCGAGAGCCTTTTTATGGAAGACTTCGGCATCGGGACCCGTGAGAAGTACGGGAGCTGCGATTTTCTTCACTTCCTCCACTATGTTCTCGACTGTCTCGTCCCTGTCGGGGATGAGAATCTGTCCGTCTTCCGATATACGGTAGTAGTACTTCTTCTTTTTTGCGTCGAGTATGCTTACAACCGGTCCCTTCCAGAGTCTCTCCACCGTTCTTTCGACTGCAGTGAGTGTGGGGACGCTGACAAGGGGGGCGTCAGTGGAAAGGTTTATTCCCTTCAGCATGGCCATTGCGATTCTGAGGCCCGTGAACGAGCCCGGACCTTTTGTGCATACGAGCAGATCCAGGTCGGAGAGGGTGAGTCCCGCTCTCGAAAGAAGGGACTTGATTTCGCCCATGAGGTTTTCGCTGGGGGAGAAGTTGCCGTTAACTGTTCTTTCCTCATAAGAGGAGTCTGTCTTCAGTGCTATGGAGAGAACTGATGTGGATGTGTCGACGCTGAGTATGTTCATAGTTCCAGGCCTTCTATTGTAATCGTACGCGATAAATCCTCGTTTATGTCGAGTGTGATGTATATGGTGTTGTCGGGAAGCATGCTGTCTATCTTCTCCGACCACTCTATGAGTGTTATGCCGTCGCTGTAGAGAAACTCCTCTCCGCCCATGGACTCGAATTCGTCTTCCCCGCTGAGGCGGTAGATGTCGAGGTGGTAGAGTTTCTCCCTTCCGTCGTATTCCTGTACAAGCGTGAACGTCGGGCTGACGATGGCCTCCGTTATTCCGAGGGCTGATGCGACGCCTTTGGCTATCACGGTCTTTCCCGCGCCGAGGGAGCCTCTCAGGGACACGACGTCACCTTTCTTCAGCTTCTCTCCGATTCTTCTTCCGAGTTCGAATGTCTCCTCCGTGGAGTGTGTTTCAGTTTTCATCTTCCGCCTTCTGACAGTCACAGACTGTCTCATCGCTCTTTTCAAAGCTTCTGAAGAGATTGTCCCGGATATCTTCTCCGTTCTTCTCTTCGCCCTTCACGATTTCCTCGTGGATGATTTCTCCGATCTTCTCTCCCGTTTCCTTCTCGTACTTCTTTATGAGGTGATCCACGAGCTTGTCGTCCTCAGCGAGGAATCTTGCCTTCTCGAGGTATTCCCTCGCCCTGTCGTAGTCGTTTCTTCCGAGAGCGAGGAAGGAGAGGTTGGTGAGAACCGTGAGATTCTCGCTGTCGAGGTCGTATGCCGACTCGAGATAGAGCTCTGCCAGTTCGCTGTTTCCCTCTCCGAGTTCACACAGCCCCAGTTCGTTGTAGATCTCGGCATTGCTCTCTCCGAGCTCTATGCATTTGAGGAAGTTCTTCTTCGCTTCTCCGAATTCGTTCTTTATCCTTTCGGCCCAGCCCTTCAGAAAGTAGCCGTTCCAGATCTTCGGGTTGTCCTTGATGAAGCTTTCTATTGCACCGAGAGCCTTGTCGGGTTCTCCGAGGGAGAGAAAGTCGTAGGCTTCCTCGATCTTCTCGCTGTTGTCGATCTTGAAGCAGACCTCTCTGTAGGTCTTCTTCATCTCCTCCTTCTTCTCGCCCTCGGTTGCGACGGAGAAGTAGCGGTCCATGTACTCCTTCGCTTCCTCGAGGTTGCCCATGAAGGCTTCGAAGGCCGCGCATTCATAGAGGAGGTCCTCGTCCTCACCGAAGAGCCCGAGTCCGCCCTCGAGAGTCTCTCTTGCTCTTTTTATGTCGTTGCGGTTGTCCTCTCCCTTCTTCGATTTTTCTACTGCCATATAGGAGTAGAGGGTTGCGAGGTTTATGCAGGATGCGCTCTGGGGCAGGAGATGATAGACCGCTTTGAACAAGAGGAGTGCGAAGTCGTATTCTCCCTTCTGCTCCTTTGCTATCGCAGCCTGGTTTAGCTTCGTGACGATCTGCGGGTCGATTGCATTGACGAGGTTCCTGTAATATGTGTAGTTCTCTCCCTTCTCGTCTTCCGCGACGGATGTGATGAGGCCGCTGAGAAGGTTCTCGACTGTGTAGTCCGTGCTTTCCATCTTCTCTCTCCCTTCCGGAACGGAGAAGGGGACTTCGATTGACGGGTCGAGGCGGAATCCTCCGAGGTCGAGTGCAAACGAGGAGGGCAGTGTGACGTATATGAGCTTATCTGAAGTGTTCATATTGTCAGTATAGTCCTGAAACGAAAAAAATCCTATAGAAAACAGCCAATCGTCGACTCTTGAACATTAGTTCAAGGGGGAGTCCTTGTTCGCTTGCGTTCTGTACCCTGTGTTACCGCATGCGGCGGGTGCAATGCAGGCAGAAGCTATCCCAGACTCCGAATAGATAGGTTTGAGCCAAGAGGTGCTTGATTGCGTTTCTATAGGTCTGACTCTATTCTACACGTTTTCCGGAAACAGGGAAGAGATTTTTTACACTAAAAAAGGAGGCCGTTAAGCCTCCCTGTGGAATAGGACTGATCCTAGAAGTCGAATTCGGTGTCGTCCGCACCGCCCGCCGAGAATTCTTCGGCTGTGGCGATTTCGCTGTTCTCATCGGAATTCTGGACGAAGTCGAGATTGTCCGTGAGAGCTTCGAGGGACTTGCCGACGGATGCGCTGATTGCAGCAGTACTCTCGCTTATCCTGTCGATGAGTTCCTGAAGTTCCTCATTATGGATTTCGACGAGAGAGAGTCTCTTTTTCAGGTCTTCGATTTCTCCAGAAAGAATCTGAAGTGCGCCTGTCGCCTTCTTCAGTCTGAAAGCTACGAGTTCGTTTCTGCTGATACGCTCCATTTATTCTCCTCCTCAGGCGAGAACCGCCTTTACCTGACCGACAAGTGCGCTGAATGCCGCCTTGTCTTCGACAGCCATGTTGGAAAGTGCCTTTCTGTTGAGCTCGATGTTAGCCAGCTTGAGGCCGTGCATGAACTGTGAGTAGTTTAAACCCTCAGCCTGTACAGCTGCGCTGATTCTTGCAATCCAGAGCTTTCTGAAGTCACGCTTCTTCTCTTTTCTGCCGCGGTATGCGTACTGGCCTGCCTTTGCAACAGCATCCTTTGCGATTCTGTTGTTGGTGCTTCTGCGGCCGTAGTAACCCTTAGCCTGATCGAGAATCTTCTTTCTTCTGTCCTTTCTTTTTGTACCGTCAACTGCTCTTGGCATAATCTCTCCTCCTTAATTAAGCGTAAGGGAGCATTTCTTTTGCTCTCTTTGCTTCAACATCGGCAAGAACTCCCTGATGACGAAGATTCATCTTTCTCTTGGAGCTCTTCTTGGTGAGAATATGGCGCGATCCCTGCTTTTTGATCATGACCTTGCCGCTTCCGGTGACCTTGTAGCGCTTTGCTGCGCTCTTTCTTGTTTTCATCTTAGGCATATTTGCCCTCCTGTAGCACTGCTGGGAACAAGATCCCCCAGCCGTTACTTTATTTCATTCCCGTACGGGAGTGAATTACTCTGTCTTCGGCTCTTCTCCGCTCTTCTGTGGAGCAGGCTTCGGAGCCTTCCTGCTGCTCTTAGACGGAGACAGCATGATACTCATCATTTTACCTTCCATAAAGGCACTTTTGTCAAGATTGAAGGGGCATTCCATCTCGGTCAGTTTGACGAGAATCGTATCGAGTACGTCCTTTCCGAGTTCGGGGTGCGTCATCGTCCTTCCCTTGAAGCGGATTGACACCTTTACCTTGTTGCCGTCTGCCAGGAATTCCGCAATGGCCTTGCTCTTCGTGTTGATGTCGCCCTCGGCAATCTTGGACTGCATCCTGACTTCCTTGAGCTTGGTTACGACCTGATTCTTCTTCGCTTCTTTCTGTTTCTTCTCGAGCTCGTAGCGGTACTTTCCGAAGTCGAGCACCTTGCATACGGGCGGGTTGGCCATCGGGGAGACTTCAACAAGATCCAGTCCCGCCTCTTCGGCAACCTTCAAAGCATCGAAAGTGCTCATAACTCCTCTCTGACTGCCACTTTCATCAATCAGAAAGACTTCTCTCGCCCTTATCTGGCGATTGATTCTCAAATCCTTTGTAGCCATTCAACTCCTTGCGCTTGGCCGGCGCAGAACATAATTATACAGATTAGTGTCTCTGACACTTGAGAAAGATTAGCATTAAGAAAAACTACTGTCAAATCAGATACAGCCGTTGAAAGAGATTATCTTGTTTTTTTCCCGGATTTTAACAGAAACCGATGTGCTTCTGCAGCATGCGATCCTGCCGGTGCTCCGGCGAAACTTCTTCCAGCCTTCTGAGTCAGCGCAGCAAGCCGCGGGGTATTGAACCCTCAACTTTGAGGCTGCACCTTCGCCTTCTTCGTCGAATAAAGTCAGAGAGGAGAAAGGAATTGAGATGACATCCAATCTTTTTGTGACGGCCGATTCCCTATCCAAATATGGAGTTGCTTCAAGATATCCGAACGAAATCGAGCTTGATGTATGTTGCAAATAGATCTCTCTCACACTGCGAAACGATTCTCAGACGGGTTTGTGAAGTGCCTGCCACCCCTCCAGCCTGATAATATAAAAATCGAATGCATATTGTGTTGACAGGGTGGTTCACAATAAAAGGGATGCCCGCGCATCCCTTCGTACAGAATGAATTCAGTCTCAGTCGAGAGCGTGTCCGCTTGAGCCGAGAACGTCGTTGTTCTTGTGCATGTACATCTTCTTGAGTTCGTCACGTGCAGGACCGAGGTACTTTCTCGGGTCGAATTCGGAGGGCTTCTCGTCGAAGATTCTTCTGATTGTAGCCGTCATTGCAAGTCTGCCGTCGGAGTCGATGTTGATCTTGCATACTGCGCTCTTTGCTGCCTTTCTCAGCTGCTCCTCGGGAATACCTACGCTGTCGGAGAGCTTTCCGCCGTGCTCGTTGATCATCTTGACGTACTGCTGGGGTACGGATGAGGAGCCGTGGAGAACGATCGGGAAGCCGGGAAGCTTCTTCTCGATTTCAGCGAGGATGTCGAATCTGAGCTCGGGGGGAACGAGGATGCCGTCTGCATTTCTCGTGCACTGGTCGGGTGTGAACTTGTATGCACCGTGTGATGTTCCAACGCTGATTGCAAGAGAGTCGACACCTGTCTTTCCTACGAAGTCCTCGACTTCCTCGGGGCGTGTATAGTGGCTCGTTGCAGCGCTTACCTCGTCTTCGATTCCGGCAAGTACTCCGAGTTCGCCTTCAACTGTGACGTCGAACTGGTGAGCATACTCGACAACCTGCTTTGTGACCTTTACGTTCTCTTCGTAGGGAAGGGAGGAACCGTCGATCATGACAGATGAGAAACCGTTGTCGATGCATTCCTTGCATGTCTTGAAGGAGTCGCCGTGGTCGAGATGGAGAACGATTGGGATGTCGCAGCCGAGCTCGTGTGCATACTCGACAACGCCGCGTGCCATGTTCCTGAGGATGTTGATGTTTGCATAATCCCTTGCACCTCTGGAAACCTGGAGAATGACGGGGCTCTTCGTCTCGACGCATGCCTGGATGATTGCCTGCATCTGTTCCATGTTGTTGAAGTTGTAGGCCGGGATGGCGTAACCGCCCCTGACAGCCTTGGCGAACATATCTCTTGTGTTAACAAGACCCAATTCTTTGTAACTTGTCATAAATAAGCCTCCTGTAAGAAACCGATACCAATTTAACGATTATTCCGGATTGAGTCAACTTTTCCGCACTTCTTTTCCATAAGTCGTAACGAATTCCATTTTGATTGTTAATCACCTTGAGATTACCCGCGAGAGAGAGTAATATTTTTGCATGAAGAAAAAGAGCCTCCTGGTGTCAGCCGCCGTCATTGCAGTTCTTGCCGCTTCTCTCGCGGTTTTCCTTTCCTTCAGGCTCGTCGTCTATGTCTATCCCTCGGAAATGGAGGAATATTCGTCCCGTTATTCCCGTCCGTCCTTCTTCAATGCAGGTTTTTTTGTTGTATCACGGAGCGACGGGGAAGTGTCGATGCTGGAAAAGATGAAGAAGTGCCCGCTCTACATCTACACTCCGTACTCGAAATCGGAGACGGGAGAGCATTACGCCTTCTACACGATGGTGAAGGACGGGGAGGAGATTGAAACCGGTTTCTCCCGCGAGGAGATGTATTCCTCGTTCCTTACAGCCTTCGGGGATGAATATGTCGCATTCGTCTACGATGACATGAGTGTGGAGAACGCACTTCTGTTCTCGTCCCTCAGCGGCAGGTACCCGTCCCTCGGGAGTATCACATACACAGAGAGGGTGTCCGTCGTCAACGAGGAGAAGCTTACCGAGGAGAGCGACGCTTGCTACGCCGTAATCATCACCGATCCCCTCTCCTCGTCGTCGCTCTACCGCAATACCACGTCCCGCGTCGTCATGGACGAGAGGTATGCCGTCGGCGCTGTATCTCTCGAAAGCGTCATCTCCCTTCACTACGACTGGAGCCGTATGATAAGAGAAGCGCTGTTTTCCTCCTCAGTCACGTCGTACTACACTTTCTCCGTTCTTCATTAATCTTCTGAAGTTGGCGGTTACGTTCCTCTTGAGTTCCTCCCTCTCTTCACCTCTCAGAAAAGCGAGAAAGTCGAGTGTGTACTCCGTGTTCTCCATGCGGTTGAGCTCCCCGCGCCTGGGGACGGGAGTGAGGTAGGGCGAGTCGGTCTCGTAGAGGATGCGGTCCGGGGGACACTCTGCTGCCGCCTCCTGAATATCCTTACTGTTTTTATATGTCACATTCCCCGCGAAAGATATGTATGCCCCCCTTTCGAGAAGCTTCAGCATCATGCTGCGGCCGGAGGAGAAGCAGTGCATTATCGTTCTCCCGCCGATTACGTCGAGGTGCTTCAGGAGCATTTCGTCGGCGTCGCGCGAGTGGATGATGAGGGGAACACCGAGTTCTTTCGCAAGATGTGCCTGGTAAAGGAAGAGCTTCTCCTGCTCCTCCGGGCTTCCGTAGTCCTTCCAGTGGAAGTCGAAGCCGCATTCCCCGACTGCATCTGCGCCGTATTCTTCTATCTCCCTTCCGAGTTTTTTGATTGTATCGTCGACTGAAAACGGCCAGCTCTCTGCCGTGCACCAGGGACCGGCGCCCATCGAGAGGAACACGCTCCGTCTCTCTCCGACGAGGGCGATTCTCTTTGCCGCATCATCGGGTACCGTTCCGCACTCGATTCCCGTGATATCCTCCGGGAGTGAGGTATCCATTCCCTTTTCAAGCATGCTCAGAAGATGGAAGTGTGAGTCGAAAATCATCATGGGAACATGATAGAGAAAAGAGAAGGGCGTGTCATTCCATTGAGTGCGGTGCTCCCGGAAGATATAATTCCGTCTATGAAGAGAACACTTTCCCTTTTTTCTGTCTTCCTGCTCCTCCTTTTCCCGCTGACGGCGGGGGAGTATGTGGTGAGTACGGAGCATTTCGATTTCATCTACTCCGATGAAACGGAGAAAAGCGCCTCGGAAATCATCGCGGTTGCCGAGAGTTACTACTCGGACCTCGCGGCCTTCTTCTCCACTGACCCCCAGCTGCACATCCCCGTCTATTTCAAAGCCGACGCGAAGGACTACAATGCCTACTACACGGCATACACATCCTCACATATAATAATGTATGTGACAGAAAATCCTCTCACCCTTCTCTCGAATGCGGAGAACCCGTTCACGCTTACCTTCCGTCACGAGCTCACCCATGCATTCACCTCCTCGATCAAGAGCCCCCTCGTGAAATTCTTCTCCTCCATCTTCGGGGACGCGTTCATTCCCGGAAACCTCCTGATGAACCAGGCTCTGACAGAAGGAATCGCAGTCTACATGGAGAGCCGCTCGGGGGAGGGAAGACTCAACAGTCCGGAGGCCCTCTACATCGTCAATCAGATTGCATCTGAAAAGACAACTCCGGGGTGGTACGACATCACGGGCGGACGCGACATAACGCCCTCGGGGACGCTCCCGTACGTCGTGGGGGGAAGATTTCTCGAATACCTCTCGGAGATGTACGGCGAAGAGAAGCTCTCATCCTTCATAAGAGAATGCTGTCTCTTTCCGCTCCTGAGTACTTCCGGCTCGGTCTTCCGCCGTACCTACGGCATGAAGATAACAGACGCCTGGGAGGATTTTCTTTCGTCCCTTTCCCTCCCACAGGATGTGAAGGAAGCGGAGAACATAACGGGCTGGGGAAGCTGGAGCAGTCTCACAGTATATGACGGAAAGCTCTACGCACTCGATTACACGTCTTCAGGATTCTATGAAATAAACGCTGACGGAGAGAAGAAGCTGAAAACGGTTACCTCCGGCTCCTCGACTCTCTCCATTTCTCCGTCCTTCATCCTTACTGATTATGTCGGTTCTTCCGAGAGGAGCGTAATACTCGAGAGAACGGACGGAACGGAAAGGAAAGAGTATGACGATTACTTCACGGGAGTGCTGCTCTCCGACAGTGAGGCGCTTCTCGTTACGGAAGAGGACAGGGACTACCGAATGGACCTTGTCGCGCTTCCGGACGGCCGCGTGATTTCGTCTTTCCCGCTCGGACGGGCTGTAACAATGGGTACGGGATGCGCTCTCTCGGAAAACGAAGCTCTGTTCGTCATCTCACAGAAGGGAAAGTACGGTTTTCTCTACGTGAATACGGAAACGGGTGAGGTGTCCGTCATAAGTGTGGGAGAGGACATTACGCTCTCGTCTGTCTCTCTTTCTGACGACGGAACGCTTGCCTTCTCGTATGCCCGGACAGCAGATACCTCCTCCTTCATGAAGTACGGCGAGCTTGTGAGCAGAGACGGGAAGTGGTATTACTCTCTCTCATCCGACGAATTCGACGGAGGCGTGTACTATCCGGTGAAGACGGACGGAAGAATCTGGTTCGTCTCGTCATACTTCTCCGGGAGGAAGATAAGCGCCTCGTCTTCTCTGACAACGGGAAATGAAAATGAAGCATCCGTCAGAGCATTCTGGCCCTCAAAGGGCGAGGAGAACGTATCTCCCGGCGGAAAGAGGTACATTCCTCTTTCATATATGAAGAAGGGCCTCCTTCTACCGCTCGGAGACGCATCGGGTACGCTTCTCGGCTCCTCTTCTGGCCCCGGAGTGACTTACATCACAACAGATCCCACGGAGAGCCACACTCTCTCGTTCTCCTCGGGATGGAATTACGGAAACTCCTCGGTATTCATGTCTCTCGGCTACATGTGGAAGAGTTACTTCTCTTCTTCGTTTACTTCGTCTTACAGAAACGGCATTGTCGACGCGGAGCTGGATTTCAGCGGAAGCTACAGGTGGTACCTTTCGTCAGATACAAGGTATGTGGGGATATCTGACGAGGTGAGCCTTGCGTACAGAAACCTTGAAGGAGCGTTTCTCAACACCTTCTCTGTTCTCTACTCCTCCTCGCACTCGGCGGGAAAGGGCCGCCACGAGAATGCGGGGTGGGGAATGAAGGTGACGGTGGAGAACCTCTCTCCGTCGCTTGAAATCGCGCTTCTTGTTCCGCGTCTTCTTCCGCTTCAGTCGACAGCGTGCATGAGTTACAACCTCCCGCTGACACTGCATCTGAAGGTGGGTAACGTGGAGGCTCCTCTCGTCACGGCCGGCGCGGGCCTGTACCTCTTTACATACGAAATCCAGAAGTCCGTGCCGTTTATGTGCATGTACCTGAGGAATGTTGATCTTCTCTTCTCGTACGGCGGGACTTTTGCTCTGGAGAGCCTCTCATACAGCGATATCTATTCGCTCTCCCTCTCTCTCGGCTTCTCGCCTCTCGCCGGGTACCTCACGCGTCTTTCCATGAACCTCGAAGCGGGTGTAACATATTCCCCCGGCGATGGATTCCATTTCACCGTCTCATTCAACAACGGAGTATTCTGATGGCTGTATTTCTCATTGTACTTTTCTCTCTCGTCCTGTTTGTTCTTCTGGCTTCATACATCGTCTACAGAAAGTCGTTCTATACACCGGTGAAGCACCAGAACGATATCGAATGGATGAACGGACACTACAGATATGCGATGAAGATCGCCGAAATGACGAACAGCATGGCTGCCAGGAAGTGCGAGATGGTCTACACAACGTCTCCCGACGGCCTCAGACTCGAGGGAAGATATTATCCCTCGTCCTCTCCCTCTGCTCCCACGGCAATCTGCGCCCACGGCTACAGGGGAGTGTCGCTCATGGACTTCTCGGGCGGCGGACCGCTGATGATGGAACTCGGAATGAATGTCCTCCTCATCTCCCAGCGCGGCTGTATGGGAAGCGAAGGCCATACGGTCACCTTCGGCGTGAAGGAGAAGGGGGATCTTCTGAAGTGGATGGAGTGGGTGAAAGAGAGGAACGGAAAGGATACCCCGATCTACCTCATGGGTATTTCGATGGGAGCACACACCGTGCTCTACTCTTCCGATTCCCTTTCCTCGAGCAACGTAAGGGGAATAATCGCGGACTGTCCGTACACGTCGTCGCGTGCAATCACGGACAAGGTACTTTCGTCACACGGCTTCTCCCCGAAAGCCCTCAGGTGGTTTGTCAATCTCACCACATCTCTCTGGGGAGGCTTCATGCTCTCGTCCCGCGGGGCCGTCGAAGCTGTGAGAAACAGCAGTGTTCCGGTTCTCATCATCCACGGAACCGACGACCATCTCGTTCCCTTCCGTATGAGCGAGGAGATAAGAGACGCCGCTCCGGAGAGGGTGACGCTCGTCCCCATTGAAGGTGCGGGGCATGCCGAGAGCTACCTTGTAAACAGGGAAAGGTATACAGAGGAAGTGAAGAAGTTCGTCAGCGCGACAGAATGATTTCATCCCCGTCGTCGGGGACGAAGACTCTTCCCGGAAAGTATTCTTCAGCTTCCTTCGAATAGCGCTCCTTTCTTGTCTCCACACCGGATCTGTCCTCCGTGTGATAGAGAATGAGGTTTCTTATCCCGAGAGCCCCGGCAAGTTCTGAAGCGTCCTTTACCGTGCTGTGGTTCTTCTCGTAGGGGTGGTAGACCTCCCTGTCAGCGTAGAGACAGAAGGCTTCGTGCGTTAGCCAGTCTGCGCCTGATGCAAGGTCGAAGTTCTCCTCTGAGAGCGGTTCGTCTCCCGCATCGACAAGCCTTGTTCCCTCTCCTTCGTACACGAAGCCGAACTGCCTGAGCTTCGTGGATTTTATGTCGAAGGGAGTTACAGTTCCCCCGAGGGCGGGGAAGGATTCCCTGTCACGGTTGGGGGCGAAGATAATCCTCTCCCCGAAGAGGGCGCAGATCTTCTTCGTGAGCGTTGCCCTGCAGAAGGAAACGATGAAAGCTCCGAGTTCCTCGTGGACGTGGACTGTGAAGGTGCCTTCGTATTTTCCTTTGTTCATCTCCTCCGCAATGCGCCTGATAATCCAGAAGCACCCGAGAAGATGATCTATGTGACCGTGGGTGATGAAGATGCTCCCGATTGACGTAAGGGGGATGTTCTTCTTCTCGAGGAGCGGAAGAATCGTATTGCCGCCTCCCGCGTCGACGAGCATCCTCTCTCCTCCGTTCTCGAGGAGAAGACATGTGTTGTATATCCTTGTAGCCTGTGCGTTGCCGCTTCCGAGTACTGTCAGCTTCATGCCTTCATTCTGTCACTTTGCGGCGCTTTGTTGAACCATTCTCCCGTTCATCTGTCTGTATAATCGTAATTCGACAAATCGTGATTATATTATTACGGTAATATCATGAACAGATTCATAGGAAGAGAGAAGGAGATTTCCTTTCTTGAGGAGAAATATTCGTCGAAGAAGTCCGAGCTCGTCGTCATATACGGCAGGAGGAGAATAGGCAAGACGGAAACCATAAAGGAATTCTGCAGGGAAAAGAAGGCTGTTCTCTATACCTGCACGCAGACTGAGGACAGAAGACAGCTCAGGTTCTTCAGTGCTGCCGTATCTTCAGTATTCAGATTCAGCGAGTATGTCTCGGTCTTCGAGGACTGGGAGAGGGCATTCCTTTCAGTGAAGGATTTTCCCCGCAATGAAAACGGAAAGAGCATTCTTGTTGTCGATGAGTTCCCTTACATGGTAATGGGGAATTCAGAGATTCCGTCGGTGCTTCAGAAGCTCTGGGACGGTATTCTGAAGGATGAGAATGTGATGATCATCCTCTGCGGCAGCGCGGTGAGTTTCATGGAAAAGGAGGTTCTCGCGGAGAAGAATCCTCTCTACGGCAGAGCTACGGGAATTTACAGAATGGCGGAGATGCCCTTCTATGATGCCGTGCAGTTCCTCGAAGGGTATACTCCCGCTGAGAAAATGACAGCATTCGGAATATGCGGCGGAGTGCCGTACTATCTGGAGCAGTTCAATACGGAGAAGAGCCTGGAGTACAACATCGTGAATGCCGTTCTGAAGAAGGGTGCCGTACTATATTCCGAGCCCGAATTCCTTCTCAAGCAGGAACTCAGGGAGCCCATGATGTATAACTCGATAATCTCCTCCATTGCCTCGGGAAAGACGAAGTTCTCCGAAATTCTGGACGATACCATGACGGACAAGGGCAAGCTGAGCGTATACCTGAGGAATCTCATCGAACTGGGTATTGTCGAGAGAGAGCTTCCGCTTGACTCAGGAAGAGGGGACAGAACGAATTTCCAGCGGGGAATCTACAGACTGTGCAATGCCTTCTTCCGTTTCTGGTATGCCTTTGTATACCCGAACTACTCCCTTCTTGAATTCGGAGACGCGGAAACGGTCTACCGCCGTCTGATAGAACCGCGCCTTGATGAGTTCATCTCATTCACATTCGAAGATGTGTGCATCGAATACATGAAGAGGCGGAACATGGAGCTCTCACTTCCCTTCCTTTTCACGAAATGCGGCAGATGGTGGAACAGAATGACTGAAATAGACGTCGTATTGAGTGACGGAAAGGGAAACCTGATCAGCGGGGAATGCAAGTACAGGAAGAGAGAGGCGGACACTGCTGACCTGAAGAAGCATATTTCGAAGGATATAAGGGAGATTGCCGGAGGAGGAAATGTCTTTTACTGGTATTTTTCATTCAACGGTTTTACCGACAATGCCTGGAAATTTGCCGAAAGCATCGGGATGACCCTGGTAGAGAGCGGAGATATTTTCAATTTTGAGGCAAAATAAATCTGTTTTTACCGATATTTTATGATACACTTTTAATAATTACAGGAGGACCCTATGGGACTTATCAAGGCATTACTGGGCTCGGCAGGCGGAACACTGGCCGATCAGTGGAAGGAATATTTTTACTGCGAGGCCCTCGACGGTGACACTCTCGCCGTAAGAGGAACGAAGAGAACAAACGGCAGAACATCGAACACGAAGGGAAGCGACAACATCATCTCGAACGGATCCGGAATCGTCGTTGCTGACGGACAGTGCATGATGATTGTCGACAACGGCAAGGTCGTCGAACTCTGCGCAGAGAGCGGAAAGTACACATACGACAAGTCGTCGGAGCCCAGCATATTCGCAGGCTCCCTCGGGAAGGGCATTGTCGAGATGTTCAAGACGATGGGAAGAAGATTCACCTACGGCGGTGACGAGGGAAGCGACCAGAGGGTCTACTACTTCAATACGAAGGAAATCATCGACAACAAGTTCGGTACTGCAAATCCCGTTCCGTTCCGTGTCGTGGATGCAAAGCTCAACCTCGATCTCGATGCTGCAGTGAGGTGCTCGGGTGTCTATTCCTATAAGATTACAAACCCGATGACATTCTACACTAATCTCTGCGGCAACATGGCGGATTCCTATACACGTGACAGGATTGACTCCCAGCTCAAGAGCGAGTTCATCTCCGCTCTCCAGCCGGCATTCGGAAAGCTCAGCGATCTCTCCCTGAGGCCCTACCAGATCGTAAACCATACGAAGGAGCTCGAGGATGCGATGAACGCCGAGCTTACGAAGAAGTGGAGTGACGCCCGCGGTCTTTCCATCAGTTCCGTAGCAATCAACTCCCTCAC
The DNA here is from genome assembly GCA_963643635.1 of Sphaerochaetaceae bacterium. Taxonomy (GTDB): domain Bacteria; phylum Spirochaetota; class Spirochaetia; order Sphaerochaetales; family Sphaerochaetaceae; genus Ornithospirochaeta. Next base: position 2,636 of record CAVILL010000014.1, on the reverse strand, counting down.
GGTTCCCGATGATATTTCCGAAATGATTCAGAGTGCCCAGAAGGCTTACATGATGAGCTCTGCAACAATGGCAAGGGGAACGCTCGTCGAGGCACAGGCTGCTGCGATGAAGGATGCAGCCAACAATGCTTCCGGAGCGATGACCGGCTTCATGGGCATGGGAATGGCCCAGAATGCGGGTGGAATCAACGCAAACTCCCTCTTTGCCCAGGAGCAGACTGCGCCTCAGACGTATGCTGCGGCTCCGCAGAAGACGGCGGGAAGCTGGAAGTGTTCATGCGGTGAGGAGAACACGGGACTCTTCTGCGCAAACTGCGGCAGGAAGAAGCCCGAGGTTTCCAAGGCATCCTGGAAGTGCTCATGCGGTACCGAGAACTACGGAAAGTTCTGCACCGAATGCGGCGCGAAGAAGCCCGAAGTCGTGAAGTACCGCTGCTCGAACTGCGGCTTTACTCCCGCAGACCCGACGAAGCCCCCGCGCTTCTGCCCCCAGTGCGGTGACAGGTTCGGAGACGAGGACATCGAGAAGTGACAAGAGAATACAAATGCCCCTGCTGCGGCGGAACGATTGAATTCGACTCCGCCACGCAGAAGATGAAATGTCCCTACTGCGACTCCACATTCGATGTCGAGAGCCTGAAGGAATACGACGATGTGCTCTCCGAGGAGAATGCGAAGACGGACGGCGGGGACATAAAGGCTGAGCAGACCGAATGGAACGACGACGGCCTGAGGCACTACGTCTGCTCCTCCTGCGGCGGCGAGATAATCACCAACGAGACTCTCGCAAGCACTGTCTGTCCGTACTGCTCGAACAACGTCATCCTGACGGACAAGCTCGAGGGGGCTCTCAAGCCCGACCTCGTCATTCCGTTCAGAATAGACAGGAAGGAGGCCGTAAGCAGGTTTAAAGAAAGTCTCAAGGGTAAGAAGCTTCTCAACAAGGCCTTCACGGATGAGAACCATCTCGAGGAAGTGAAGGGCGTCTACGTACCCGTATGGCTCTACTCATCTGCAGCCGACGCCTCGATTACCTACAAGGCGACAACTGTCGAGACATGGGTGGATCCGCATTATACATATACGAAGACGAACCACTATCTCCTGCAGCGGGGCGGAAACGTCTCGTTCGAGAAGATTCCGGTAGACGGAAGCAAGAACATGAGCGATGAGATCATGGAGGCCCTGGGACCCTATGACTACTCCGGTGCGGTGGACTTCCAGACGGCATACCTCTCCGGCTTCCTTGCAGACAAGTACGATGTCTCGTCGGAGGAAAGCAAGCCGAGGGCTCTCGAGAGGGCGAAGGTCTCCGTCGAGAAGCATTTCCGAACGACTACCGAAGGCTTCACTCTGCCCCAGGTAGAGACGGAGAGCGTCAGTTTCAACGGAGGAGAGTGTAAGTATGCCCTCCTTCCGGTATGGCTTCTAAATACGAAGTGGGAGGGAAAGACCTATCTCTATGCAGTGAACGGCCAGACGGGAAAGTTCGTGGGTGATTTTCCTCTCGATAGGAAGAAGGCTCTTACATGGTGGGGAACAGGAACAGCAGCAATCGCCGCCGTCGTCTTCCTCATCTTCTATCTGGTTTCAACTCTTTAAGGAGGGAAAATGAAAAAGTTCATAATACTTATCGCATTTGCTCTGACAGTTTTCTCTCTCAATGCCGGGAAATACCTCATCGATGACGCCGCACTTCTTACAGAGAGCGAACGCACGGAGCTTGAGACACTTCTGGAGAATGTGAGCTCGGAGACGGGAATAAGCTGTGTCATCGTAACCGACACATCCTCGCACGGTTACACCACTTCCGACTATGCCGATTATGTAATCGAGAAACCGGAGTACGGGGAGGACGGAGTCTGCTTCTTCATCAACATGGGAGAGATGGAGTATTACATATCGACAACGGGGTATGCGATGTATGCCCTGGACGACTATGCACTCTCGGATGACAGTCTGTCTGATGTGCTCTTTCCGTATCTTTCGGACGGAGAGTACTACAGGGCATTCTCATCCTGGGCGAACTACGTGAAGGTATGCTCCGACTACTCTCCGCGTTCTGACTACGAGAACGAAGCGCTTGCAGACGACGGTGAGTGGGTCGTTAAAAGCGACGTCGACGCATACAACGACAGGAATACCTTCCACTGGGGAGCTCCGCTCTTCTTCTCCATTGCAATCGGTGCATTCATATCTTATCTGTATGTGAATTCGCAGAAGAAGAAACTGAAGAACACGGGACTCGAGTGCTCTGCCGACGACTATGTCGTGAAGGATTCCTTCTCACTCACCACCCGTAAGGATATTTTCCTCTATTCGAATGTTGTAAGAATAAGAAGAGTCCAGAACAGCAGCAGCGGAGGAGGTGGTGGCAAGAGTCACCATACGACCAGTCACACATCGCGCTCCGGTGTTTCGCACGGCGGACGCGGCGGCAGGTTCTGATTTTCAGCCCGGGGTTTTGTTCTCCGGGTTTTCTTTTACCGGGTTTCCATGTCGGTATTCGTGTCGGTATTCGTGTCGGTATTCGTGTCGGTATTCGTGTCGGTATTCGTGTCGGTATTCGTGTCGGTATTCGTGTCGGTATTCGTGTCGGTATTCGTGTCGGTATTCGTGTCGGTATTCGTGTCGGT
>CAVILL010000013.1:12819-38037 GCA_963643635.1 Sphaerochaetaceae bacterium | reverse complement strand
AATACTCTGATCTTTACTCGATGACTGCGAGGATATCACCGGAATTGACGATGAGGTAGTCTTCACCGTTGTCCTTGATCTGTGTGCCTGCATATTTGTCATGGAGTACAGTCTGACCGACCTTGACCTTGATGTTCTCGTCATCGCCGACAGCTACGACTGTGGCAATCTGTGTCTTCTCCTGTGCAGTCTGCGGGATGAAGAGGCCGCTTGCTGTCTTCTTCTCTGCTTCCTTTGCCTTTAAAAGTACTCTTTCTCCGAGTGGAATGATCTTCATATCTTTACCTCTTATTTTATTATTGTAGGGTGAACCGTGTTCACGCTATTGAATATAAGAAAAGAGAAGGGGACCGGCAAGGGGAAATTTCCGTTTTTTTCTGTAACCTTTCGCTCCCTTTCCCATTTATATAACGCATGGAGAGGCAATGCCTCCCTTTTTGCAGATTTTACTTGTCGTTTTCATTTTCATCGTTATCTTATGTGTAGTCAGGATGCAGAAAGATGGATAATGCAAGAACCCAGAGATACCGTGATGCCGTGAGTGCGGCCAGGAGCCACAGGCTCAAGGAGGCCTTCGAGCTCTACGTCTCTCTCTTCTTTCCGTCCTGTCACAGAACCAAGGAGTTCACTGCGTTCTACCGCTATCAGATGGCAACATACCTTACCGAGAAGAAGAACTATCTTCTTTCCCTCTGCGAAGGCGACATGGTGTCGTCTCTAATCGGAATGGTCTACGACGAGACTGTAGATGCCATCGAACATTCAGATATCCCCGTATCCGACAGCGGAAGGATGAACATCCTTGAATCAGTCGAAATAGTATTTCCGGTAATGGACAAGAAGTCTTCTGTTTCAAAGTGACACAGAAGGGAGAGGTTCTCTCCGAAGTGTGTCAAAACGGGACAGAATGGAGGCCCGGTGACTCTTCTGTGTTGTAATGACACAGATTTCTTTCAGTATTCATATTTATTATTGTCGGTTATCTTTTTCTGTTTAAAGTAAATAGCAGAAAATGGCACGCTAATTGCATTATCTTAGACAAGGAGCAGCGTCATGGCTAAGAAAAACACTTCACTCTATTCATCTCAGGACAACGAGGTTCTCTCCCTCTATCTCAGACAGATCGACCGTATTCCGCTTCTGAACAAGGATGAGGAATATGACCTTGCAGTCAGAGCGAAGAACGGAGACAGGAAGGCACGCGACAGAATCGCTGAGGCAAACCTGAGGTTCGTCGTCACAATCGCAAAGAAGTACCGCGGCCAGGGACTCCCGCTCGAGGACCTCATCAACGAAGGCAATATCGGGCTTCTGACGGCAATCGACAAGTTCGAACCGGAGAAGGGATATCACTTCATCTCGTACGCAGTGTGGTGGATCAGACAGTCCATCCTCAAGGCGCTTTCGGATCAGTCACGCCCCGTGAGGCTTCCGCTTAACAGAACAAACGAGTTCAATACGATCATGAAGGCGAAGAACGCACTCATGACGGAGAAGGGAATCGTGAGTCCGACAGTCGAGGAAATCGCAGAGGAGAGCGGACTCGACAGAGATACGGTCAGGACGCTTCTCGACATAACACGCGAGATGATCAGCCTCGATGCTCCGATAAAGGGCGACGCAAACAGCGATGACGACAGCGCATCCTATGATTCGTTCGTCGGCGACACGACGGAATCCCCGGAGAACCAGATGATCGACCATATGTGTTCGAAGGATGTGAAGGCCCTTCTCTCGACTCTCTCCGACAAGGAAAGGGACATCATCATGAAAAGATACGGTTTCGGCGATGAGGAGCCGATGAGCCTGAGCGCAATAGGCGTGGAGTATTCTCTTACGAAGGAGAGAATCAGGCAGATCGAGAAGTCAGCTCTCGACAAGCTGAGACGTAACGGGGAAAGCATGGGTCTTGAATACTACAATGCCGTGTAATTGTAAAAAATAGTAATAAAAGGGACGGGATTTTACCTTGTTGTAGGCCCGTCCTCTTTTTTTTGCGGTTTATCTCAGATTCCGGAAAAACAGACATTTGTCTGTTCCTGTTGTTTTTATCGTTCTTTTTTCCTTATATCAATTTAAATTAGACCTTCCATGTTAAGATTTTCATTGACCTGTGGATGTTTCTCTTGTAACATATTCAAGCTTAAAACTAAAAAAGAGACAGGAAAAATCACATGGAAGAGAAAAAGTATGTGTATTTCTTCGGCGAAGGAAAGGCCGAAGGAACCGGTGACATGAAAAATCTTCTCGGCGGTAAGGGTGCCAATCTTGCTGAAATGACAAGCATCGGCCTTCCCGTACCTCCCGGATTCACAATCACGACAGAAGCGTGTGCCTTCTTCGACAAGCACAACGGATCGTATCCCAACGGAATGAGGGATGAGGTACTGAAGAATCTCGAAAGACTGGAAAAACTCATGGGCGCAAAGCTCGGAGACAGGAAGAATCCTCTCCTCGTTTCCGTACGTTCTGGTGCCGCACAGTCCATGCCTGGCATGATGGACACAGTCCTCAATCTCGGTCTCAATCCCGACTCTCTCCAGGCTCTCATCGAGAAGACGAACAACGAGCGTTTCGCATGGGACAGCTACCGCCGCTTCATCCAGATGTTCGGCGACGTCGTAATGGGAGTTCCTCATTCAAAGTTCGAGTCCGCTCTCCAGTCCGTCAAGGATGAGAACAACAAGGTCTTCGACACAGAGCTCGACACCGAGAACCTCAAGGAAGTCATCAAGCGCTACAAGATCATTTACCGCAAGCACACCGGTGAGGAGTTCCCCGAGGATCCCCAGTACCAGCTCTTCAAGGCAATCGACGCCGTATTCGGAAGCTGGAACAACGAGAGAGCAATCAAGTACAGAATGATGAACGACATCCGCGGCCTCCTGGGAACTGCAGTCAACGTACAGGCCATGGTCTTCGGCAATATGGGCGAGACAAGCGGTACGGGTGTTGCATTCACACGTGACCCGTCCACGGGAGAGAACAAGTTCTTCGGCGAGTACCTCATGAACGCACAGGGTGAGGATGTCGTTGCGGGAATAAGGACACCCCAGCCCATCACTACACTCGAGCAGGTAAACCCCGATGCATATGCTGAGCTCTGCGCAATCAGAGACACTCTCGAGAAGCACTACCACGACATGCAGGACCTCGAGTTCACCATCCAGGAAGGCAAGCTCTACATGCTTCAGACAAGAAACGGAAAGAGAAGCATCTTCAGCTGGATCAGAAGCCAGGTCGAGATGGTCGAAGCGGGCCTCATCGACAAGAAGACCGCTGTTTCACGTGTCCCGGCAGGTGAATTCAACAAGCTCTTCGCTCCCATTCTCGACAACAGAATCATAAGGGACGAGGGAATCGTACCCGATGCAAAGGGCCTCAACGCATCTCCCGGCGGAGCATGCGGACAGATCTACTTCAATGCATATGATGCGGAGAAGGCTGCAAAGGAAGGAAAGGATGTCCTTCTTGTCAGAGTCGAGACAAGCCCGGAGGATATCGGGGGAATGGCTGTCAGCAGGGGAATCGTGACATGCCGCGGCGGTATGACAAGCCATGCAGCAGTCGTCGCAAGAGGCATGGGATGCCCGTGTGTCTCCGGCTGCAGCGCAATCGAAGTCAACGAGCCCAAGCATTCTCTCAAGATCAACGGTAAGGAGCTCAGGGAAGGCGACTACATGTCAATCGACGGCTTCACCGGCAACGTCTACGCCCGGAAGATCGATGTAAAGCCGAGTGAAATCATGCAGGTTCTCGAAGGCACGATGATGGAGAGCGAATCCATCCTCTACCAGGACTACAGAAAGTTCATGGAATACGTGAACGAAATCAAGACGATGTCCGTCAGAACCAATGCAGACACCCCGAAGGACGCCCACCAGGCAATCCTTCTCGGAGCAGAAGGCGTAGGTCTCTGCCGCACAGAGCACATGTTCTTCGGCGGCGACAGAATCTTCAGCATGCGCAAGATGATTCTCGCAGACAATACAAGAGCGAGAGAGAGTGCTCTCAATGAGCTTCTTCCCATGCAGAGAGACGACTTCGAGGGAATCTTCGAGGCTATGAACGGACTGCCGGTTGTCATCAGACTTCTCGACCCGCCGCTCCATGAGTTCCTCCCGAACGACCACACATCGCGTCACGAGATGGCTCTCAGGATGGGAATCAGCCCCGAGGAGATTGCAAGAAAGTGCAACGAACTCCATGAATTCAACCCGATGCTCGGCTTCAGAGGCTGCAGACTCGCGGTAATCTATCCCGAAATCCTGAGAATGCAGGTAAGGGCCATCATGGAAGCTGCAATCAACACGAAGAGAAAGGGCTTCAGAGTACACCCCGAGATCATGATTCCGCTTGTCGGCATCTGGAAGGAGTTCAACTACTGCAGAAAGAACGCAGTTGACGAAATCGAGAAGGTCTTCAGCGAGCAGAATCTTGTCATTCCTTATCAGATCGGTACTATGATCGAGGTCCCGAGAGCGGCTCTCACGGCAGACGAAATCGCCGGCAGCGCAGAGTTCTTCTCGTTCGGAACGAACGACCTGACTCAGATGACATGCGGCTTCTCGCGTGACGACTCGGCAAGGTTCCTCACTCACTACGTCAACGACCAGGACAAGCAGTTCTACGACTACGATCCGTTCGCAACTATCGATTTCGGAGGAGTGGGCAAGCTCGTGAAGATGGCTGTAGGACTCGGACGCAGCGTCAGACCCGATATGAAGATGGGAATCTGCGGCGAGCACGGAGGAGATCCGAAGACCATCGCATTCTGTCAGAATGCGGGCCTGGACTACGTATCGTGTTCACCCTTCAGAGTACCTATTGCAAGACTTGCGGCTGCTCAGGCTGCAATCGAAGCGGAAAAGAAGAACTGATTATTCCTTTTCTCCATTCCTCTCTCTTCCTTCGAAGGGGGAGGATTTTCTATACTCTCCTGGTGAAGAAATTACCTGTTTCCGCTGTTGTGTTCCTCCTTTTTCTCGCGCCTCTCTCTGCGCTCTCGTCTGCGTTCACTCTCGGAATCGGAAGCAGCCTCATTATCTCTCCGGGTGAAGAAGGAGCGTTCCTCACGGGATATCTTGATGTCGGGACTGTAATGGGAGAAAAGACCTCTCCCGTATCCTTCTCTCTGGATTTCAGGTCGGATGTCGGATTCAATGCATCACAAAGTGCAGTCCTGTTTGATTTCGCCTTTCTTACCGGAGCTTGTGTCGACTTCGACGGGAACTTCTTCGTCGATCTTCTCAGCTCTTTCTCCGTTTCTGTGATGACCGGCGACGGAGTCGACTATGCACCGGGTGTCAGAGTCGACATCGGAGCGAACACGGACGAAGAGGGATTCCTGAGAGTATATGCGGGGATGGGGGCAGAGCACCGGATAGTGAAGAAAAAGCCTGTCTTTTCAATCTGCTGCGGAATGAAGATGGGACTCTGAGTCTTAATTCAATCTTTGCTGCATATGTGCTATTTTGAAGGAATGGAAAAGAAGAGAATTGTATCGGACGGAGTGAAATCATTCATAGTCGGTGCCACGATGACGGTGCCGGGAGTATCGGGCGGGTCGATGGCTATGGTCCTCGGACTCTACGACAGGCTTATATCTGCAGTTCCGGAGCTTCTCGGAAGGAACTTTCTCAGGTCCTTTCTGTTTCTTCTCATGTGCGGAGGCTGCGGCCTCGTGGGAGCTGTTGCTGCATCGCCTCTTCTCTCGTGGCTCCTGAAGAATTACTATTCTCTTGTTATGTTCTTTTTCATCGGTGTAGTCACGGGGTCGATGCCGATGATAGTCGGAAAGTGCAGGCTGACAAAACGCACGTGGCCCTGCATCTTCTTCTCCCTTATCGGCATTGCCGCAGTCTTTGCTCTGAGCTACGTTCCCATGGCGATAAATGCCGGTGGGGAAGGGGCGGTAGTCCAGGTTCTTGCGGGAGTCGTCGTCTCGGTGGGGTTCGTACTTCCTGGGATATCGACAACGTATCTTCTTGTCGTCCTCGGGCTCTACGACTGGATTCTCTCCTGTCTTTCCGCTCTCGATTTCCTGCCGCTTGTCCCGCTTGCTCTCGGCGTCGTACTCGGAGTCTTCCTTCTTACGGGGATTCTCAAGAAGTGTATGGAACGTTTTCCTTCAGTAACATTTCCAGTGATCCTGGGGTTTGTTCTGGGATCTCTTCCCTCTGTCTTCCCGCCCATAGAGCCCGGATGGGGCCTTGTCGGAGGAATAATTCTCTGTATTCTGGGGTTCTGTCTTACTTTCTTCGTGCTCAGGGAGGATTGAAAATGCCCCGTTAACCGGGGCAATCAGCCAGAAATGGGAGTCGAACCCATGACCTGCACTTTACGAGGGTGCCGCTCTGCCAACTGAGCTATTCTGGCGAACATGAAGAATATAACGCATTCTTCGACAAATGGGTAGCCCAAAAATTAATCATTGACAACTTTTTCTTTCTGTCTGATAACAGAAAAGGGGTGGATTTTGAAAGGACGCAGGCTGATTATATCTGATATACACGGCAGAAGCCGGGCTCTGAGAGAAGTTCTCGAAAGAGCAGACTACAGAGACGGCTGTGATACCCTCTACTCCGTCGGCGATTTCTGCGACAGGGGAAGGGGAAACCTGGAAACGATCGAATACCTCATGTCCCTTTCATCCTTCCGTCCCGTACTGGGAAACCATGATGCCTGGCTCCAGGATTACCTGAAAAACGGAACCGAGGACGAGAACTGGCTCTACAACAACGGAGGGATAAGGACGCTCGATGAATTAAGGGATCTTCCCGACTCCCGGAAGAAGGAGATATCTTCCTGGCTTGACAGAATTCCGTACGTAATCTGCGGCAGGAGTTTCCTCATCGTCCACGGAGGACCCGCGCTTTTCGGGAAAGTCGCGAATCTCAAAAGAAAGACACATCCGAGGGACTGGAAGGAAACACCTGATTTCCGTCTCGTACCTCCAGAGCTCTGGGACAGGGACTACCTCTCGTCGGCAATGCTCTGGGAGAAGGCGAGAGAGGAAGGAAGAGAGTGGGAAGACTACCGCCGCGGGGTGGAAGAGAAGGTAAGAGCATGGGGAAGCCGCTGTGACTACATGAGCCGTGATCCCTTAAACACCTCCCGCACGCTCTTCGTCGGCCACTCGATAGTCGGCGACAGACCCTTCACGAGTGAGAAGTATCATATCTGCGCGCTTGACACGGGAGCCGCCTCTCCCGAGGGGTACCTTACCGTAATGGACATTGACACCCGCCGCTACTGGCAGAGTGACAGAATAGACACAATCGAGGAGATATAACCATGCCTTTGAATATAATAAGAGCAGACATAACGACACTTGACTGCGATGCCATCGTCTGTCCGACGAACCGACGCCTCCTTCCGGGAAACGGTCTCGACAGGACTGTTCACATGAAGGCGGGGAGGGAATTCTCCCGCGCATGCATGAGACTTGACGAATGTCCGGAGGGGGAGGCCGTCTATACGGACGGCTATGAGCTCAGGGCGAAGTACATCATACAGACTGTCGGTCCCCACTGGAGGGGAGGTGAGAACGGGGAGGAGGAGGTACTGAGACGCTCCTACGAGTCGTGCCTCAGAATAGTCGACAGACTCGGAATAAAGTCCGTCGCATTTCCTCTCGTGGCCGCGGGCTACTACGGTTTCCCGAAGGATCTTGCGCTCCGTACGGCTTCGTCGACACTGAGGAAGTACCTCGAGAAGAGGGAGGATGACATTCTGATTTATCTTGTAGTCTTCGACCGCAAGGCCTTTCAGATCTCCACCGAGCTCTTCGACGACGTCAGACAGTACATAGACGACAACTACTTCGACGAGGAGAAGTACAACACGAGGAGCATGAAGTACTCCCAGCTCGGAGACGAAGCCATCTTCGAGGGCCACATCCCCTGGATGAAAGCGGAGTCAAGGAGAGTTTGTGCCTCTCGCTCCATTCCTCTCGACAAGGCTCTCCAGGCCGTTGACGAAGGCTTTTCAGATATGCTCAGACGCAAGATCCGCGAGAAGGGAATGACCGAGGTCGAATGCTACAGGAAGGCCAATGTCGACCGCAGACTCTTCTCCAAAATAATGTCTAATCCCGACTACTCCCCGAGCAAGGGCACCGCTCTCGCCTTCGCTGTGGCACTCGAGCTGCCGCTTGACGAACTCGTGGAGATGGTTGGAAAGGCCGGCTATTCCTTTACGAACTCGAATAAGCGTGACATAGTCGTGAAGTACTTCGTTGACAGGGGCGACTACGACATCTTCCGAATCAACGAGACTCTCTTCGCCTTCGACCTCGTGCCCATCGGCTACAAGAAGTGATTGTCGCTTTCAAGGCGACCACTATACCTCTTATATATAATAGACTTCTCCTGTAAATGAACGGAGGAGTCTATCTTATGAACAGCAATCTTACGGAAATCGTATTCATCCTCGACAGAAGCGGCTCGATGTCGGGGCTCGAGAAGGACACAATCGGAGGATTCAACTCGATGATTGAAAGGCAGAGAAACGAAGAGGGGCAGGCATTAGTCTCCACGGTGCTCTTCGATAACTTTTCCACTGTACTTCACGACAGGGTGAAACTGGAGGATGTGAAGCCCCTTACAACACAGGACTACTACGTCCGAGGCTGTACGGCGCTTCTCGACGCAGTGGGTGGGGCCGTACATCACATCGCCAATGTCCACAGGTACATCCGGGATGAGGACAGACCCGGAAAAACCGTATTCGTCATCACGACCGACGGCATGGAGAACGCAAGCCGGAAGTATTCTCGCACAATGGTGAAGGAGATGGTTGAGGAGAAGAAGAAGGAAGGCTGGACTTTCATCTTCCTCGGAGCCAACATCGACGCCGTCGAGGAAGCGGGAGGAATCGGAATCGGAAGGGAGAGTGCGGTGGACTACATGGCAGACAGAGAGGGAACGGAAATCTGCTACAGGTCGATCGGTAAAGTACTTTCCTCGGTAAGACGGAGAGTGAGCGTTCCCGAGGACTGGGGTGACGAGAGCCGGGCATATAGTGAAAGGAAGAAAAGGAGTTAGATTTTCCGGGGGGAATGGAGTCGGGGAGAAAGTTCTCTCCGGCTCTTTCATTTAAGATTCATTTTGATTATTCTTGTCATGTTGCTTTTCCTTTTATGATTTCCGGCTTAACTTATATGTAACCGGACGGGGAGTAAGAAGAATGGAAGAAATCAAGCTTAATCCGCAGCAGCTGACTGCACTCTGCATGGAAAGTGAGGAGATCAGAAGCCTGATGGATCTCTCGAAGAAGAGTCCGCTCGTCGGCATGCCGTGGAATGAGAAGGTATATGATTATCTCTTCGAGAGCGGGCTCTCGGCGAGGGAGATCAGCGAGATCATGTTTCTCGGAGGATACTGTATCGTAGGTCCCGAAGAGCTCAATGAGGAGGAAGTATGATTGTACTGGGTATAGAGACAAGCTGCGACGAATGCTCGGCAGCGGTGCTCAGGGACGGCAGGGAGATACTGAGCAACGTAATCGCCACACAGATCGAACTTCATAAGCCCTACCAGGGAGTCGTACCCGAGCTTGCATCCCGCCTCCATACGGAGTGGATTGAGCAGGTGGTAACTGCCGCGATAATGCAGGCCGGCATAAAGAAGGGGGATATCGACGCAGTGGCGGTGACGAACAGACCCGGGCTCTTGGGGTCGCTTCTTGTCGGCGTCAACTTTGCCAAGGGTTTTGCCGAGGGACTCGGAATACCTTATATAGGAATAGACCACATAAGAGCGCATCTCTACGCTTCCCAGATTGAGAATCCGCTCGAGTACCCGTACCTCGGAGTCCTCGTCTCGGGTGGACACACTGTTATATGCCGCGTCAATTCATACGATGACGTGGAGGTTCTCGGAACGACCATAGACGACGCAATCGGAGAAGCCTTCGACAAGGTCGCCGCATACTACGAGATGGGCTTTCCCGGAGGAGTCGTAATCGACAGACTCAGTCAGAAGGGTGACAGCAACGCCTTTCTCTTCCCCGGACCCACGCTCGACAGGGAGAAGCACCGCTACGATATGTCCTACTCGGGGCTCAAGACTGCCGTCATCAACCAGAAGGACCAGTTCCGTAACGGAGACGCTGCGGACACGAAAGAGAATATTGCGGCATCCTTCCAGCGCCAGGCTGTGGGGATTCTCATGAAGAGAGTGAAGCTTGCCCTGAAGGACACGGGACTTACGCGTGTCAGCGCCGGCGGAGGAGTCGCGGCGAATTCGCTTCTGAGGAAGGAACTCAGGGACCTCGAGAAGGGCGGCTACACCGTTACCTTCCCGTCTCTCAAGCTCTGCACCGACAACGGCGCCATGATTGCGGGCCTTGCGTACAGGTACCTCTCGGACGGACTGAGAGATACCGACACGCTCACTGCCTCGGCACGTGTAAGAGCCTTCAAAAACAATTGAGAAATTTCAGAAAAGGTATTGAAACTTATCCCTTTTTTCTTTATTGTTCTCTTGTCGTTAATTGGGATGTAGTGTAATGGTAACACTGCAGATTCTGGTTCTGCCTTTAGGGGTTCGAATCCCTTCATCCCAGCTTAATGGTCCCTTCGTCTAACGGTTAGGACGGGAGATTCTCAGTCTCTAAATAGCAGTTCGATTCTGCTAGGGACTAATTTCAAGGCAACGGTGACGTTGCCTGTTTTTTTGCCGGAGGTCAGCATACATGATTACAGCTTCCAATATTTCGCTTTCATACGGAACACAGGTCCTCTTCAAGGAGGTCAACCTCAAGTTCACACCCGGAAACTGCTACGGAATAATCGGAGCAAACGGTGCGGGAAAGTCCACTTTCCTCAAGATTCTCTCGGGAGAGATCGAACCCGACAGCGGAGAAATCATCGTCACCCCCGGGGAGAGACTTGCAACTCTCAAGCAGGATCACTTCCAGTACAACGACTACCGCGTAATAGATACAGTCATCATGGGCTACAGACACCTCTATGACGTCATGCAGGAGAGGGATCGGATTTACTCCAAGGAGGAGTTCACCGAGGAGGACGGCCTCAGGGCGGCAGAGCTCGAGGGAGAGTTCAGCGAACTCGGAGGCTGGGAGGCTGAAGCCAATGCCTCGCAGATGCTCGACGGACTCGGAATACCGGTACCGCTTCACGAGAAGAAGATGAGCGAGATCGAGGACAATCTCAAGGTCAGGGTACTCCTTGCGCAGTCGCTCTTCGGTAATCCAGATATCCTGCTGCTGGATGAGCCTACGAACCATCTCGACCTCGAGTCCATTCACTGGCTTGAGGATTACCTCGAGGACTTCAACAACACAGTCATCGTAGTTTCCCACGACAGACACTTCCTCAATACCGTCTGTACACATATCTGCGACATCGACTACGGCCGAATCCAGCTCTACGTCGGCAACTATGACTTCTGGTACATGTCATCCCAGCTTGCGGCAAAGCAGATGAAGGACGAAAAGAAAAGAAGAGAAGAGAAGATTGCCGAACTCAAGGAGTTCATCCAGCGCTTCTCCTCGAACGTCGCGAAGGCAAAGCAGGCGACGAGCCGCAAGAAGCTCATCGACAAGCTCACCATTGACGATATCAAGCCCTCGTCCCGCCGCTTCCCCTACGTTGCCTTCAAGCCCAACAGGGAAATCGGGAAGAACGTTCTTGAGATAAAGAACCTCTCCAAGACCATAGACGGCGAGAAAGTCCTCGACAACATCTCCCTTGTCATTAATCCCGGAGAGAAGGTCGCCTTCGTAGGTCCCAACCACTATGCGAAGACCGTCCTCTTCCAGATAATCAGCGGCGAGATGGAGCCGGATGAAGGCTCCTACACCTGGGGTGTTACTACTTCTCTTTCGTATTTCCCCAAGGACAACTCGAAGATGTTCGGTAGCGGAATCACGATGACGGAGTACCTCCAGCAGTTCAGCAAGGAGGATGACGATAACTTCGTGAGATCGTTCCTGGGCCGTATGCTCTTCACGGGAGACGAGGCGCTCAAGGACTGCGGAGTCTTATCTGGCGGTGAAAGAGTGAGGGTGGTGCTGGCAAAGATGATGCTCGAAGGCGCTAACTGCATGATCTTCGACGAGCCGACATCGCACCTCGATCTCGAGTCAATCCAGGCTCTCAACAACGGCCTCATTGATTTCAAGGGTGTTCTGTTATTCAATTCGCACGACCACCAGTTCATCGACAGCCTTGCTTCGAGGATTATCGAGTTCACTCCGAAGGGAATAATCGACAAGGTCGAACGCTTCGACGACTACCTTGTGGACGAGGACGTGAAGGCAAGAAGAGAGAAGGCATACGAGGGCAGGAAGGAGGTCGTCGTAATCTGATGATCGTCGCAGTAGATATCGGAAACACGAACATAGTCGTGGCAGCCCTCGACAGAGGTGTCTGGTCCAAGCCATTCCGCGTCTTCACGGACTCGAAGAAGACGGGGGACGAATACTACGTGATCTTCCTCTCCCTCTTCCACGAGGCGGGAATAGAGAAGAAGGATGTGGAGAAGGTGATAATCTCCTCCGTCGTTCCCTTCCTCACACGGTCCATCGAGAAGATCATGCATCGTCTTTTCGACCTGAGTCCCATCATGGTGACTCATGAAGTCGAGACGGGACTCGTGTACAGCTCCATTCCCCAGGAACTGGGATCGGACCTTCTCTCGAACCTCTCGTACGCACATTATCACAGGAAGGAGAGGAGTGTGATGGTCATCGACTTCGGCACGGCTCTCACATTCTCTTCCGTCAACTGCCGCGGTGAAGTCCTCGGTGTCGCGATAGCACCCGGTCTCGTCACCGCAGTCAACGCACTCTTCGGCAACACCGCACAGCTTCCGCAGGTCGAGCTCAAGCTCCCCAACACCGTACTCGGACGCGACAGCATGACGAGTATAAGGGCGGGAATAATGGAAGGCTATGCCGGAATGGTTGAGAAGATGAT
This sequence comes from Sphaerochaetaceae bacterium, assembly GCA_963643635.1. Taxonomy (GTDB): domain Bacteria; phylum Spirochaetota; class Spirochaetia; order Sphaerochaetales; family Sphaerochaetaceae; genus Ornithospirochaeta. The sequence goes on along the minus strand of CAVILL010000013.1, from coordinate 25,091 downwards.
AGACAAGACCGAGAAGGAAATCGGTGAGAAGCTCTATGTCATGGCCACAGGAGGCCTGAGCGCCACGATTTCAAAGATAATCCCCCGGATCGATGAACTTGACAGTCTCATCACTCTCAGGGGACTCGGGCTTATAGCATCTCTCAATTAATCTTCGATTATCGAGCCGTCTGAAAAGACGGTTCTTTCGTCTCCGTTATCGTCGAGACATGTTATCGTGAGACTGTCGCTCCCTATGGGCAGGGTGAGAGTGAGAAGAGAGTCCACGGTCTTATCACAGGTGCTCCCGTCCACGGCTTCGCCCCTGGGGCCTCCGATTGTAACGGAAACCGTACGCATCCTGTCGAATTCGCTTACAAGAGTCAGCTCCTCCTCTGAGACGGGGTGTGTGTTTTCCGTAAGAGTGAGCATGCTTGCCCTCGCGGCGTCGTTTTCCCTCGACGCATAGAACGAGAAGAGGCTTTCCGCCTCCCTTGTTCCACGGCAGTCGTCGACTGCTCCCTTTGTAAAATGAAGCGAGAGATTCCTTATGACTCTTCCCCAGAGAACAACAGGCTTCGTTATGTTCAGCCATCCCTCCATAGAGGTCGGGTCGAGAAGCCTCAGTATGTCGTCGTCCGTAACGGAAGGAGCGAAGAATCTGCCGTCTGTCGTCTTCGAGTACGAAGGTACGAATACCGAACCCGGGAGGAATGAAAACTCAAGGTCGGTTCCCTCGTCGGAGGAGATGTATCCCTTTGTGAGATTTTCTCTGTTGAGAGCCTTCGCCTTGTAAAGGAGGTTCTCGTGTCTCATCAATGCATCTTCAATGAAGTCATCCTCTCCGAGCGAGAGGATGCTCTCGAGGAGCATTCTCGAGTCTCTCTCCGTCTCCGCTTCTTCAAGCATTCTGTCCCAGAGAGAAGAGGGTAGAAAGCACTTCACTGCGGGGAAGGATGGAAGGGGATTGTCGACGGGGTCTGAGAGAAGCGAGAAGCGCTGGTAGTCCTTTGCCTCGTAATTCTCCTGTGTATCCACTTCTCCGCTTTCCCTGTAATAGGAAAGGTAGAGAAAGAGCGTCGGCTGCTTCGAGAGGGGGAAGTCCGAGAGAATGTCGAACTCCTCCGTGACCCTGCCGTTTCTGAGAAGCTGTATGTAGCTGCCGTTGCCGGTTATTCTCTTCGCTTCCTCTGCAACGATGCGCGCAAAGGCATAGTCCTCCTCCTCGGTGTTGATGGAGAGGACATCGCCCTCCCTTGCTCCGAGTGCGACGCGGAGGATGAGGGAGGCATAGCGGGAATAGAAGGAGGTGTTATCCATTAGTCCTCTTCATTCTCTCCTTTCTCGTGCCGTGGGTCTTGACGTAGTCGATAGTCTTCTGGAATTCGTTCAGGAATTCCCCGAGGTCCTCCTGGTAGACGATGACGGACTGTCTGAGGTATCTTCCCTCGGTATCCGTCGGCCTCGATTCGACTATGTTGAGATAAAGGTCTCCGTATACGTTTTCCTTGACGTTGAAGAAGTAGGTTCTGTCGTCCTTGACGAGTTTAGTTGAGAATACCTGTCCGCGCTCTCCCATGGTGGGCCCTCCGTTCAATTTGATGACGTAATGATAATCATCTCGTCTTTTCTCTTCAAGTGGCGGCGGTAAAAGGGGATGTGGAAAATACTGAGCTTATGATTAAAAAGGGGAGGGATTATTAATGTATCGATAAAAAATCTCAAAATTTCCTTTGTTTTTCAAAAGAATTGTTGCAATACGTCGAATCTTGTGAGAAATTATTGGTACATCAATACGAAAAGAGGTGCAAAAATGAAATACGGACGTACTTTTAACTTCTCGGCAGGTCCCGCAATGATGCCGGAACCCGTTCTCGAGGAAATAAGAGATGAAATGATGAACTACCGCGGAAGCGGAATGTGTGTCATGGAGATGAGCCACCGCTCGAAGGTCTTCCAGGAAATCCTCGACAACGCAGAGAAGGACCTGAGAGATCTCATGGGAATTCCCGACAACTACAAGGTTCTCTTCATCCAGGGTGGTGCAACACTGCAGTTCAGCATGATTCCGATGAATCTCATGAAGAACGGCAAGGCCGTCTACATCGAGACGGGTGCATGGTCGAAGAAGGCAATCGCAGAGGCAAAGAAGGTCGGCGAAGTCATCGTCGCTGCTTCCAGCAAGGACAAGAACTATACATACATCCCCGACTGCTCTGACCTCGACATCCCCGAAGATACGGATTATGTCTACATCTGCGAGAACGAGACAATCCACGGAACGACATGGAATAAGCTCCCCAACACAAAGGGACACATCCTCGTATCCGATCAGTCCTCCATGTTCCTCTCCCGCCCCTGCAACGTCTCCGACTACGGACTCATCTACGCAGGCGTCCAGAAGAACGTCGGCCCGGCTGGCATGGTTGTCGTCATTATCAGAGAGGATCTCATCAGGGATGACCTCACATCACTTCCGATCTACCTCCAGTACAAGACACATGCAGACAACGGCAGCATGTACAATACACCGAACTGCTGGGCAATGTACTGCTGCGGAAAGGTCTTCAAGTATCTCAAGGATATGGGCGGACTTGAAGTCATGAACCAGAAGAACATCGACAAGGCGAAGGTCATGTACGATTTCCTCGATTCCTCCAGGATGTTCAAGGGAACAGTCGAGAAGGAATACAGATCTCTCATGAACATTCCGTTCGTCACGGAGAGTGCAGAGCTCGATGCAGAAGTCGTCGCCGCTACGAAGAAGGCCGGCTACGACAACCTCAAGGGCCACAAGTCCGTCGGCGGACTCAGAGCTTCCGTCTACAACGCAATGCCCAGGGAAGGCGTCGTCGCTCTCGTGGAGTTCCTGAAGAAGTTCGAGGCTGAGTACAACAAGTAATTCCGGAGTTATGAAAAAAACTCTTTCTTACCTGCGGGGAGGCGGACAGTGGTCCTTCTCCCCCTTTTCTTTTCTTGACAATCCTCTAAACTCTTCTTAAAAAATCCTTCCGCCTTTTAAGAAATCTTTACAATTTCTTCTCATTTACATTTTTCCCGCTATTCGAATTTACAGTTTTTTACACCATGTTTTTCGATGTTTTTGGTATATTATCTGTGGAGATGAAGGATATGGAAAACATTACATTCAGCACAACAGAAAGTAAGATGGAGTGGTTATCGAGAGTCGCAATGAAGTCACACAGAAGCGTCGACTTCGTCATCAACATGCTTATCGACGGTTACCTTGAAGATGTCGAAGAAGGTTACGAATCTTCTATACTCGACGGTTCTCTCGTGAGAAAGGGTGCCTGAAAAGGGAAGTTAAGGCCCGTCCGCTTAACACCGGGCCGTAAATATATCTCAACGTGCTTTCCGCTTAACAGAAGGAAAAGAAGAACCGGGAATAATAAATACAGAGAGTCAAGGTTGCACGGAAAAGAAGGGAGTGCCGCACCGAGGGGGAGCGGCACTTTTGTTTTGCCCGTTTTCCGCCCTGTGGAAAAGAATGCATAAAAAAGTCCCGGATAATCCGGGAACTAAGCGGCCGACGAGAATCGAACTCGCATCTTCAGCTTGGAAGGCTGAGGTAATAGCCATTATACCACAACCGCATGACACGAGCATATTACCCAAAACGGGAGAACTCTGTCAACAAAGATTGAAAAAAATCTCGCTCTTCAGAAAAGTGTCTGCTCTTCCTCTGTTCTTTCCTCCTTCGTCAGTCTGAAGGAAAGGCGGTGGATGGGGCAGGGACCGTACTTCTCGAGAGCCTCGTAGTGCTCCTTTGTAGGGTATCCCTTGTGGGAGGCGAAGCCGTACCGGGGCCACTTCCTGTCGGCGAGGACCATGATGCGGTCCCTTTCGTTCTTTGCAAGAATGCTTGCAGCCATTATCTCGTGGATTTTCGAGTCTCCCTTTACGACGGCTTCTACGGGGAACGGGACATCCGGAGTCTTGTTGCCGTCGCAGAGCAGAATGTCGAACTTCAGCTCTGAGTAGACAGCTTCTGCTGTTTCACGCATTCCAAGAAGCGAGGCATTGAGAATGTTGATTCTGTCTATGACGGTGTGGGGAACAGCCTTCACGGAGAATGCGAGTGCCTTTTCCCTTATTATTCTCTCCGCTTCAATCCTGTCCTTCTCCTTCATCTTCTTCGAGTCGTTGAGGATTTCAAATGGAAATGTGGGAGGAAGGACGACTGACGCGACTACGACGGGACCCGCAAGAGGGCCGCGCCCAGCCTCGTCGGTACCGCATATAACCGTATTGTCACTCTCTTCATCGCCGAAAAACTGAACTAGCATAACCAGAACTTTTCTTATATACTCTGATTCGATATTTTTCAAGGAGAGATAATGTTTTTAAAGTCCCTTGAACTCAACGGCTTCAAGAGTTTCGCAGACAAGACCCATATAGACTTCACGGACGGAATCACATCGCTTCTCGGACCCAACGGGTGCGGAAAGTCGAACATAGTCGACTCCATCAAGTGGGTCCTGGGAGAGCAGTCGACGAAGACGCTCCGTGCATCGCGAATGGACGACGTCATCTTCTCCGGCACCGAAACCCGCAAGCCCAGCTCCATGGCCGAGGTGACCCTCACAATCGACAACGAAAACAGGAATCTCCCCACCGATGTCCCCGAAATCGTCATAAGACGACGTCTCTTCCGCAACGGGGACGGTGAATACTACCTCAACGGCCAGAGATGTCTTTTAAGGAATATAAAGGAACTATTTCTCGACACGGGAGTGGGTAAGAGCGCCTACTCGATTCTCGAGCAGGGAAAGATCGACCAGATTCTCTCCAACAAGCCGGAGGACAGAAGATACATCTTCGAGGAGGCTGCCGGAATAAGCCGTTTCAAGGTCAAGTGTACCGAAGCCCAGAACAGGATAGCCCTCGCCGACGAGAACATAGAGAAGCTCAGTGTCACACTCAGGGAAGTGAAGCGCACCTACGACAGGACGAAGACCCAGGCGGAGAAGGCCCTCAGGTGGCAGGAACTCAAGGACAGGGCCTTCTATCTCGACGTCGACATGAAGCTCTCCCGCACCAATATGTTTCTCCAGCTCCGTGATCAGAGGATGAACGAGGAGACCGAAGCGAAGAAGAAGGCCGAGGAACTCAGGGGAAGAATGGGAGAGTTCGATGACCTGATTTCATCCTCGTCTTCAGAGCTCAGTCAGTACCAGAACGAATCGAAGAACCTCGAAGTCGAGATCGGAAAGGTAAGCGCAACTCTCTCCTCGATAAACGAGACCATACTCGCTCTCAAGGACAGCTACAGACAGTACGTCGAGAAGTACGAATCCAGCGAGAAGAGGTGCAGTGATATCGAGGACGAGATAAACCGCACGAAGACCGAACTCGAGACAGCCGAGGACAGCGTGAGAGAGCTCGAGGAAAGACTCGAGGAGAAGAAGACGCAGGCGGAGTATGCCGAAACGACGCTCTCGGGTTACCGCAGCGAGATAGCTTCCCTCAACGAAAGCATAAGGGAAGCCGAGAAGAGCAACAGCGAACTCGACGACTCTCTCAAGGCTCTCAGCGAAGAACTGAGGAACGTAATCGAATCGCTTATAAAGGAAGTCGACGAGAATACGGGAACGGAGTATTCCGCCAGACGGCGCGACGACGCGGACAGGGCATTTCTCGATGCTCTCAGGCATATACTCGAGCAGATCGAGAAGAGGCGGAGCTTCATTTCCTCCCTTCCCGGAGGAATCGACTACTCGAAGGACATGGCCCTCAGAGACTATTCGTCATTCGAGGACGGAATATCGAAACTGGAGAAGCTCTACTCCGATTACAAGGATTCCATTCCTCCCGTAATCGATACGATTCTCTCCCCCGAGGGCCTTGTAAGCCGCAAGAGGGGAATCGTCGAAAGAGAGGACGAAGCGAGAAAGGTGATGCTCGACAACCGCCGTAAGATCGACGGAGCGCGCATCCAGATAGAGAGAAGGGATAGCGATGTGGAATCGCTCCAGGGTACGATAACCTCCCTCAGGGAGATAATCGCCTCCCTTAAGGCGTCGATAGAGAGCCACAGGGAGAACATACAGAGACTGAAGGATACCGTCTCCCGCCGGGGCTTCGACCTCCAGGACGAAAGGGACGCCGCCGAAATCGCGCATAAGCGTGTGTACGAGGTTGCGGACAGAATACAGGAGAAGAACGACGAGATAGAAAGCGGAAGGAAGAAGGTCGAGGAGCTCAGAGCGGCACTTTCCGCTGTCAACGGAAAGCTCGACGAATCGCTTAGGGCTCTGAGTGAGAAGAGGAGGGAGAAGGAGACTCTTCTTTCGTCCATCAACCAGGCCGAGAGTGATGCCGTCGCCTCACGCATGAGAATCGAGCAGTGCGACAAGGAGATCGAGTCCATATTCACGAACTTCTTCGAAACCTACGCGAGGAACCTCAACGAGTTCAGGGAGCGTCTTCTTCCCGAGATGCCCGATGAGACGGTGCTGAGGAAGGAATTCGACGAGGTCAACAGCCAGATAAAGGCACTGGGCAACATCAACCACGCAGCCAAGGACGAATACGACGAGGCGGAGGACCAGTACAAGTTCCTCTCCAAGCAGCTTGACGACTACACGAAGGCGAAGACAGACATGGAGTCGGTACTCGGGGAGATCCTCGACAAGAGCAGGGAGATGTTCCTCAAGTCGTATAAGGAAATCTCGACGAACTTCCAGGCCATGTTCACACGTCTCTTCGGAGGCGGAAGGGCCGAACTGAGCCTCACGGAGCCGGACGAGGTGCTGACAAGCGGAATCGAGATTCTCGCTCAGCCGCCCGGAAAGAGCATGTCGACTCTCTCCCTCCTTTCCGGCGGAGAGAGGAGCATGACGGCAGTCGCGCTTCTATTTGCAACCTACCAGGTGAAGCCGTCCCCCTTCTGCATACTCGACGAGATAGACGCCGCGCTGGATGACAGGAACATAGGCTACTTCCTGGACGTGCTCCAGGATTTCGCCAGGGAGAGCCAGTTCATCATAATCACCCACAACACCCATACCGTCACGGGCGGCAACGCAATGCTCGGTGTCTCGCAGATGGAGGCGGGAGTATCTACTGCGGTAAGCTACCGCATCGCCTCTATAGAGGGCCAGCCGAGAATCCTCAACGACGAAGGTGCGGAGGTGGAGTTCGACGAGGAGGGAAGAAGGAAATAAGGCTCCGCTCGGTTCCAATACTCCTCAATCCACATTGACGAAGGAGAGAGTAATAATGTATAAAAGACACTTGAGAGATTATTTCCGGGATTAATATGTTTGACAGTATTTCGAGCAGGTTTACATCGATAGTCAGAACCCTTTCAGGTAAGGGTAAGATAAGTGAAAAGAACATCCGTGATGCCGTAGAGGAAATCAAGGAAGCCCTGCTTGATGCAGATGTCAATCTCCGTGTCGTCAGAAGATTCGTCAATTCGACTGTCGAGGAGGCTCTGGGAGAGAAGGTTCTCAATTCCGTAGACCCCGGCCAGCAGTTCACGAAGATCGTATACGACAAGATGGTCGCACTCCTTGGCTCGAGCGAGGAGGAGACGGCTCTCCACCTCAAGGGTAAGGATGCGCTCTCGATAATTCTCATGATGGGTCTCCAGGGCTCCGGTAAGACGACAGCCTCCCACAAGCTTGCCTACCGCTTCAGGAAGGAAGGCAGAAAGGTCATGATGGTTGCCGCGGACCTCGTCCGTCCGGCTGCAATCGAACAGCTCTGCATCCTCGGCGAGAAGGTCGGCGTTCCCGTATTCACGATTCCCGGCGAGAAGAACCCGGTGAAGGTCGTGACGGCTGCAGTGGAGAAGGCGAAGAGAGAGCTCTACGACACACTCATCGTCGATACCTCCGGCCGTATGCACCTCGATGATGCACTCATGGAGGAGATCCAGAGGATAGCGAAGTGCTGCTCTCCCGACGAGAAGCTCTTCGTCGCAGATGCGATGACGGGCCAGAGCGCAGTCGACATCGCACGCGAATTCGACGAGAAGGTCGGCATTACGGGCGTAATCCTCACGAAGTTCGATTCCGATACCCGCGGCGGTGCGGCACTCTCCCTCAGAAGCGTTGTCGGCAAGCCCATCAAGTTCATCGGAACGGGTGAGAAGATGGAGGACCTCGAGCCCTTCAGACCCGAGAGAATCGCATCGAGAATCCTCGGAATGGGAGATATCGTATCGCTTGTCGAGAAGGCTCAGGAAGCCTTCGACCAGGACGAGGCCGAGAGACTGCAGAAGAAGATGCAGAAGAACACCTTCGACCTCGACGACTATCTCAAGCAGCTCGAGAACATGAACAAGATGGGATCCATCGACAAGCTCATCGACATGATTCCCGGCGCAAAGGGCCAGATAAGCGAAGAAGACATAAACCTCAGGGAAATCGAAGTCGAGAAGGCTATAATCCGTTCGATGACGATGTTCGAGAGATCGAACTACCGCATCATCGGACCCAGCCGCCGCAAGCGTATTGCAAAGGGCTCGGGAACGAGTGTCAGCGATGTCAACAGACTGTTGAAGAAGTTCGAGAAGAGCAAGCTCATGATGAAGAAGCTTGCCTCAAACAAGAAATTACAGGCTCAGATGATGAAGCAGTTCGGAAACTGAGTCTTCAAGTAGTATAAGGAGAAAAACCGTGAGCACAACAATGAGACTCAAGAGAATGGGTACTAAGAAGAGACCCTACTACAGGATTGTCGTTCAGGACAGCAGAATCGCTGCTGCCGGCAAGACCATCGACGAAGTCGGTACATACAGACCTGTAGAAGCAAACGACCAGATCATCCTTTCGGAAGACAAGGTCAAGTCCTGGATTGGAAAGGGTGTCGTAGTATCACCTACAGTCAAGGGCCTTCTCAACTCAAAGGGAATTACACTCGACAGAAAGCAGGCATGAACCTGTAAGGAGTCGAGATGGAAAAGGAACTTGTTGAATTCATGGTCAGGAACCTCGTGGACCAGCCGGATGAGGTCAGCGTGAATGTCGTGGAGGGATCGAAGTCCACGATACTCGAGCTCAGGGTCTCTCCGGATGACGTCGGAAAGGTAATCGGAAAGCAGGGCCGCATCGCAAAGGCCATAAGGACAATCCTTTCTGCTTCCGCCACCCGTGACGGCAAGCGTGCCACACTGGAGATTCTTGACTGATGGCAGCACCTCTCCTGGCCAGTGCAACCATAGGAAAGACCCACGGCGTCGAAGGCTTCGTGCGTGTGTATCCGCTCTCGGGCGAGACGGCACACCTTAAGAAGCTGAAGACCTGTACGGTCAGAACTCCGGCCGGAGAGGAGCTCTCCCTTTCTGTCGAGAAGACAGAAGACAGGGGAGAGTATCTTCTCATGAGGTTTACCGGATACCCGACACCGGAGAAGGCGAGATTCCTTGTAAAGTCCACGATACTCATCCCGCGTGAAAGCGCCCCGAAACTGAAGAAGGGCGAATATTACGTTGCCGATCTCTACGGCATGGATGTGGTTTACCATGGCAGTGTCATCGGAAAGGTCGAGTATACGATGGACGGTGCGCAGTCACTGCTGCTGTGCGTCAGAAGACTCGACAACGGAAAGGAATATCTTGTTCCTCTGCTTCCGGTCTACGTGACGGACGTCTCCGTCGATAACAATTCGCTTGAACTCATCTATCCCGAACTGGTGGAGCTGTAGATGAAGATAACCGTTCTTACGCTCTTCCCTGAAATGGTGGAGCCTTTTTTTACATCCTCAATCATGAAGAGAGCGGTGGAGAAGGGGATCATTTCCTATTCCGTCGTGAACTTCCGCGACTACGCAGAAGGACGCCACAGAAAGACGGACGATATCGTCTACGGCGGAGGAGCGGGGATGCTTCTCTCTCCCGATCCTCTTTTCAAATGCATCAGGGACCTTTCGCTGGAGGGGAAGAGGATTATTTTTCCGACTCCGTCGGGCAGGCTCCTTAATCAGAAGTATTCAGAAGAACTCTCAGGAGAGGAGGAACTCGTCTTCATCTGCGGCCATTACGAGGGCCTCGATCAGAGGGTCATCGATACCTACGTGACCGACGAGATTTCGATAGGGGACTACGTCCTCTCCTCGGGGGAGACGGCGGCCGCGGTCATCATCGACTCGGTATACCGGCTCATCGGGGGAGTCATTACCGGTGAGAGCCTCGAAGACGAGTCGTTCTCGAACGGACTCTTGGAATATCCGCAGTATACGAGGCCGGAAGTGTATTGCAATAAAAATGTTCCCGATGTATTATTGTCCGGTAATCAGCGTCATATTACCGAATGGCGCAGGTTCAAGGGGCTGGAAAAAACACTGCTCAACCGGCCTGATCTGCTCTCGCATGCCTCTCTCAGCATAAAGGAGCGACAAGACTTATTGAATATTTATAAAGAAGAGGAATGATAGATATGGATATCATCAGAGCTATTGAAGCAAAGCAGATCAAGGAGAATGCTGAAAATTTCAGCGTCGGAGATACAGTCAAGGTCTATTTCAAGATTGTCGAAGGTACAACTGAAAGAATCCAGGCATTCGAGGGAATCGTCATTTCCAAGAACAACTGGGGCATCAGAAAGACATTCACAGTCAGAAAGATTTCCTACGGTGTAGGTGTCGAGAGAATCTTCCCGATGCACTCACCCAGAATCGAGAAGGTCGAAGTCGTCAGAAGAGGACGCGTCAGAAGGGCAAAGCTCTACTATCTCAGAGACAGAGTCGGCAAGGCTGCAAAGGTCCCCGAGCTCATCAGAAAGAGCGTCTGAGTTCTTCCGAACTGAATATATCCCTCTCCGGAGGGATTTTTGTTTTTTATGTGAAGCGGAAAAGAGGATGTGTAACCTTCGTACGCTTCACCGGTTTTCTTTACAGACTTCACATAAAATACTTGAAATTGCGCCGGTTAGCTGAGATTTTTTGTTTCATGATATCCGATTTGTGTGCAATAATGGGTCTTAGGGTGATTTTTGAGTTTTCTTTATCGGGGAACTTGATTATTATATTATGAAGGGTAACGGGGCGACCCGTATTGAATATACCTTGCTTGCTCTGCATCGGCAGTGTAAGTTATATGAGTAAATTATTCCGGAAGAAAAACGGAAATAAGGATGGCGACATGATGAAAAGAAAGAGTTTCGGAAAGTTAGCAATTGTAACAGTTCTTGCTACTTTGATGCTTTTTGGTCTCTGTGTCTGCAGCAAGAAGGCTGATACGTCAACTACTACTACGACGACAACTGCTGCTGCAACCACACCGGCTGCTACAACAACTACTACGACAGCTGAAAAGACCACAACAACGACAGCAAAGGCTGAAGAGCCCAAGGCAGAGACGAAGGTTGAGGAACCTGTTGCTGAGACAAAGGTTGAAGAACCCGTTGTCGAGACAGTAGTTGAGGAGCCTGTTGTCGAGGCAGTGGTCGAGGAACCCGTCGTAGAGACAGTGGTCGAGGAAAGCGTTGCTGAGGTTGAGACTGCGTCTGTTGAAGAGATTCCCGCATTCAGCGCAATCTTCTCCTACAAGGGAGTTACTTCCAACATCGTTGCATACAGGGATCATGCTTCCATCACAGTACCCGAAGGCGTAACTGCAGATGATATTTCCACTATCGCATCATTCCTTCTCATGCTTTATCCGGAAGCAGCCGAAGTTACATATTCCTATCAGGACGGCACACTCTACCTCACATATCCCGAGCAGGCTGTCGAATTCATCCAGACGGCAATCGCTACTCTCGACAGCCAGGCTAAGTGGTATATCGACGAAGTAACTGCAGTTGCAGAAGAGATTGAAGAGGTTGCAGAAGAGATTGAAGAGGTTGCAGAAGAAGTTGCTGCTGCAGTTGAAGAGGTCATCGAGAGCACTGAACTCACAATCGCTGATGACGGAACAATCACATGCACATACAACTATCATGACCTTGCTACCGCAAAGATAGTCATGGGCAACGAGCAGACGACAATCACATATCCTGCCGAGTATATCTACTCTTCGGATATCGAGGCGTTCATCGCTTCTCTCGTCGAAGCTTATCCTTCACTTGCAGAGTACATCACATATGATATCCCCGAAGAAGGAACACTCGAGATCTACTATCCCGCAGAGTACGTCGGAGGCACATACTACAAGCTCGAGACTCTCGCTTATGCAGACGAGGCAGTTACAGCTTATGCTGACGCAATTCTCGGTGAACTTCTCAATTCCTATGCTGAAGAAGCAGTTGCAGAAGCAGTTGACGAGGAAGTTGAAGAAGCAGTCGAAGAGGATGTTCCCGTGTTCTCAACTATCTTCACATACA
>CAVILL010000013.1:0-12102 GCA_963643635.1 Sphaerochaetaceae bacterium | reverse complement strand
TTGAAGAAGCACCCGCAGCAGTTGTTGAAGAAGCACCCGCAGCAGTTGTTGAAGAGAAGGCTGAGGAACCCGTTGTCGTCGCAGCTCCCGCTCCTGTCGCAGAACCTGTTGCAGCTAAGGAAAGCTTCATCAAGTCCTTCTCAGTCGGTGGCGTATTCGAAGGCGGTTACAACTTCAACGCAAAGAGCCTCAACTACGCAGTCGGTCTCAGAGGCGAGCTTGAGTTCACAGACAAGATCTCCGCTGGTCTCGAAGTTTCCTACAACTTCAAGTACAAGTATCTCCATGCTGATGCATACGGCAAGTACACATTTGCTGAGTTCGGAAAGCTCAAGGTCTACGGCGCAGGTGGTGTCGGACTTGATGTCTCCTTCAAGGGCAAGAAGGCAGGTCTCACACTCAACGCAGCAGTCGGTGCAGAGTATGAGATCATCGATAACCTCGCAGCATTCGCTGAAATCGGTTATCAGTACTCCTTCCTTACGAAGTCCAGCGACCTCTCGCTCTCTGTCGGCGCGAAGTATACATTCTGATCGAACTGATCATACAAATCAGGCTGTGGTTATCCGCAGCCTCTTTTTTTCGACAAATTGTTGAAAACTGTGTGTATTTGAACTTTCCGCTTGAAAAATTGTAACTATATTAATTGTATTAAGTTTTTACTGCGTTTATCATTAATACTGTCACAAAAATCAAAAGGGTTATTCTGAATGAAAAGTAATAAAACAAAGGGATTACTTATAATCATACTGCTCTGTTCTCTTCTTTCTCTCGTATCTTCCTGCAGAAAGAACACCGACGGAGGTGAAAGCTCCTCAATTGCAGAGTCTCTCATCACCTCCGAACGCTCGTCGCTCCAGCCCGTAGTCGTCGTGCCATCCCCGTCGTCTTCGAGAAAGACCCAGGAGGAAAACGAGGTACAGGCTCAGAAAGTGACTCCCTCAGAAGCGGAAAATGCCGGTACGGAAGCAGGTGAGGGCAGTGAAAAGTCGGAGACGGAATCTTCTGTCGCTCTCGTCATTGATCCGTCTCTCTCCGAGTCATCTTCCTCTGTCGCGGAGATCTCTTCTCCCAGGGTTCCTGCTGCTCCCGTATTCAAGTCTGTTACAAGTGAAATCGTCGAAGTCGAGGATGTCATTGAACCGGTGTATGAAACACTCTTCTCCTACAGGGGAATAGAGGCCCGCCTTACGGCTTATACCGATAAAGCTGAAATCACGATTCCAGCCGGAACGACTGAAGAGGACATATCTGAAGCGGCAGCACTTCTGCTCAAGGCATATCCTGAACTCGGCGTTGTTACGTACTCCGTTTCCGACGGCGTGGTGTCTCTGGAGTATCCCGGAGAGAAGGAAGAAGATGTCATCTGGTTTGCCGGTGTTCTCGAGAATGAAGCGAAGTGGTATATCGACAGAGTCTTCGAGTCTCTCTCCGCTCCCCAGGTTGAAGAGGGGGAGACAGAAGAAGATAACGGACACACGTTCATTATCACGGAAGAGATTCCCGTAGAGGAGGAAAAGACAGAGGAAACTGTTCCCGAAGAGGCTCCCGTCACAGAAAAGGGCAGATTCATCAAGGGGTATTCTCTCTCTGTTTCCGATAAGCTCTATCTGGCAGCTTCCCATAACAACTTCTATGACATGATCAGTGCCGACTTTCTTCTTTCGTTCAACGACAGATTCTCGGCAGGCGTGAAAGTCGGATATGATTTCGGTAAGTACCTTTCCCTTGAAGCGGATGTGAAGTATAACTTTACAGATAACATATACCTCATCGGAGGTGCAGGGTACAGATTCGGTTTCGGAGAAGCGAAGGAGCACAGTTCTGCTCTTATTTCACTTGGTGTCGGGTATGAACTCGCTCTCAGTGACAGTCTTGACTTCTTCATCGAAGGCTCTCTCATGTTCCTGCCGACCGGGTACAGCAGATTCAATCCGGCTGTTACATTCGGTGTGAGGTATGATTTCTGAGGTGGAAAGTGGAAACATCATATAAGAAGAACAGAAACGGCGGCGGAAAACATAAACAGAAGCAGCCGCAGAAGAATGCACAGAACCCGAAGCAGTCGAAGGGCAGGAACCGCAGAAAGGGCAGGGGTAAGTCACAGCCCATCTCGGGTTTCTCGACTCTTTCCCAGGTGTCGGGTGCGCCGCTTGCGTATACCTTCCATTCATCGATTCCCGTACCTCCCCCGACGACAGTCATGGAACCCTTCGACAGGTGCGTGCTCTGCGGAGAGAAGATTGACGGCATCGCCGAATGCTTCTCATTCAACAACGGCTACGCTCATTTCGACTGCGTTCTGAATTCACTGAAGGAGAGAGAGCATCTCGAGGAAGGGGAGACAATCAGCTATCTCGGCTCGGGGTCATTCGGTATATGCCGTAAGGATGAAGAGGGCAGGTTTACAATCGTCAGAAAGATAGAAGTCGAGAACAGGGAAGACTACCAGAACTTCAAGAACTACGTGGAGAGTCTCAAGCAGTGAAGAAAGCCGTAATCCCGGGGTCCTTCGATCCGATTACCAACGGTCACGTCGACATCATCCTCAGAGCATCGCGTCTTTTCGACGAGGTTGTCGTTCTTGTGGGAACGAACATAAGAAAGAACCATCTCTTCTCTCCCGACGAAAGACTTGGTATGATACGGGATACATTCTCCGAATATCCCGGAATATCGGTGGAGTCGTTTTCCGGTCTCATCGTCGACTATGCCGTGAAGAACGGCTGCGGCTACATCGTGAAGGGACTCAGGGACGGGAGCGACTTTGCGTACGAGCACGAGATGGAGATCAACAACACGTTTCTCTCTCCTTTTGTCGAGACAGTATATCTTTCCTCGCGCTCCGAGCACCTCTTCGTGCGTTCGTCATCCGTCAGGGAATTCGTATCATTCGGTGTTGATGTGTCATCCTTCGTGCCGTCTGTCGTCATGGAAAAACTGCGTCAGAAGGGCCTCCAGAGCTAATTTCTTGTTTTTTCAGCACTTATCTGAAAGATGAAAAATGGTTGGTTTTTTTATCGGAATTCTATTGACTAAAGAGGGCAATTACTTTTAAATAATCGTGTTGTTTGGAGAGGTTCCCGAGCGGTCAAAGGGGGCAGACTGTAAATCTGTTGGCTTAGCCTTCGAAGGTCCGAATCCTTCTCTCTCCAGTATACCTGAGGTCTTCTAGCGAAGACCTTTTTTTGACGGGGTCTGTATGTTCTACGAGAACGGTCTGAATTTCGAATGCCAGCGCTGCCGCTACTGCTGCTCTGTGGAACCGGGGTATGTTTTTCTGAGTGAGAAGGACCTCGAGAGGCTCTCTTCGTTCTTCGGTCTCGGGCGCGATGATTTCATAAAAACCTACTGCCGTCTCGTGGACTACGGTAAATACTCTCTTGTATCTCTCACGGAAAGATCCAACTACGACTGCGAGTTTCTTTCTCCCGCGGGATGCAGCGTCTACGAAGCAAGACCTCAGCAGTGCAGAACCTATCCCTTCTGGGAAAACGTACTCCAGTCGAAGGAGACCTGGGAGAATGAGAAAATGTACTGCAGGGGAATCGGAAAGGGACGGAAGGTATCTGCCGACGAGATAAGACGCGAACTCGAAAAGGGAGAAGAAAACGCACCTTACGTCATAATTAAGAAGCCGAAAGGCGTAAAATAGAAAATTTTCTTTCACATTCCGTCTGATTTTGCTTATATTTTATAGTGGAGTAGATTGTTGCCTAGGTTTTCCGATAATACCATCGATCAGATCAAGCGGAGATTGAGCATCTCCGATGTAATGGAGAATTACGCCCATATCGAGAACAGGGGTAACTCCAGGTGGGTGAAGTGTCCATTCCATGGAGGAGGTACGGAACGTACGGCCTCATGCAAGATCGATGAAGAAAGGGGAACGTACTACTGCTTCGGCTGTCACGAATCGGGAGACATATTCTCTCTTGTCATGAAGAAGGAAGGGCTCGACTTCTCTGCGGCGGTGGAGACACTCGCAAAGAAGGCCGGCGTTACTCTCGAGGAAAGCTCATATTCATCCACGGAAGGCAGGAAGAGACACGACGAGAAGGAGAGCATGTACGAACTCTACGCCGGGCTTCAGAAGGCATTCCACTATCTTCTCCTCAACAGCAGGGAAGCGGAAGGCGCGAGAGAGTACCTGAGAAAGAGGGGAGTGTCGGACGAGATGACCGAAACCTTCCAGCTTGGCTTTGCTCCGTCGTCTCCCGGATGGCTCTACAGCTTCCTCAGAAAGAAGAACTACTCCGATGATTTTCTCTCCCGTTCGGGCTTCTTCAGCCAGAAGAACCAGAAGTGGCCGCTCTTTGTCAACAGAATGATGTTCCCCATCCGCGACAGGCAGGGACGTACGATTGCGTTCTCGGGACGTGACCTCTCGGGTTCCGACCGGGCTCCGAAGTACATAAACTCTCCCGAGACTGTCATTTACCAGAAGAAGGAGAACTTCTTCGGCCTGTATGAAGCAAAGAAGACGATAGCCGACAGCAGGAACGGTTTCGACCCGATTCTCTGCGAAGGTAACTTCGATGTCGTTGCCATGCACCAGGCGGGATTCACCTCCGCTGTCGCATCTCTCGGTACTTCATTCACGACTGAGCAGTGCCGTAACATGAAGAAGTGGTTTCCGAACATCTCGTCGTTCCACATGCTCTTCGATTCCGACGCAGCGGGTCAGAATTCGACGGTAAGGGCGATCATGATCATCAACTCCACGGGACTCGAGCAGAAGGTGCATAAGCTCACCTCAGCCAAGGATGCCTCGGAACTACTCGAAAAAAGCGGTACGGAAGGTGTTAAACGGGAGTTCGAGAGTTATACAACCGGTTTTGACTACCTTGTACAAAATAACTTAACTCGTTATGATGTAAAGAATGCGAGAGGAAAGTCGGAGCTCGTCAGATCTCTCGGGGAATATCTGAACTCCTGTCAGAGTGAAGTCGAGAGGGACAGCTACATACTTTCCCTTTCATCTCTCGTGGGACTGGATGAGGGAGTCATCAAGGAGGATTTGAAGAAGGTGAACGCCGACGGCGGTTACCGGAAAGAGGATAAGGACGGAGACAGCATACAGAGAGAGTTGAGGGATATCCGGACGGGTGTCGGCTACGATCTCTTCGTGATGCTCTATCTCTGTAATCACAGAGAGCTGTTCTCACAGTACAGGACGAGACTCAGGTTCGGTGACCTTGAGGACTCAGATGCACAGAAAATATATATGGCACTTGAAAATGCCATGCGGGATGATGTTCAGCAGGATTCCCTGTTTCTTGCCTATATAGGCGATGATGATGTCCGTAATTACGTAAGCTCCTCATTTGCACTTGGTGAATACAAGGACAACAGGGCAGGAGCCGTTGAGGAAGCAATAGTCAGGATATCGCTTCGCTCGCTGGAGAGAAAAAGGAACGTACTGAACCAGCAGATTTCCCTTATCGGGAATACCGATGCAGACACATCGATTTCCCTGATGACAAGGAAAGCCGAGTACGATAATAAAATAGCCGAACTCAGGAAGGAGATCCTGAGCTTCGATTCGAGGAGTGACACACAGTAAATGTCAGAAGAGATTCTTGTTAGCGAATTATTTCTAAGTCTTGAGAAGCTCTACAAGGAAAAGGGCTTCATCTCTCTTGTTGATATCATCACAGCCAGAAAGACATACGGCAAGATCTACACGAATGAGGAAATCATCGAAGCCGCGAAGACGAGGAACATCGAGTACCGCGAGTCCGATGACGATGCGGATGAATTCGACGAGGAGCCTACGGAGGCCGACCTCTCGGGTAAGACGAATGACGATGACGACATTCCTCTCAGTGACGACTTCGACGAGTTCGACGACGTCGATCCGACGGTTGCCGAGCTCAACGAAATAGAGAAGGAAGTCGAGGCGGACGATTTCTCATCCAAGAAGGAAAAGAAGGACGAAAAGAGCGAGGATGAGGAAGAGGACGAAGATGAAGAGGAAGAGGAGGAGAGTGAAGAGGAATTCCCCGAAGACAACATGAACGAGTGGAAGGACACGGACGAGGAAGCCGAGTCCTCCGAACGCTTCATCGACATCTCCTCCTTCAGTGACACTTCCAGCGAACACCGTGCTGCACACACAGCGGCAAGCAAGTACGACACCTCACAGGATGACCCGATAAGACTCTATTTGAAGGAAATCGGTAATGAGAAGCTTCTCACCGGTGAGCAGGAAGTCGAACTTGCCAAGCAGATGGAGAAGGGCGCCCAGATAGTCAATTCCGTAATAAGGGAAAGCGGAATCCTCATCTCCTTCTTCACGGAAGTCATCAGGCACATAAACACGAAGATAGACGAGGAGAGCGAAGACGCTCTCTCTCCGGAGGACATAAAGGAATTCCTCTCGGTTCAGAAGAGATACAACCTCAACTACAAGGATGCTCTGGGGAAGGAATTCGCACGCCAGATTGCCGACTACAACGATGCCAAGGCCAGACTTCTGCTGGCCGGCGATGAAGGCGACAGGGAAGGGGAAATCAAGAAGAAGAGGGAGGAGCTCCTGGACAGACTCGGAGGACATCCCAATGAGAAGTCTCCGATTTATGAAGGAAAGAAGCGCAGTGACTTCGAAACAAGAGAAGAATGGATCGAGTGGTGCCGTGAGGCGTCACGCCGCTATGCCATAAAGGAAAACCGCCAGATACAGGCTTCCATCAAGAAGGAAGAGGAAGAGAGAAACGCGGCGGCACAGCAGCTTGCTGCAGAGAAGGATGCCCAGTTCCGCGAAGAGCACAGCGATATGAAGCCCCAGGAGCTCGAGAATGCGATAGCTCGCCTTCACAATGAGATAAAGAAGGAGAATGCGGCAATATCGCAGAGCCTTGCGAAGAAGTTCAAGGATGCAGAGAAGGAAATAGAGAGCCTCGAGGCCAACAGATACATCCCCGTCACGGACTGGGTTGGCTCTATTGAACTCCAGCAGGAGGAAATCGACGCTCTTACCGAAAGGTTCATCAACGCTAGGAACACGATCATCGAGTGCACGAAGAAGAAGAACGAAATCGAGTCAAGACTGCGTATCTCGTCCTCACGTGAACTGAGGCAGCTCGGACGTGATCTTGCCACCCGCAACAAGGCGCAGGCAATCGAGGAGTCTCTCGGTCTCTCTTCCGACGACATCAAGGACCTCATCAAGGAACTGCAGCTTACGGAGAAGGAACTGAGGACTATCGAGAACGACTTCGAGTGCCCGACTGACAAGGTCATCGAGAACGTGAAGAACATCCAGTACGGCCAGGTGATTCTCAAGCAGGCGAAGGACAGACTCATCAAGGCGAACCTCAGACTTGTCGTGTCGATAGCCAAGAAGTACACGAACAGGGGACTCCAGTTCTTCGACCTCGTGCAGGAAGGAAACATAGGACTCATAAAGGCAGTCGAGAAATTCGAGTATGCCAAGGGGTTCAAGTTCTCGACATATGCAACCTGGTGGATAAGACAGGCAATCACCCGCTCCATCTCCGACCAGGCGAGAACGATTCGTGTCCCGGTTCACATGATAGAGCAGATCAACAAGGTCGTACGGGTGTCGAGGAATCTCATGCAGACTCTCGGAAGAGAGCCGACCGACAGGGAGATTGCAGAAGAACTCGAGTGGCCGGAGAGCAAGGTCAAGACCGTCAAGAGCGTTGCGCGTGAACCTATCTCCCTCGAAACTCCGGTTGGCGAGGAGGAGGACAGTGTTCTCAGTGACTTCATCGAGGACAAGGATGCAGAGAACCCGGCCAATCAGACTGCCTACAAGCTTCTCCAGGACAAGATAAGGGAGCTTTTAAGCACGCTTCCCGAGAGAGAGCAGGAAGTCCTGAGGATGCGTTTCGGACTCGACGACGGCTACGCACTCACGCTCGAGGAAGTCGGACTCTACTTCGATGTCACGAGAGAGAGAATCAGGCAGATCGAGGCCAAGGCTCTGAGGAGACTCAGACACCCCAAGAGGTCGAGACAATTGAAGGATTGGTCCTGATAACAAGTAGAACATATTGTCAAAATCCTGTAAGATAGGTTTTTGTTGGAGAAAGGTAGATAAAATGGCAGAGAATCAGAAGCTTGAATGTTTAATCAGACTTCAGAGTGTTATTACTGAGAAACTGGATCTCGAGAATCAGAGAGAAATGATTCCCCAGTCCCTGAGAGAGAACGAGGAAGCCCTTACGAAGGCTGAAGCGGTTCTCAACGGTCTCGAAGAGGACCTGAGACAGGCCGAGAGCGAGGAAAAGAGTCTTTCCATCCAGTACTCGGATGCGGACAACCAGTCCAATGAATATCAGAAGGTCATCGAGAGCCTCAATACGATGAGGGAACTCGAGGCCATGAACAAGCAGATCAACGAGGCCGAGGCACGCGCAAAGTCCCTTCTTGTCGCAAAGAAGGCGAAGACGGAGCAGATAAAGGAACTCGGCGAGAGAATATCCGCTCAGCAGGGTGTTGTCGATTCCCTCAAGTCGAAGGTCGACGAGGCAAAGACCGTAGTTGATTCCCAGCTTGCCGAGATAGACTCCAAGATTGCAGCGCTCTCATCCGAGTGCGACGAAATCAAGGGTGGCGTCATCAGCGAGGAATTCTACTCGAGATTCTACAACATCGCAAAGAAGAAGAACGGCGAAGGTCTCGTTCCCGTCAGAGGACAGGTATGCATGGGCTGTAACACTGTTCTTCCTATGCAGTTCGTAATCGACCTCAGACTCAAGCAGCTCAATGACGAAGTCGAGACATGCCCGTACTGCTCGAGAATGATCTACTTCGATGATTCTCTTACTCCCGAGGAGGAGAAGAACTACATCTTCGATGATGTGGATAACATCAAGACAATCACGAAGGGCGGTGAGGCTGCTTCCGACGAGACGGCTGAAGACGACAGCGATATCCTCGTTGCCGAAGATGCTGACGAAGATTTCTGATTTTTTCCAGGCTCCGGAAGTAATCGCTTGAAATACAGAGGAAAGTCCGGGCTCCGCAGAACACAGTGCCGGCTAACGGCCGGGGGCAGTAATGCCACAGAAAGTGCAACAGAGAGCAGACCGCCGAAAGGTAAGGGTGAAAGGGCAGTGTAAGAGACTACCGCTTTGCTGGTAACAGTAAAGGCACGGCAAACCTCACTGGGAGCAAGGTCAAGTATGTGAGTGGCTTGTTCGGCTTTACTCACGGGTAGACCGCTTGAGGTCTGGAGTAATCCAGATCCTAGATAGATGATTACATAAACAGAACTCGGCTTACCCGGGACCTGGTTTTTATTATTAACGGCACCGTACTGGTGCCGTTTGTAGTTATCTGAGAATACCAATCAGGACAGATATCTGTCCTTTAAAAACCAGAATCAATAATCCTGTATCTCGAACCTCAGGTCGAACTTCTGGCCGCGCGGGAATACGTTCGGGGCGTAGGGATTCGAGAACTCGCAGAGTCCGTAGTGACCCAGTCCGTTGTTCGAAGATATCCTCTCCAGGAGTTCCTCCGGCATATCGGGCTTCGGATCTCTTTCACCGACTTCCTCTATAACCATCCAGTTGAATACGTTCTTCTTATCAAGCCAGCATACTGCAGGCTGTACTCCGGGGTAGCTCTGATAGAGAATATTGTCGATTTCCTCCTTATCATGGAGATTCTCCACAATAGCCATGACAGCCATGTTGTGCTTCTCCCAGGATGAGGTTTCACGTATTTCCTCATCCGTGTATGACAGGGGATCAATCTCCTCGATGATTCCTTCCGTTCTGTATTTTCCGGCATTTACGAGATTGAAGATTCCGCTGACTCTCTTCTCCACGTTGTCCGTCTTTTCATCGAAGGGAAGAAAGCAGGGGATTATGTCGTTATCTCGGCAGAGACGGAACCTCTCCTCCCATCCCGTCTGGCCGTCGAGAACGCCGTCGGAGTGCAGAGTCGTGAAGATTATTCCGAAGACCCGGCTTCTGAAGCGGAAACAGAGGTCGACGAAGTAGGGGACGGTGTATTCCATCTTCAGCCACTGGAAGTCCTTCAGATTCTCCGGTGCTATCTGAGTTCTGAGAGCGGAAAAGTGAGAGACGGCAGCATAGTAGCGTCTTCCGTTCTTCTCCTCCTCGAGCATCTCTCTGAATGCTTCGGGAGTAAGAGTCGTGACTCTATCATCCCAGTAGAGCTGCCCTTTCTGCTTAATCATTTCTCTTCCTCCTTTATTTCATCCCAGAGGGCGTTCATCTCGTCAACGTGTTCCTTATCGAGGGGGATTCCCTTCTCGTGTGCTCTGTCGAAGAGCTTCTGGAACCGCGCCTTTATCTTGCCGTTGCATCTGAAGAGGGCCGTATTGGGTCTTACCTTCAAAAATCTCGAGAGATTGACGACGGAAAAGAGAAGGTCTCCGATCTCCTCCTCGATGTGGTCCTTATCATCTTCTTTTATTGCTTCCTCGACTTCGGAGAGTTCTTCCTTTACTTTCTCAATGACTCCTTCGACGTTTTTCCAGTCGAAGCCCACCTTCTTCAGTTTCTTCTGTATCTCATAGGAAGATTCGAGAGGGGGAAGAGATGATGGGATATGTGAGAAGAAATCCTCTTGTGTATCCTTATGTCCCTCCACATTCTCCTTCACGGAATTCCAGAGGGAAAGTACCTCTCCCGCATTCTCGGCCCTGGCGTCGGAGAAAACGTGGGGGTGCCGTCTTATGAGCTTCTCGCAGACTTCGTTTACTGCCTCATAAGGCTTGAAGTCTCCATTCTCCTCGTGGATACGGAGGTTCATGAAGACGTTTATCATCACGTCCCCGATTTCCTCCCTCTCGGAGGGAATGCTGTTCTTCATCACGCCGTCGAGGTATTCGTAGCTTTCGTCAATGAGACTTTCAGTCGTCGTCTTGTTCGTCTGGATTCTGTCCCATGGGCAGCCATCGGGAGACCTCAGGAGTGTGATTATCGTATAGAGATTATCGAGAGCGGAGTTGAGATTGTCCGCTGGAGTGTAGTTGATTTCAATCATGGAGAAAGTATACAGCAAAAGAGGTGGGAAGTAGAACACGATTGTTCTTCTCTCCGCGAGTCGGAGGAAGTATAATCGGGGTATGTACGATTATCTTATTGTCGGTTCGGGCCTCTTCGGCTCCGTGTTCGCATATGAAGCATATAAGAGAGGAAAGAAGTGTCTCGTAATCGAGAAGAGAGACCACATCGGGGGAAACATATATACAGAGGAGCGGGACGGAATAAACATCCATCTCTACGGCGCACACATATTCCATACGTCTGACAGGGAGGTCTGGGATTACATAAACTTGTTCGCATCCTTCAATAACTACATCAATTCTCCTGTTGCCAACTATAAGGGGAAGCTCTACAACCTTCCCTTCAACATGAACACCTTCTACGAGCTCTGGGGAGACGAGGCTTCGACTCCCTTGAAGGCGAAGAAGAAGATCGAGAGCCAGCGCATTCACTGTGATGATCCCCGGAACCTCGAGGAGCAGGCATTGTCCCTGATCGGAAGAGATGTCTTCGAGACCCTCATAAAGGGCTATACGGAAAAGCAGTGGGGAAGAGACTCGAAGGAGCTTCCGCCGTATATAATCCGCCGCGTTCCCGTAAGATACAGATTCGACAACAACTACTTCAATGACACTTATCAGGGAATACCGGAAGGCGGTTACACGAAGATAATCGAAAAGCTTCTTGAGGGAACCGACGTCATCCTCAACACCGATTTCAACAGTGACCGGGAGAAGTACGAGGGTATGGCGGAGAGAATTCTCTACACGGGAACCCTCGATTCGCTCTTCGACTACTCTCTCGGAGCGCTCGAATACAGAAGCGAGAAGTTCGAGCACATAAGGCTTGAGGAGGAGAACCATCAGGGAGTGGCAGTCATGAACTACACGGAGAGGGAAGTACCCTACACGAGGATAATCGAGCACAGGCATTTCGAAAATTCTTCCTCTCCCGTCACCTGGATAAGCCGGGAATATCCTGTGGATTACAGGGAGACGGCTGAACCGTACTATCCTGTAAACGACGAAAAGAACGATAATCTCTACAGAAGGTACCTTGATCTTCTGAAGACGAAGGGAAAGTACATAATCGGAGGAAGGCTTGCCGA
>CAVILL010000012.1:0-38735 GCA_963643635.1 Sphaerochaetaceae bacterium | reverse complement strand
CGTCTCCCAGAGCTGGTCGGGGTTCATCTCACCGAGACCTTTGTAGCGCTGTACGGCAACCTTGTTCACGTCGCCCGTTAGCGCCACGGCTTCTGCCAGTCTCTCGGCTCTCTCATCCTCTGTGTAGGCGTAGATCGGCTTGTTGATCCTCGGGCCCGAGAACTTGTAGAGAGGAGGCATTGCAAAGTATACATAGCCGTTTTCGATAATCGGTCTCATGTAGCGGTAGAAGAATGTCAGAAGCAGCGTTCTGATGTGGCTTCCGTCGACATCGGCATCGGCCATGATGATGATCTTGTGGTATCTGACCTTGCTGATGTCGAAGAGTCTCTCCTCCTTCTTCCTCTCGCTTTCGTTCTCCTCTTCCTCGTTCTGGGATCCCGCGTTGTAGCGTGTGATTCCCGCACCGATGGACTGGATGACCGGCAGCAGCTTCTCGTTGTTGAGAACCTTTGCCTCCTGTGCCTTCTCGACGTTGAGCATCTTTCCCCAGAGAGCGAGGATTGCCTGGAAGTTACGGTCTCTTCCGCTCTTTGCCGATCCGCCTGCCGAGTCTCCCTCGACGATGAAGAGCTCGCACTGAGCCGGATCATGCATCGAGCAGTCGGCAAGCTTGCCCGGGAGTCCGCCGCCTTCGTTCTTCTTTCGGATGTTGTCTCTGGCCTTCTGGGCCGCGACACGGCCGAGTGCCGCCTGGGTGACCTTGTTCAGGAGCTTGTCGAGAACCTCCGGGAATTCGTCGAAATAGTTCGTCAGCTTCTCGTAGACGAGAGAGTCGACGATTCCCTTCACTGCGGAGTTTCCGAGCTTCATCTTAGTCTGACCCTCGAACTGCGGATTCGGAATCTTAACGCTTATGACGGCCGTGAGACCTTCCGCTATATCCTTGCTGTCGAGCGAGCCGGAATAGATCTTCATGTACTTCTGGCTGTTCTTGAGCTGGTTGTTGAAGCACCTAGAGAGTGCAGCCTTGAATCCCGAGAGGTGGGTTCCACCCTCCCTTGTATTGATGTTGTTGACGAACGTCACGACCTTCTCGTCGAACTTGTCGTTGTACTGGATGGAAACCTCAATCGAGACGGGGTCACCTCCGTTCTTCTCGGTCGTTCCCTCGCCCTCGAGTGAAATCGGGTCGGAAAGGACCGTCTTGTACTCGTTGAGGTACTTCACATAGCTTGTCAGTCCGCCCTCGGCGTGGAACGTCTCCTTCTTCTCCTCTCCGCCTCTTCTGTCGACGACGGAGATCGTTATGCCCTTGTTGAGATAGCTGAGCTCCCTGAATCTCTTCGAGAGCGTGTCATAGTCGAAGGAATTGGGTTCCATGACTGTGAAATCGGGAGTGAAGCTGACAGTCGTTCCCGTTCTGTCAGTGTCACCGACGATGTCAACTCCGGTCTGGGGAATACCCCTGGAATATATCTGACGGTAGATGTGCGGAGCACGGTAGACCGTGACCTGCATCCAGTCCGAGAGTGCGTTGACACATGAGACACCGACGCCGTGGAGACCGCCGGAGACCTTGTAGGCGTTGTGATCGAACTTTCCGCCTGCGTGGAGCTGTGTCAGTACTACTTCCAGTGCGCTCTTACCCTCTCCGGGGTGAATGTCCACCGGGATTCCACGTCCGTTGTCGGCGACGGAGCATATCTCTCCATTCGGGCCGTTCTCGAACGACACCTCGATATCATTACAGTAGCCGGCCATGGCTTCATCTATGGAGTTGTCGATGACCTCGTAGACAAGATGGTGCAGACCGTCGATGCCGGTAGAACCTATGTACATACCGGGGCGCTGTCTTACAGCCTCCAGACCCTTGAGGACGGTGATTCCAGATGAAGTGTAACCCTCGGCGGCCTTTACTTCTGCCGCAAGTTCCTCGGCAGTGTGACCTGTGATTTTCTTTTCTTCTTCCATGAAATTTCCTTTATGGGGTATCACGCGCGTGCGTGATTATTATAATATATAAGCAGAGTGTACCATAAACAACGGAGTGTAGACAAGGTGGACAAGAAAAAATCACCTCTTCATAACTCTTTCAAGAGTAAAAAATTAAATAAATACTGATAATTAATTTTTCTCTTCTTGCCCTCTCAAAATCAATTAGGTATCATTATTGTCAATATGACTGATTTATCAACTCTCTGGAATGATACCAGAAAAATGCTCGAGGACACTCTTCCGTCGGATGCGAAGTGCTGGCTCGACGATATAAACATAAAGGACGCCGACGGCGGCACCGTCACTCTTGCAGTGACTTCCGACTTCGTAACCTCCGTCATGGAGGAATACACAGCCGTCATCGAGAACTACATATCCGAGAAGGCGGGAGAGAATCTGAAGGTGGAGTTCGTCGTCGACGAGAAGGCCGTGAAGGCCGACCCCGGAAAGAAGACGGTCGGAAGCGACGGAAAGAAGGAAGAGAAGAAGGAAACAGTAAGGAAGGAGAAGAAGGAAACGAAAAAGAATCCCACTCTCAATCCCAGATACACCCTCGACAACTTCATCAAGGGCGAGAACTCCGACATAGCCTACAAGGCCGCACAGGTCATAGCCCTCAATCCCGGAACGAGTGCCTTCAATCCATGCCTCATCTACGGCGGAGTCGGACTGGGCAAGACCCACCTGCTGCAGGGAATAGGAAACTTCATAACGGAGAAGTATCCGTCCCTCAACGTCATATACGTCACTGCGGAGAACTTCACCAACGAATTCATATCAAATCTCAACAACATAAGCGCATTCAAGAAGAAATACCGCGAGGCGGATGTTCTACTCATAGACGACATCCACTTCCTCCAGAAGAAGGATGCAACTCAGGAGGAGCTCTTCTACACCTTCGAGGAGCTCTATCACAACAACAGGCAGATCGTATTCACCTGCGACCGCCCGATCAACGAACTCACCGACATAACAGACAGACTCAAGACGCGTTTCTCAAGCGGTCTCAACGTCGATTTAAGGCCGCCCGAGTACGAGATAAGGCTAGCCATCGCACGACAGAAGAACAGGGAGGAGAAGCTTGGGCTGGACGAAAGCGTCCTCGACTACATCTCCGAGACGGTGCGCACGAACGTCAGAGACCTCGAGGGAGCCCTCCTGACGGTCAGCGGAATCAGCAAGCTCGTAGGAACCCCTGCTACTGTGGAGATGGCGAAGAACAAGATAAAGGGCTTCATCGTCGACACCCCCGCAGTCAACGTGGACTTCACGATAGGCGATGTATTCACGGCTGCCGCCAATTACTTCAACGTATCGCTCGTGGACATGAGGGGAACCTCCAGACGACGCAACATACAGCTTCCGCGCCAGATTGCCATGTACGTTGCCTACAACGTCGGACACTTCACGCAGAGCGACATAGGCAAGTACGTGAACAAGGACCACACCTCCGTGAGGTATTCGGTCAATCTGACGGAGTCACAGAAGGAAGCCGACGACTCGATAAGAAAGGCAATAAACGACGTCACGAAGATGGTTTTGAAAAAGGAGAAATGACGGGGAAAAGATGTGAAGAAAATGTGGAAAAAACGGAAGTTAATGTTAAAAACTCTCCGGATTTTCCACACCCGGATGCGGAATGTTAAAAACCGCGGACTTTTCCCCCCGGGTTTTTCCACATTCTAAATATTTCGCACATAATGGAATTTCAGGGTTTTTAACATTTTTTCCGTGCACTAATACTACTGCTAAGATAAAATATATATGTTAAGATATAACTAATCAGGAGCTGCAAAAAGTGAAATTCAACTGTTCATGCACAACCATAAGAAAGGAAATAGAACTGGCCCTGGCCTTCACAAGTCAGAAGAACTCGCTCTCTATGACGAGCAACGTACTTCTCGAGAACCAGAACGACGTACTCACGGTCAAGGCTCAGGACGGAAAGGTATCGTTTGTCTCGACGATTCCCGTAACCACTGTAGTCCCGGGATCAACGACCGTCTTCTGCGACAAGTTCGGAGAGGTTCTCAAGAATCTTCCAGACGAGGACATGGAGTTCACCGAGGAAGACTCGAAGCTCACGATCCGTCCCGTCAGCGGAAAGAAGAACATCAACACCTCTCTCAGAACCATGGATGCATCTAAGTTCCCCGAAATAATACCGTGTAACGGTGACAGCTACTTCCAGCTTCCACAGAAGCTCTTCCTGGACATGGCAGACAAGACGAGCTTCGCCGTATCAGACGAGACTACGAGATTCTTCCTCACCGGCGTCCACATCGAGAAGAAGGACGAGAAGATCGTAATGGTTGCAACGGACGGAAGAAGACTTGCATACGTCGAAAACACCTTCGAGCAGGAGATTCCCGACTTCCCCGCCGTCATCGTTCCCGTAAGATTCCTGCAGCTACTGGAGAAGATATCCACGGGAGAGGGACTCTTCTCTCTTGCGGTGACAACCGAGAACATCTATGCCCGCGTCGGAGAGAGAAGCATCAGCTCTTCTCTCATCAGCGGCAACTACCCCAACTATGAGAGGGTCATCCCCCAGAATCTTTCCTACGAGTGCAGGCTCAGCGTCGACGAGATGGTTAAGTCTACGGCTCTCACTTCGATCTTCACCGAAAGCAAGTCCAAGAAGATCTTCGTCGACATCAACGTCGACGGCGTGATGATCAGCGGCGAGAACAACGACTACGGCGACTCGAAGCAGATCATTCCCTGTGAATATGACGGACCGGCGATGAAGATAAGCTTCAATAGCGGCCTTCTGCTTCCCGCAGTGAAGAAGATCGACTCAGAATTCATGAAGATAAAGCTCAATACCCAGAGCGGAGCAATGATCTTCGCTCCCGAACCGGAAAAGAACTACTTCTACGTTCTTATGCCGATGCAGGCATGAGATTCACATCCCTCGAATATACGGGCTTCAGAAACATATTCTCCGACTCTGTCGATACGGATTCGGAGAATATTGTTCTTTACGGCTCGAACGGACAGGGAAAGACCAACATACTCGAGAGTGTCTACATACTCTCCTACGGCTCCTCGTTCCGCACATCCGCCCTCAGGGAATGCATCCGCTACGGAGAAGAAGGCTTCAGCGTGAGCGGCAGCTACACGGACGGTACGGAAAAGGGAAGAATAACCGTGTCCTATTATGACAGGACGAGGAAGATAATCCTCGACGGAAAGGAGATAAAGGACCGTAAGACGCTTATCTATCAGTTTCCGTGCATAGTCTTCTGTCATGAGGACATCAATTACATCAAGGGCGAACCGGAATACAGGAGAAGGTTCTTCGACCAGATGATGTGTCTCTACTCCCCGTCCTTCTTCGATTCCCTGAGGTCATACAAGAGTGTACTTCAGCAGCGCAATGCCGCCGTGAAGACAGGAGATGAGTCCCTCACGGGGCTCTACAACAGCCGTCTTGCGCTCTACGGCCTCATGATGATGGATGAGAGGAGGAAGGCTGTGGACGAATTCAACAGGATATTCCCCTCTCTCTTCTGCGATATTTCCGGAACGGACTATGACCTCTCCGTCGTCTACCAGCCGTCATGGAAGGATGCGACTGCGGAAGCTGTTGTTTCCTATCTTGAGGAGAACACCGAGAGGGACATGAAGATTAACACCACCTCCAGCGGCCCTCACCGCGACCGTTTCACGATAATGAGCAAATACGGTCCCTTCAGCCAGACGGGCTCGACGGGGCAGTTGAGGCTCTGCTCTCTTATTTTCAGAATAGCCGAGGCGGTGTATTATACTTCCCTCACCTCGAGGGAGCCGGTGCTGCTTATAGACGACGTTCTTCTCGAACTCGACAGCGCCAAGAGGGGGAAGGTACTTTCGTCGCTTCCGCGCTACAGCCAGGCTTTCTTCACGTTCCTGCCGAACGAGGAGTACAATGAGAGGATGAGAGACAGAAAAGAAAGAGAGGTAAGGGAGGGCCGGCTTTATGAAAGAGAAGAATCTCTGGGATGCAATGGAGGAGTTCTTTAAGGAGTACGACATAGACCTTTCCTTCGAAAGGTACTTCTCCTCCTGGAGTGTCGTTGCGGGTCCCCGGCTTGCGTCGTGTACACGTATCTCGTCTCTCAAGGACCTTGACAGGGGCAGAATATCCGTGACTCCCGTCTCGCTTTCGGCTAAGTCGCTCCTGAAGATGGAGGAGAAGAGCGTCATAAAGAGGTGGAATGACCTCTTTCCCGACAAAAAGATAGAAAAGATAACGGTTTTGAATGCAAGGCCTTAAAAGGGTTATTGACTGAGGCGGGAGGGACTGCTAATATCTTGAAACTGGACATAAGTGTCCATATTTTTTGAAAATTCATCGCTGAGAAGCGTTAAGAAATTGGAGTTAGAGCATGAGCACTAAAGGTATCAGAACTTACCAGCCGAGTAAGACAAAGAGAACAAGAAAATTCGGATTCCGCGCTAGAATGGCAACAAAGGGTGGCCGTAAGGTCCTGGCCAGAAGAAGAGCCAAGGGCAGATACAGCCTCACTGTCAGCGATGAGAAGAAGCCATACTAAGACAGAGATAATCAGAAAAAAGGAAGATATAGATCGCATTTTCAAGGCGGGTAAGGCATATTCCCGCCCTGGGATGCGATTAATCTGTCTTGACAACGGACTTGGTTACGACAGGATGATAGTCATCCCCGCCAGGCATTACGGCAGGGCCGTCGACCGCAACAGGGTCAGAAGAAGGTGTAAGGAAATATTCCGAAACTATCCCCTCCGTCACTCAAGTCTCGAACATACAGACGAAATCACTAGGGACTATGTCCTCATTGTATATCCTGGGAAGGTTTCCTCTTTCTCCTTGCTTGAGTCCGGACTCCTGGAGCTTCTGGACAGGTCAAACAGGAAATAGTTCCTCATAATCTCATCAGCAGAGTTCCTCTTCCATCTTTCCAGGTACTGAGAATAGATCCATCGGAGAAAAAATGGATAGGAATACTATCATTGCAATCATACTCTGTGTGATTGTCATCACCGTAGGTATGACAGTCCAGCAGATGTTTGCCCAGCCGTCCTCGACAACCGCGACGGAAACCGCCGTGACCGGGGAAGCTGTTACTGAAACGGCAAAGGGTTCCGTATACACAGCCGTCGGAAAGGACGGCAGTGCCGATCCCTTCACGGTGACGACGGATTCCCTTTGTGTCACATTCGACCCGAAGGGCGGTACGATCAGTTCTGTTCATGATGAAGAGAACGATGTCAATCTCCTTCTGAAGGAGGAGGGAGACAGCAACGCCTTCATGCTCTACTGGGGTGACGACAGGACTGCAGCAGTCGACGACATCTTCGACTATACGACGGAAGTGAAGACCGTCAGCGGAAAGAGCGACAGTATAACCCAGGTCACGTTCACACGCACCTACAGGGAAGAGGAAAGCGGAAGGGAGTTCACTCTCGAGAAGAAGTACGCCGTACCCAACAACTCGGAATACATGATCCAGATTGCGGTAACCCTCTACTCTGAAGACGGCACATCTCTCCCCGTCGGAGACGGAAGCAGCATGTACACCCTTTCCGTCGGCTCGCAGGTGGGTCCCGAGTTCGACTCCCTCAACGGAAACTACGACTACAGAAGGGTTTATTACAAGCTCGAGAACAAGAACAGCAAGAAGACCGTCTCCAGCGGCAACTTCTCCTCGTCCGATCCGATGGGCTGGGTCGGAGTTGCGGGCAAGTACTTCGCATTCCTTCTCATACCCGAGACGGAGAACGTGATCTCCTACACGGAAACGGTACAGGAAACTGGTGAGACGATCAGCCAGAAGAATACAGTCTACATGACACGTTCGGCATCCTCCGAAAGCAGGACGACCGACGTCTATTCCTTCTACTGCGGCCCGCAGCTCTCCTCGACGCTCTCCATCTACGACAACGCCAAGGACAATATCTTCGGTCTGAGCGACCACGCCCTCAAGAAGGCGCTGGACGTATCGTGGCTGAGCTGGCTCGAGACGATTCTTAAGTGGGCTCTCGAAGGCTTCAACTTCATAACGCACAACTACGGAGTATCGATCATACTGCTCACGATTCTGGTGAAGCTCCTCCTGATTCCTCTTTCGAAGAAGGGAACTGATAGTACTGCCAAGATGAGTGCGCTCCAGCCCAAGATGCAGGAGATACAGCAGAAGTACAAGGATGACCCCGAAGCCCAGAATGCAGCGGTGGCGAAGCTCTACAAGGAAGAGGGCATCAACCCGATGGGCTCGTGTCTCCCGCTTCTCATACAGTTCCCGATCTTCATCGGCCTCTACGGACTCCTGAACAAGGACTTCTCGCTCCGCGGAGCGATGTTCATTCCCGGCTGGATCAACGACCTCTCCATCCCGGAGACAATCTTCACGCTGCCATTCAGCATTCCGTTCCTGGGCACCAAGATTCATCTCCTGCCGATTCTCTACACCCTCTCCATGATCTTCTCCATGAAGATTACCCAGAGTGCGACGACGTCATCACAGGGAAACGGAAAGGGAATGATGTGGTTCATGACATACGGCATGCCCATCCTCTTCTTCTTCATCCTCTACAATGCACCCTCGGGACTTCTTGTCTACTGGTCAATCTCGAACGTTCTTTCCATCATCCAGCAGATTTACACGAACAGGAAGAAAGTCGCGGGATACAAGAAGGAAATAGAGGAAAAGGATGCTCTGAAGGCTCAGAAGAAGGCCGAAAAGAAGAAAAGAAGATAATCAGAGGTAATCGAAGATATGTATAAAGATTTTGAAGGAAAAACAGAAGAAGAAGCGAGAGAGGCGGCCGTCGAGGAACTGGGTCTCAACGGTGTCGATTTCGATGTCGAGGTGGTGGAATGCGTGAAGAAGGGACTCTTCAAGAAGCCCTACTGCAAAATCCGCGTCTACTACGGAGACGATGACGACAAGGAGAGAACCGAAGCTGCCGGAGAAGACAGAAGCAGCGAAGCCTCGAAGGTTCTCGAAGCCGAGAACGACACTGAGAGAAAGGTTCTCGAATTCGTCAACACACTCATCGAGAAGATGGGATATGAAGGAAAGGCGACCATCAGCTACCGCAGCGAGAGCAAGGTCGGACTCGACATAGATTCACCCGATTCCTCCTACATCATCGGAAGAAAGGGCAGAAACCTCGATGCCATCCAGCTCATCACCAATGTATATGCCGGCAACCTCGATCCGGACATCAAGATCGTCGTGGACAGCGAGAACTACCGCATGAGACACGAGGAGCAGATCATCCGCAACGCCTACAAGGTAGCCGAGATCGTGAAGAAGTCCGGCAGAAGCCGTCTTCTGGATCCGATGAACCCCTTCGAGAGAAGGCTCGTGCATACGGCGCTCAACGAAATCGACGGAGTCGAGACGAAGAGTGAGGGCGAAGGCCTCTACAAGCAGGTCAGAATCCTTCCCGTGAAGAAATAATAAGAAAGTGAGATGTAAGAAGAACCACCCGATGAAAAGGGTGGTTCTCTTTACAGCAGAGTTATAATGTAGTATCATCACTAATAGGAATATTTACTATTTAGATAGTACAGACTAACTTCAGAGAGGTAAAAACTATGGAATTAAAGGGATCAAAGACTGAAAAGAACCTGATGGCTGCATTCGCGGGCGAGAGCCAGGCAAGAAACAAGTACACATATTTCGCATCAAAGGCAAAGAAGGAAGGCTACGAGCAGATTGCCGCACTCTTCCTGGAGACTGCAGACAACGAGAAGGAACATGCGAAGATGTGGTTCAAGTACCTCGAGGGTGGTGAGATAAAGTCCACAATCGAGAATCTCAAGGCCGCAGCAGAGGGCGAGAACTACGAATGGACGGACATGTATGCACAGTTCGCGAAGGAAGCTGAAGAGGAAGGCTTCAGGAAGATTGCCAACGAATTCAGGCTTGTCGGCAACATCGAGAAGGAACACGAGAAGAGATACCTTGCACTTCTGAAGAATGTCGAGGAAGGTCTCGTATTCTCACGTGACGGCGAGATGATCTGGAAGTGCAGGAACTGCGGCCATGTCGTAGTCGGAAAGAAGGCTCCGGCTGTCTGCCCGGTCTGCGCTCATCCGCAGTCATACTTCGAGCTCATTGCCGAAAACTACTGATTCTCTAGAGAGATATACACGAGGCTCCGGAAACGGGGCCTCTGTTCATGAAGGAGATGATGTAAGACGGAAAACAACATGATTCTGCGGAAAAAGTGCAGGATGAATACGAAATCTGTCGTTTATGAGACTCCTATTCCTTACTTCTGAACGGGGAAGTTCTTCTCGATGTAGGCTCTTATTCCGGGAAGTGACCCGCTGTCGAACTGCGCTCCTATGCGGGAGATGATCTCTCCGGCAAGGTATGAAGCTATGTTGCAGGCATCGACTATGCTGCGTCCCGTGAGGTAGCCGTAGAGGAATCCCGCGGCATACGTGTCTCCGGCGCCCGTCGTGTCCATCGGGGTGACAGAGCCGTAGCTGTCTATCTTCGTGATCGTCCTGTGGTCCGATATGAACGAACCCTTCTTGCCGTTCTTCACGATGGATATCGGGCAGAGCTTTCCCAGGCTTCTGCAGCACTCGTAGGGGTCGTAGTTGTCCATAAGGTATCTTGCTTCCTCGCTGTTTGCGAAGACGATGTCGCAGTAGTTCGATATCAGTTCATGGAACGTCGTCCTGTAGCGTCCGACGGCAAACGGGTCCGCGACATCGAAGGCCACCAGCTTGCCCTTCTCCTTGAAGAGCTTCATCGCCTTCATGACGGCATTCTTCTGGTTTTCGGTATCCCACATGTATCCGGTGAAATAGAAAAGGTCGGCGCTGTCGACAACGCTCTCGTCCACATCATCTGCAGTGAAGAGTCTGTTTGCACCGAGATAGGTGTTCATCGTCCTTTCCTTGTCATCTGTGAGAAGGATTATGGATGTTCCCGTGACGCCGTCCTTCTTGCTCACAAGATGGTCGACGACTCCGCTCTCACTGAGCTTCGTCCTGTACATGGCTCCGAGTTCGTCTTCTCCCACGCTTCCCGCGAGGATGGATCTGACGCCGAGGGAGGCGAGAGTGACCATGGTGTTCGGACAGCTTCCTCCGCAGGAGTACCTTACGTTCCTGTTCTTCGTATGGTCGACGATCTCCTTCTGCTTTTCCGTGTCGATAAGGAGCATAGTGCCCTTGTTGAGGCTGAGCTCGTCAAGATCCTTCTCCGTGACGGAGCATATATAATCTATTAATGGATTTCCTATTCCGTATACACCTGACATGAGAAAAGTATAAAGCCTGAAGGCGCTCTTAACAACAATTCTTGCTTTTTTTCTCTCCGGTATTGACAGACACTAGATGTGAGTTTTTAACACGTTTTTAACATTTTTGCACAATAAGGAATTAGAAGGTGGAAAACTCCTGTTGTGAAATTAGTAACCGTACATATGTACAATAACTAACACCAATAACTAATTATTTGTCATATAAGTAATAATAGAGTTATTTCGTTTACTAAATTCATTAAAAATTATATAGGTTTTTAATATATTACATACCTGTCCGGGAGATGTGAAAAACGTCCGGAATAGAAAGTTTTTAACATTTTTTCCACATTCGGGAATGAGCTTTTTCCCGGCGCTGTAAATAGCTTGAAGATATGGAATTGCAGAGTCGTTTATTTTTCAGTCTCCGCTCATGCTCTAGTGTCCCGCACCTCTGCGGAGCACACAAAGGCGCTGTATATCGTGTTTTCGTTTACCGCAAAACAGATACACAGTGCGCCGTTGAAGGATGCTTTTTCCATGCTCTCAGAACATGTAGATTTTTCTCAGTACCTGCTGGAGTTCCCTGACATTTCCCTTCCAGTTCCTCTTCATGAAAGGAGTGAAATCATCGATGCGGCTGTGTTTCACCTTATGGCACCTTTCGTAGTGCCTTATGATTTCGGGAATATCATCCGGGTGCTGTCTCAGAGGCTTTATGGTGAAGCTGAACGAGGAGATGCGGTAGTAGAAGTCCTCCCTGAGCTTCTTCTTCTCAACGAGTTCCTCGAGAGGTACATGTGATGCCGTTATGAGTCTGAAGCTGGTTTTTCTCTCGTTGTCCTCGCCCGCGGCCCTGTAGCGTCCGGTTTCGATTGTGTCGAGAAGCTTCAGCTGGGTTTCCTCGGAGAGGTTTGCGATTTCGTCCAGAAAGAGCGTGGACTGGTTCGCCTTCGCCAGAAGTCCTTCTCTTGATTTCACCGCACCCGTGTACGCTCCTTCCGCGTGTCCGAAGAGGGCGCTGTCGATGAGGGAGGAGGAGAGATTGGCACAGTTGATGTATACGATATCTCTCGCCTTCCTTGCTCCGAGCGAATGGATCAGCTTCGCAGCCATGGTCTTGCCCGTGCCCGTTTCGCCCGCTATGTGCGTCGGAACGTCCGAGGAGGATGCGAGTATTATGTTGTTCCGGAGAACTGCGGCATCCCTGCTGTTTCCGGCAACATGCTTTTCCAGGAGAATCTTCAGCGATACCGTTCTCCCCAGATCCTCAAGAAGCTCTCTCAGCTCTATGACCTTCAGCGGCAGAGTGTGGAACCTGACGGACGGCATGTCGATGAAATGAGTCCAGAGGCACTTCGTTGAAAGAACAAGGAGGGGTACGTCCGGCAGCAGTGCCTCGGCGGATCTTCTTATCTCCTTCTCGTCGTCGGATACGAGGATGACGGCGTCTTCCTTGTTCCAGTTGTGATTTCCGACACTGTCGGAACAGACGTACAGATTATCAGCTTCCTTCATCGAAGTCCTTATGTCCTCGATGAGAGACGGGTTGTTTCCGAAAACAGAAATATTCATAAAGTACGGGCTTTCTTTCTGTGAGCCCTTTCCCCCTGTAATATTCAAGTCGGGTTAAGAATCGTTTTCACTGACTGTGAATCGGCAGAAAACTCTGTCCTGCGTCATCAATCCGTTAAAGCTGTCTGTCTGCCTGGCCCCTCCCCGCGCACTGAGCGTGTGTATAATACAGGCTGTTCGTCCGACAGCCCGTGTACTGCCTTTTTTAAGGGACAAAACGGGAATCGTCAAGAGGAATGCGAATTGTAAAATCCGACGAGAGAGATGTAAGAATCAGTGGAGAAGAGTCTGGATTGCCGCTGCTGTGTATATGCTCGATGTCTCCGCACGTAGTATGTTGGTTCTGAGAAGGACCGGTACAGCTCCCGCTTCCTCGGCCTTTCCGCACTCTTCGTCAGAGAAGCCGCCTTCGGGTCCTATGAAGCAGGAGACAACTCCGTCTTTTTCAAAAGCTATGTCCCTCAGGGACAGCGTGCTGCCTCGTAATGCCTGGTGGAGGAGGAGAATCCTGCCCTCCGCTTTTTCGAGAGCCTTATCGAAGTCTACCGGACCTTCAAGTGAGGGGGTCTTTCCTCCGCACTGCTGGACGGCTTCGGAGAGGATGATGCCGAGACGCTCCCTGTCGTGGAAAGAGAAATCCTTCTCCTGACAGTAGGTGCTTCTGACGAAGACTATCCTTCTTACACCTATTTCGGTGAGGGCTCTCACGACGGTCTCGTTCTTCTTTCCCTTGAGAACGGATACATACATGTCAATCGGGGCGAAGGCGCTTCTGTAGCCCGAGAGTGAATCGAGGAGTGTCTCCTCGGGAGTTTCCGTCGGTTCCAGAGACAGGTTTCCGCCGGGGAGGATTGTTGCCCTGTAGTAGTTCTCGTTTGTGTCCTTTGCTGTGAAGACTGTGCCTTCTTCAAGCCTCAGGACCTTCTCCAGATACTGCACCTCGCGCTTCTTCAGCGTGTAGATGCTTTCGCCCGAAAATGTCCTGTCGAGAAGGAATACGCGCATTATTCGTCACTCTCTGCCGTCTTGAGGGCGTTGATTTCCTCAACCGTTATTCCGCTTTCAATAATTTCCATTGCCTTGCTGAGCTGCCGGTCGAAGTCCGGGTCGGCGACGGGACGCTTGTCGTAGTCGAGAGAGTAGATGTACTCGTTTCTCATGAGAAGGCACAGGAGGCTTTCCGGAACACCGCTCTCTTTGTAGTATTCTGCGAATGCGAGGATGTTCTCCTTCGAATATTCGGGGTACTCCTCAAGCCACTGTGAGAGATGGTCCTCCTTGAGAAATTCCGCATAGGCTTCCATCTCCTCGTCAGTGTAGTCCTCAGTCTCCACGACGTAGTCGGGAGTGATTCCCACTTCGTGTATGGACTTTCCGCTCGGGGTGTAGTAGTTGGCGACAGTCAGGTTGAGGTACCCGCCCATGAACGATACCGAGTACTGCATTATTCCCTTGCCGTATGTCTGGGAGCCGACGACTATCGCCCTGTCGTTGTCTCTGAGGGCTCCCGTGAGGATTTCGCTTGCACTTGCAGTTCCGCCGTTTACGAGAAGCACCACGGGGAAGGATGAATCGACTGTGTTCTGGTCATTGGAGTAGTAGACGGTGTCCTTGTTGTTCGAGCCTTCCTTGAACTTTGTCGTCATCAGGACCTTTCCGTCATCGACGAACATGTTGGCAATGCTGAGAGACGAGTCGACGACACCGCCTCCGTTGTTCCTGAGGTCTATGATGAGGCTCGTCGCTCCGTCGGCTATGAGGCTCTCCACATCCTCTTTCACGCTGTCATACGTCGTCTTCGAGAACTGGGTTATCGCAAGATAGCCGATGTTTCCGTTGAGAATGGTCCTGGATGTTGTGGGTGTGGTTATCTCCTCGGGCATGAGGGTGATGTCGAATACTGCCGAACCGCGGTGTACGGTAAGGGTGATGGATTCACCTTCCGTTCCCCTTATCTTCCTGCTTGCGTCGGTTGCATTGAGTTCGGAGATGTCCTCTCCGTTGACATGGCTTATCATATCGCCGGCTCTGAGTCCCGCACGGTCCGCCGGACCGCCGGGGAACGGGGATGTGATGATGACCATGTATGTCGACGGGTCGTCCCAGTCTATGTAGGAGGGATTGACCTTCGTGAGGTATGTTCCGATTCCGACGTACTTTCCGTCGCTGTCCTCCTTGTACTCTTCGGCTTCGTCGGGGGTGACGTAGTAGGAATACTTGTCTCCGAGGGAGTCGATCATTGCGGAGATGACCGCATTCTTCATGGCAGTGTTGTCGATTTCGTACAGGTAGTTGGCGTCAAGATAGCTGTAGAGGTTGCCGAGAGCGTAGAGCATCTCCGTGAGGGATGCCGCATTGGCTGCATTTTCCTGGGTTGCGGAGGAATACTGGGCTGAAGGTGTGATGTATTTCTCGAAGGACGGAGCCGAGAAAACCAGTGAAGCCGAACATAGGGCGATGATGAGTACAACCGTCAGTTTTTTCATAATGACTATCATAATCCTCTTTTTACAAAAGAGGGATTTTCTTTTCTGTATATTATGTGTTGTTTTCAATCCACGTCCTCCGCGCTCCGGGCATTCATTATTCATTCCGTATTTTTCCGGAGTGGCATTCCTGAAGAGTTCTGTCGGGTGCTGCCCGGTATCGGATTTAAGAATAACTGCTAACAAAGTTCTGAAATTATCATACTAATGATGGATTTCTTCAGTAAATCAGATATGAGGTTGTCGTTTTCATCTTCGGAGAACTCCGGCAGGTTCCTTTCTCTCTGCTTCTTCGGTCCGGGAGGAATGTCCCCCGTCATCTCCTGTTACGGGACGTCGAATAATTGTTAAAAGAAAGGCAAACGGATATACTTTCCCCATGGTTCTGTTTGTTGATTATCCGAGCTGGCTTTCCCCGTATGTGATTGAGGGACTTCCCGTCAGGTGGTATGCCGTCATGTACATATTCGCCTTCGGGACTGCGTACTTCCTCTATTCGAAGACGACTGCAGCCGACAGGACGATAAGGGCGAAGAAGGAGACAACAGACGATTTCTATCTTACGGCAATCATTGCGCTGCTCGTGGGTGCAAGACTCGGGTCCTGCTTCTTCTACGACGACGCGGTCTACTACCTTACTCATCCATGGATGATCTTCTGGCCCTTCAGAAACGGACATTTCACGGGACTTCCGGGAATGAGCTATCACGGGGGAGTGATCGGAGCCTTCATCGGCGGAGTGATCTACGCGAAGGTGAAGAAGCTGGACTTTCTGAAGATGGCGGATCATGTGGCCCTGTCCATTCCATTTGCATATACCTGGGGAAGACTCGGAAACTTCTTCAACGCCGAGCTCTACGGAAGGATAACAACATCCCCTCTCGGAATGGTGTTCCCCGATGCGGATAAATTCAGTACGAACCTCCAGTGGGTGAGGGATTTCTGCGACAGGATAGGAATGGAATATACCCTCGGGGACTACGTCAATCTTCCGCGCTGGCCGAGTCAGCTCTTCGAGGCCTTCTTCGAAGGAATCGGCGTCGGACTCTTCCTGTGGCTTGTCGTCAGAAGAATCAAGAAGAAGAGAAATCAGGCGGACGGCACCATCCTCTCTTTCTATCTCATCGGCTACGGCTTCGTGAGATTCATCATCGAATACTTCAGACAGCCCGACAGTGATATCGGGTACGTGCTCTCCTTCGGGGAGAAGAGTACGAACATATACGTCTTCGAAAGCCTGGGAAACATCTCGAAGGGACAGGTTTTCTGTTTCCTGATGATTCTCGGCGGAATCCTCCTCTTTATATTCAGCAGTTTGAAAAGGAAAAAGATCAATGATAAACGAAAGAGTTGAAGAAATCAGAAAGATCATGAGGGAGAATGGCCTCAGTGCCTGGTACATCAGCGGTACCGACCCTCATCAGAGCGAGTATGTCGCGGCAAGATGGAGAACAAGGGAGTTCATCTCCGGATTCACGGGAAGTGCGGGCACTGTCATCATAACACTCGACAAGGCCCTCCTCTGGGTTGATTCACGTTACTTCATCCAGGGTGCGGATCAGATAAAGGGAACGGAGTACATTCTCATGAAGACCGGAGAAGAGGGAGTACCGAAGCCTCTCGAGTGGATGTGCTTCAATCTCGAGAAGAAGGCTGTTGTGGGAGTAGATGCCGCAACCATCTCCATCGATGAATTCAATTCATTCTCGAAGGCTCTCAAGGCTGTCGGAATGTCTCTTGCTGCAACCGGGGATTTCTTTCTCTCCGTCTGGAAGGACAGACCCGCTCTCCCGTTCAGCAGGTGCGTGAGCATGAGTGACGAGTACGCGGGCTTCACAAGATCGGCAAAGATCAACTTCGTCAGAATCAAGATGAGACAGAAGAGTGTCGACTGGACCTTCATCGCATCCATCGATGACATAGCATGGCTGACGAATCTCCGCGGAGACGACATCCCGTGCAACCCAGTGTTCATGTCTTATGCATTCATATCTTCGGACAAGGCAGTTCTCTTTGTCGATAAGAACCGTTTCAGCGAGGAACTTCTCAGGACAGTCAGCGCGGACTTCGAGATAAGACCCTACGAGGACGCGGCGAAGGACCTTCCCGCTCTTACCTCGAAGGGAGTCGGCCTCTACTCTTCAAAGAAGGTGAACTATTCCTTCGCTCCCACCCTGTGTAAAAAGAAGAACATCGATGAGACCGACATAACGACCAATCTCAAGGCGAGAAAGAATCCCGTGGAGATGGAGGGCATGAGAAGAGCCCACTTCCTCGACGGTGTCGCATTTGCCAACTTCATGGCATCCATCGATCCTCTCGGATCCTACACCGAACTCGAGATAGCACGCCGCTTCGAGGACGAGAGAAAGAAGATGGAAGGATATCTCGGACCTTCCTTCGAGCCCATTTCCGCATTCAACGAGCATGGTGCCGTCGTGCATTACAGCCCGAGTGAGGAATCCGACAAGAAGGTCGAGGGACAGGGACTTCTGGTTCTCGACACGGGAAGCCAGTTCGAGTTCGGAACGACAGACCTCACGAGAACTCTCCTCTTCGGAGCCGAGGCGACCGAAGCCCAGAAGAAGGACTACACTCTCGTTCTCAAGGGCCACCTCGCACTTGCAAGGCAGATTTTCCCCAAGGGAACGGTCGGTACACAGCTCGATATACTCGCAAAACAGTTTTTATGGTGCTCGAGCGAGACCTACAACCATGGTACCGGCCACGGTGTGGGCTGCCGCCTCAATGTCCACGAGGGACCGATGAACGTCTCATCGAGACTTGTCGACGTACCTCTCGAGACGGGAATGGTCATCTCCGACGAACCGGGCGTGTACAAGGCGGGACGCTACGGGATCAGAATCGAGAACCTCATTGCAGTCCAGAGCTTCGACAGGACGGAGTTCGGTGAGTTCTTCAACTTCGAGGTGCTCTCGATGGTTCCATACGAGAGGAAGCTCATCGACGTCAGATACCTTACGGATGTCGAGATACAGCAGATAGATGCATATCACCAGTGGGTTAAGGACCAGCTCATAGACTACGTCTTCGAAGAGACGAAGCCCTGGCTGGAGGAAGCTACGGCCCCTCTCAGAAGAGACTAGACCGAGGCTGTGCAAACAAGGAAAATAAGAGGGAGAGAATCTCTCGAAGGAGTCATACATGGTTGAACCTTTAAAGAAGAACGGAATCATCAGAAGACAGGGACCCGTCGTCCTCGTAATCATGGACGGTGTCGGTTTCGGTAAGTATAAGGAAGGAGATGCAGTCGCTTCGGCAGTGACGGGCAATCTCGACAAGTTCTACGCATCATGCCCCTGGACGAAGCTCAAGGCACACGGAACAGCGGTAGGTCTCCCCACCGATGCAGATATGGGAAACAGCGAGGTAGGACACAATGCAATGGGCTGCGGCCGTGTATTCGACCAGGGCGCAAAGCTTGTCGCATCCTCGATCGAGAGCGGAAAGATGTTCCAGGGAGAAACATGGAAGAAGCTCGTGGAGAACGCGAAGAAGAACAACTCGACTCTTCACTTCATCGGGCTCCTGAGCGACGGCAACGTACACTCCCACATCAACAACCTCAAGGCAATGGTCGTGGAAGCGAAGAAGGAAGGCGTGAAGAAGGTAAGAGTCCACGCACTCCTCGACGGCAGAGACGTCGGCGAGATGTCCGCACTCGACTACTTCGATCCGTTTGCCCAGTTCCTTAAGGACCTTTCCTCCGACGGAACATTCGATGCCAGAATCGCTTCCGGCGGCGGAAGAATGGTAATCACCATGGACCGCTACAATGCCAACTGGGATATGGTCAGAAAGGGATGGGAGACACACGTTCTCGGAGAAGGCAGATACTTCGAGTCCGCACATGAGGCCATCGAGACACTGAGAAAGGAAACGGGTGCAATCGACCAGGATCTTCCTCCCTTCGTCATCGCGGAGAACGGAAAGCCCGTCGGAACAATCGAGGACGGAGATTCCGTAATCCTCTTCAACTTCCGCGGTGACCGTGCAATCGAGATTTCACGTGCCTTCCAGGAGAAGGACCTCAGAGAATTCGACAGGAAGAGATTCCCGAAGGTCGAGTATGCGGGAATGATGGAATATGACGGCGATCTGCATATTCCCACGCAGTATCTTGTGTCACCTCCGGCTATCGACAGGACAATGGCAGAGTATCTCTGTGCAAGCGGCATGAAGCAGTTCTCCATCTCAGAGACACAGAAGTTCGGTCATGTCACATACTTCTTCAACGGCAACAAGTCCGGCAAGTTCGACGAGAAGCTCGAGGAGTATGTCGAGATTCCGTCCGACATCGTTCCCTTCGAGGAGAGACCATGGATGAAGTGTGCAGACATCACGGACAGAGTCATAAAGGAAATCGAAAGCGGAAAGTGGGACCTCATCAAGCTCAACTACCCCAACGGCGACATGGTCGGTCATACGGGTGTCTATGAAGCAGTCGTATGCTCGATGGAGGCAATGGACCTTCAGATTGGAAGAATGAAGGCAGCTGTCGAGAAAGCTGGCGGCGTGATGGTCATCACTGCAGACCACGGTAATGCCGACGACATGTACGAGCATGCGAAGGACGGCTCGGTCAAGATGAAGGGAAACGGAGACCCCAAGCCCAAGACAAGCCATTCTCTCAACCCCGTACCGTGCATCATCTACGATCCGCAGTACAACGGAGAGTATTCGCTCGAGCTCAACGAGGGTCTCGGAATCTCCTCGATTCCCGCAACTCTCATGAACTTCCTCGGCTTCGATGCTCCTTCTGACTACGACAGGTCGATCATCAACCTGAAGAAGTAAGCTGGGAAAACAGCATATGGTGCTCCACCCTTTGAAAGGTGGGGCATTTTTAACACCGCGGACTCAGAGACAGGTCACCGCTTCTACGGGCGGAAGAGTCTTCAGATATTCCTCGACGTTGATGTAGGCTATGTCGTCTTCTCCGGTTTTTTCTCCCCTGTAGAGAACGCTGCGGCTTTTCGAGTATATAAATCGGATTTTTTTCTTATGCTTCAAAGAATTGAGTGGAGCCGCTTAACATAACGTTTCACTGCACATAACAGATCTCCGGAGCCCGTAAAGTATGAAAACCCTGTCACAGACCTCCCTGTGGATGTATTCCTCAAGCTTTTGTATATTTCCCTTTTCCTGAAGCCTGCGACGGGAAGAACCAGCGTCTTCAGAATCTCTCCCGTCACGACCTCTGTAGAAAGACGGGACTCTTCTTCTCCGTTTTCTTCAGTTTCGATATTTCCCTGTCGATAGCTTCTCTCTTCTCTATTTCCTTCCGTACGTTTTCAAGGGCTCTAAAGGGAATGTAGTTTTCCTT
This sequence comes from Sphaerochaetaceae bacterium, assembly GCA_963643635.1. GTDB lineage: Bacteria > Spirochaetota > Spirochaetia > Sphaerochaetales > Sphaerochaetaceae > Ornithospirochaeta. Next base: position 18,153 of record CAVILL010000012.1, on the reverse strand, counting down.
CAGCTTTTCCCCGACGTATGTTCTGAGATAGAAGTAATCCTTTTTCTCTTCATGGGCGTTCAGTTCTCTGTTGTAGTCATCTGTCATGAGCTAATTTACCATGTTGGCAAGACAGCATGGTATGATAGCCGTTCACGAGCCTGCTGTCCGTCCTTTTTGATGTATATCGTGATCTGTATGGCATTAAGAAAGCCCCGGGAAGTTTCCGGGGGCTCTTGAGGTGTAATTAACCGTCTTCTGTAATGAAGCAATCTGACGGCTTTTTACATCAGGGGATAGGAGGAGTAGCTGTAGGTTACTGCAGATCTTCCTGTCATTTCTATCCTGTACGTACCGCTCTTGTTTATGACATCGAGCTGACTCGGGAATGAGATGGATGCAGTTCCCTGTCCGTATGGAAGCGTTACACTGATGACTCCTACTCCTTTGTATGCGACATACTGAAGCGGATCTGTTCCAAGATAACCCTTCTTCCATGTTCCGCCGCCGTCTGAAGCCCAGAGGGAAAGACCTGAGGATGTCTTAACCTTTATGCTTCCCATATCTGAAGAGGTGAGAGTCGTTTCACTGATGGAGAGCGTTCCCGCCTTCTGGCTTGCGTCTTCAGGAGAGGAGATGCTGACACCGTTTGCGTTGTATTTTGAAGCAGTCTCTCCCGGCCACCAGTCTCCATCGAAGGAGCTGTTCGCTGCCGTGATGTTGGTCTTGAGATAGTTCGTCACAAGATTCATGATCGTGCTCTCTGTGATAGGAGTATAGACAGTCGTTGTCTTCTTCGTCTCCGCACCGCTGGAGGATCTGACTGTGAAGGTTACAGTACCGTTCTTGAGAATTGTCACGTTGCCTTCGCTGTCGACTGTTGCCACCGATTCGTCGGAAGAGGAGTAGGAGAGTGTCCTGATTGTTGCGTCTGTCGGGAGAACGGTAGTCTTTATCGAGAGGCCTGTCGTTCCTACGGGAGTATATTCGCCGAGTGTGAATTCCTGTACGCCCGTGTCGAGGACGGAGACTACGCGGAAGTAGATGGTCTTGCTGTATTTCGTTCCGTCTGCTGTCACTGCCTCAAGCGTGAGGGCGTTGGCATCTGCGTCGTAGCCGTCAACCTGCTTCATGTCATATGTGAGCTCTACCGAGGTGCTGTCTGCCTTCACGAGCTGTCCGTTGACATACCAGTTGGTTGTTGCTCCGTCTATTGCTGCCGGAATGGCGAGCGTGACGGGGGAATCGGGTGTTACCGTGATATCTGCGGGGGCCGGATCAGTACCTGAGACAATCTGGAGTGTGAGGTTCTCGATTGTCGGCTGGACGAGCGTGATGGTCGGCGTCGAGGGAGTATACTCCTCAGAGGATACGCTCAGCGCAGAACTGTAATCCGTATATTCTGTACTCGTTGCCTTCACGCTGTAGCTGTAGCTCCAGCCTGCCGTGATGTCCCTGTCGTCGTAGGATGTGCTGACGACTGTTGTAAGGAGCTCTGCATCGGCTCCGTTCACGCTTCTGTAGATTTCGTAGCTGTCGGCATACGCAACTTCGTTCCACTGCAGTGAGATGAAGCTCTGTGCCGTTTCGCTGTCCTTTTCAGTTGTTACTGCAACCGAGGGAGTCGAGAGATTGACCGTGACCTCTCCGAGAGTCTTCGAAGCCTTTGTTCCGTCCTTCATCGCATCCGTGGATTCGACGGAGATGGTCGCCTTGCCCGGCTTCTTTGCGTAGATGATTGCACTGTTGTTTATCTGTGAGAGGGAAAGCGTCTCGCTGTCAGATACCGACCATTCCACTGAAGAGACGGTTGCATTGTCCGGTGTGACGGATGCCGTGAATGTCATCCTGTCGTTGTATTCGACAGCATTCTCGGGAACTGTGCCGTCGACGGTGATTCCCGTGACGAGAGTCTTCGTCACAATATTGATCTTGCTGACTTCGGTGATCTTTCCTCTCTTTGTCGTACCGTAGACCTCGGCTCTGTACTTTCTTCCGGAGACAAGACCGGTGAAGGTGCAGCCGACTGTTGTATCTGTACCGGTTACCTCTCCGCTGATTTCAGCAGTGCCTGCAGAGACGGAGGTGACGGAATCATAGAGGGTGATGTTGAGTGTGGAGTAGAGCTGGTTTCCTCTCGAGCCCTTTGCCGTGACGGAAACAGTCACCGAGTGTTCCGGGTCCTCTTCGCCGTATGTACCGCTGACGTTGACGTAGCTTGCATATGCGGGAGCATTGGCCTGTGTGACCGTGAAGGTGTCACTGTCGTTGCTGTCGACGACGGAAGTCTGGCCCGCGTAGATCTGGAAGTCCACGAAGCCGAGCTCCATCACGACTTCTTCTCCGCTCTTTATCCTGAAGAAGCCGATGAATCCCTTCGATACCGGAATATCATCCGCGGTGAATGTGTAGCTTACGGCCCTGTCGGGAGCTGTCTGCGGATCTGTGAGCAGTGTGTCCTCATAGCTCTCTCCGTCTTCCGAGGAGACTCTCTTGTAGAACTCGATTGTGAGGGGACCGGATTCATACATGTCCTTGAAGTAGCCTTCGCTCTTCACCGCATCCTCCCAGTTGAGAGTGACGCTGACGGATCCCGTTCCTTCTCCCGTTACAGCTTCGAGCTGTACCGCAGCAGTGTTCTCCGTGTTTGCATATACGGTGATCTCCGTGTTACCGGTGCTGACCGTCTGACCGTTGAGTGTTCCCGTTACCGAGAGCGTGTAGTCGCCGACCCTGACGTCCTCGAACTCGAGGGAGGCACGTGTGCTTCTCGCCTTGTAGCTGCGTTCTTCGTCTTCCTTGCTTGTGAGAGTTGCCTCGTAGCTGTCGGCGGCGAGGAAGGAGGACGGAAGTACCGTTCTCGTATTGGTTCCGTCGATTATCGAGAGTCTGACTGTGCCCGTGGCTTCCGTGACGGCCTGGGCTTTTTCCTGGGAGAGGTTGACTTCGCATCCCGCAAGAAGGAGTACTGCAAGAGGCAGTACGAGCCATGATCTTCTTTTCATAGTATTCCCTTTTTTCTTCTTCAAAAAAGGCGCAATTCTTGCACCCGTGGGAAAATATCGTGAAAAGAAGGGTAAAGGTCAAGTCTGGCGGTTCTTTTTCTGACAAAAAAACTCAAAAAGACAGAAAAAAGTCTTTTTCTTATGAGATTTCTTTTGAATTCAAACAGTTATTATTCTTTCCTTAGAAACTGTCGCCTACGTTGACTACGAGAATCACCGTGCCCGTTATGTAGAGTACGGGAGAGAGAATCGCCGACCAGAGAAGGCAGAGGTGACTCGTGTACAGTCCGCCGATGAGAAGGATGAATGCAATCGAGCGCTTTATGTTGAGTGCCGTCTTGTCCTTGACTGCGATGACGATGAAGGTGACTACAGCTGTGATGTAGATCACGAGTACCGCTATCTGGAGGTAGACTTCGTAGAGCGACATGTTTATTCCGGTCTCTCCCATGTATGACGAGACGGGAATCGCCGCCGAAATCAGGAAAGATACGGCAAGGAATGCCAGGTTGTACAGTCCCATGTGGGACGATGAGAAGCCGAAGTACCTGAGGGATGACACGAGGAACATCGAGGCTGCCGCGAGGAGCGAGAAGCGCTCGAGCACCAGCAGCTGCAGCGGAAAGGAGAAGAAGTATCCCATGCTGTCGAGGGCATCCACGAGGATGACGCAGGCCTGGAGTATTACCGAGGTGAAGAGAACGGGAAGAATCTCTCCGTCCTGGCTGTGGAGCTTGTGCTTTATCAGGAGAGATATCTGAGGCAGAAGCGAGCAGATGAGAATGATCTGCAGGGGAAGGTATTCGATTACGGGATCTATGAGGGCTTCGAGTCCTCCTTCCCTGCCGTTTCTTACGAGAATGTTGACCAGACCCACTGCGTAGAATCCGGTGACGAACGACTGGAAGATAAGCTGATAGAATATTGACTTCCTGTTCTGGTTCTGCATCAGATTGAATCCTTGAGGGGTACCGTTATGTCGGTCTTCGTCCTTTTCGCCGTGATGTTTTCGGAGAAGGAGATGAGAGTGATGTCGACTGCCGCTGCGATTCCGTTCAGGAATGGCAGTATCGAGATTACGGCGGCCTCCGCTCCGTACACGTTGATGTTGAGAAGCTTGAAGAGGAGTATCGTCACAACTGCGACTTCACTCGAGGCGCTGAGGAACGATATGAATGAGAGAAGGGCTGTCGTGATGGCTATCGTGACGAGAGCGGGCGTACTGACGTCTGCTCCGAGGCTTCTCAGGATTGCAAGCACCGTTACCGTGGACACGAAGCATGTGCCGCCCCTCGTGATGATTATTCCCAGAGGTGTCGAGGTGCTGACGATTCTCTTCTGCACACCCAGGCTGCACCTGTTGATTGCTTCGCTCTGGAGGGCGCTGGCGTAGATGTTTCCGCTGACGAAGGCGAAGAGAAGTGTGGAGAAGCCGCGTCCGATTACACTGTAGGGATTCCTGCTGAAGCCCGTGAAGAGGGCGTAGAGCAGTGGAAGCACTATCACGATGAGGGCGGCCGCGGGAATGAGAATGCTCAGGAAGAAGGAGGGGGATACGAAGAAGGTCTTCTCCTGCCAGAGATTGATGAAGAATGCCGTTCCCGCGACATAAACGTAGAAGGAGCCGAAGTAGGAAATCGTCCTTTCGATGCGGTACATCACTTCCGAGAAGGAGTTGATCACCGTGTATGCCGGACGGATTATGTCTGCCGACGGTGTGAGTGCCGAACCGAGGATGAATGCAAAGAGAAGAAGAGGAAGGAAGAGATTGTTCATCCATTCTCCCACTCCCAGTACATCCGCCGCTTCCGTGTAGTCGTTATAGAGAGATACGTATTCTCCGCCCGCAGATGCGGTGACCGGGAACGAAGCCTTCGTGAAAAGGAATACCGCCACTCCGAGTGCAGCGAGAACTAGTGTCGTCACGACTGACCAGAGAAAATCCGATAGGAATACCTTTCTTCCGATTCCGTCCTTACGAAGGGATGCGACACCGCTGGTGAAGGTTATGAAGGAAATCGGGATGAAGAGGAATACCGCGACACCGTTGAGTACAGCCGTCAGATAGTTCATTGCACCCAGGACGACCGTGGAAGACGGGAATGCCACTGCCGTTGCACCCGCAAGAAGGAATGCTGCCAGATATGTAAGCCAAGTTTCCATGTCTAAAAGTTTAGTCCTCCGTGCATAACGGGTCAATTCTTATGAATCAACCTTTGAGAAGCGAAGCCAGCTTATAGCCGCTCGCGAACTCCCTTTCGAGAAGGTCGCGTGCAAACGCATCGACCTCCTGGGCCTTTCTGTCGCTTGATGCCGCATAGGCGAGTGTACATACGAGAATGGTCTTCTGCATGCTCTCCTTGTTGTACCAGACCGTATCCTGGTACTCGTTGCACTGCGTGAGGTTCATGACGCTGTCGTCGTTGAGAAGGCAGGAGAGCGTCTCGATGGGGGTTGCATCCTTCATTTCATCGCGGATGAGCATCGTTGAGGCGATGAAGAGCGCCGCCTGGTGCATGAGGGCCCTTCTCTTGTCTTCGTCGAGGCAGAGCCGTTCGAGTTCGGTGCGGAAGAACTCCGTGAGCATCAGCGAATCCGAGGTCTTCATCAGGGCCTTCGGTGTGTTCTCCTTCGAGAAGGGAATGAGTGTGAAGGCCGCTGCAACGAGAACGGGCAGCGTGTTGTCGACGCTCGACCAGGACGGGAACACCTTGGGCCCCTTTGCTCCGAATGCCTTTCCGAGGAATCTGACGAATTTTATGACGGGCTGCGGGTTGACGTCACCGGGTGCGAGTCCGAGCTGCCCCTTGGTCGCCTCCTCCATCGAGGAGTAGGTCTCGTAGAGCATCGAGTAGGCTTCGGCGAGAATGAGGAGCAGTTCTCTTTCGTCTTCCTTCGTCGCCTTACCGCTGACGAGAGCAGATATCTTCTCGAGAGTCGAGGGCCTTCTGACGGCGTCTATTGCCTTGAACACCGGTTCGAGCTTCATGAGGGAGAGTGCCCTGTCGAAGTCCTTCACGCCCTTCTCTCCGTATTCGTTGTAGAGGAGACGGATGTAGCCGTCGGTGTCCTCGACTTCTCTTATGTTCCAGAATACTCTCGATTCGTATCCGTTGAGAGTGAAGGAGTAGCCTTCGAACAGGTTCATCGAGGGAACGATGTACGTCAGTCCGTCCTGGAAGGAATCCATGAGACAGAAACTGCGGCTGGAGTATGTGAGGCCGAGGTTCTGCGAAAGAGTAGTCGTCTCGACTTTTCTCTCGTCACCGTATTTCTTCAGCTTAGGAGCGGATGTATTGATTGTCCCTCCCGCTCTCTCGTAGCGGTTGTTGACAAGAACGAGTGTCCTCTCCCCTCCCGCTCCGTTGACGAATGCGAATACGCTCTCCTCGACTTCACCGTTTCCGTTTATGCAGTCGTAGAGATTGAAGTTGTCGACGTTTGCGAAGAGGTAGCGCCTGCGCCAGAGAGGGAATATTCTCCTTTCGTGCTCGTCGATGAGCCACTGGTTGGGCTTTTCGTTGTAGTAGGCCCTCTGGTACTCCATGCCGTACTTCTCTCTGAAGCCCTCTATCTGGCCGTGTCCTATCATCGGAAGACCGGGGAGTGTGGAAAGAAGCGTGCAGACGCCGAAGTATCTGTCGTCGGTACCGAACTGTGCCACCGCAGTCTCTTCGTCGGGGTTGTTCATGAAGTTGACGTAGCGCTTGAGAATCTCGGGTTCGAAGACGAGGGTGTTCTTTATCGAGTCGCGGTATTTTCTGTTCTCCTGGTTCTTGAGCATGTTCATGAATGCCGAGTTGTAGACCCTGTGCATTCCGAGAGTGCGGACGAAGTAGCCTTCCATCATCCAGAATGCCTCTGCAAGGAGAAGAGTGTCGGGAACTTCCTCTGCGACCCTGTCGACGACCTCTCTCCAGAATTCCTCGGGGATGCGGGCGTTGAACTCTCTCTCATCCAGTGAGTGGTCCGCTCTTCCGGGAATGTCTCCGCCTTCCCCCGGTCTGGGGTACCACAGCCTCTCGATGTGGCGCTTTGCAAGCGTCATTGCGGCATCGAAGCGTATGATTGGGAAGTTGCGGGCAACATGAAGGATCTTCTGGATGACGGCTTCTCTCGTCTCCGGGTTGAGGTAATCAAGCTGCGCTGTGTCGTTCCAGGGCATCGTTGTCCCATCGTTGCCGTGGAAGACGTATCTTGTCTCTCCCGTGTGGCGGTTCCTCATGCGGAATGTGACTGCAGCGTCGGTGCGGTCATAGTAGTGGTCCTCGATCTTCACCTCCCAGTCGGGATTCGAGGAGAGGTCGGGTCCGTTGTAGGTGTATGACGGGTAGGGAGGATAGCTCTGCGAGATGAAGTAGTCCGGGTGCTCGTAGACCCAGTTTCCGTCGATTCCCGTGTGGTTGGGGACCATGTCTGAAGCAAGTCTTATTCCTCTCCTGAGGCATCTTTCCCTGAGATTGTATACGGCTTCCCAGCCTCCGATCGAGGGTGAGATGTCGTAGTCCTTGAGTGAGTATGCGGATGCGACGGCGTCGGGGTTGCCGCAGAGGTGCTTTATTTCCTTCGATGCGTCGCTTCTCTGCCAGAGGCCGATGAGCCAGAGTGCCGTGATTCCCCTCTTCTGCATGGAATCGAGTTCCTCGTCCGGAATCTGGTCGAGGGAGGTGATTTCACGTTTGTATTCCTTCGAGAGCTGGTCGAGCCATACGAGCGTGGACTTTGCAATCATGACGACGCACGGCATCCAGTTGGAGTCCGTGGAGAATGCCTCGTACTCGTTGAGCTCCGAGGAGTAGTCCGTGACGGGGATGTTGACGGGACCTCCGGGACCGGGGGTACCCCTGTCCTTCTGTTCCTCGTTGATGTAGTCGATTGATGACTTGAGAAGTCTTACGAAGGACTCCGGAAGCATGTCCGACCATTCCCTGAGGATGTACTGGAGCTGGTCGATGAGTGAATCGGGATAGAGACGAGCCGGCATGCAGAGGAACGTGAAGACGTCGTCCATGTTCGGCTCTCCATTTCTGAGGTCGTCCTTTACGAACGATGAGAGAACAGACGAGAGGGCGCGGAAGGAGGATGGGAGCGTGAGGCCCGCGGGGGCTATGAAGGGCTCTGCGGCACTGACGAGGGCCCTGTTCTGCAGGAGAACCTGGTGGATGAAGTATCCTCTCATGTCCTCCTCTGCGTTCCTGTCGTCCTTTATTTCCGTCGGGAATTCCCTGGAGTAGAAGGAGAGGGCCTCCCTGAGTTCCTCATTGCTCTCTATGGTCTGCGTTCTTCTTCTGAAGAAGTCCCTGTCGCTCTCTCCGAGAAGATAGGTGAGGATGATCTGGTAGACGTAGTGCAGCGTGGCGCCCGCGTTGAGCTTTCCCGCCGAGATGTAGGTGAAGTCCTTACCCTCCTTCTTCATCTCCTGGTTGTATCTGAAGCTGAGGGCGGCAGCCTCCTGGTAGAATGATCCGGGACCGTTCTCAGTCTGGAACACGGGGGCTTCGTATGAAAGAATTCTGCGGGTGACTTCTGCAATTCTCAGGTCTCTGTTGATCATTGTCCTCTCCTTGGGTGCACGGTACTTTTTCATTGTACCACAGAGAGAGAATTATAGCCTCAAACAATGTTACAAATAATGTCTGATATTACAATTTCCATACTTTTTCGGTGGATTTTACCGGCCAGTCTCTTGCTATGAGGGAGAAGAGGGATGTAAGGGTAATCATCTCGTCCTCTCTGAAGGGGGAGGTGACGTAGAGGACAGTGTCTCCGTGGACGGGTTTCCCTATTCCGATTCTCAGTCTCATGAAGTCTTCCCTGCCCAGTCTGTCGCGTATGCTCTTTACTCCGTTGTGGCCCTTCGTTCCGCCGCCCTTCTGGAGCCGCGCTTCCCCGGGTGGCAGCTCGAGATCGTCGTGGACGACAAGAATCTCGTCGCTCTTCAGTTTGAAGAAGGATGCGCATTCGCTCACACTCGTTCCGGAGAGGTTCATGTATGTCAGGGGCTTGAGAATCTTCAGCTCCCCGTCTGTGAGGTAGAAGGCGTGGAATTTGCTCTGCCAGCTGCTTCCGCTGTAGAGCCGGTCGCAGAGGAGGAATCCCGCATTGTGTCTTGTCTTCTCGTATTCCTTTCCGGGGTTTCCCAGGAAAACGGCGCATTTTATCATCTCGTTCTTTCAACTCCTTTCTTCGGGCATCTTCCGTTCTGAGGACAGATTGAGCAGCGGGGGGAGACGGATGTGCATACCGCCTGTCCGTATCTGACGAAGAGCTCGTTTATCTCGATCCAGTATTTCACCGGGAGTATATTCTCCAGGGCCTTTTCCGTCTCCTCCGGTGTCTTCTCCTCCGTCCATCCCAGGCGCGTCGAAATCTCGTGCACGTGGCAGTCGACGCAGATTGCATCCTCGTTCCAGCTGAGGTTCCTCACGAGATTCACTGTCTTTGTTCCGACTCCCGGAAGAGCCATCAGAGCATCCCTGTCGTGTGGTACTACAGAGCCGTAACGGGACGTTATAATCTCGGCAATTTCTTTTAGTTGTACCGCCTTACGAAGGTAGAATCCGCAGGGTTTTATCAGATTCCGGATTTCTTCGATAGAAAGAAGCTGCAGTTCATTGATTGTAGGAGCTTTTTCAAGAAGCCTCCGGGAGGCCTCGAGTGTCACTCTGTCCTGGGTCCGGAGTGATATTATCGTGGAGACGAGAATACGGTAGGGGGAGTTGTCCTCTGCGGCAATCACGCCGACAGCGGGGATTGGAAAGGAGATGTCATTCAGTTTTCTTCTGAAGGATCCGAATACTTCCTCCACGTAATTTTCGCTTAACATTTTTCCTCCAATTGTAAGTATTGCCTCAAAGGATTATCATCCAGGCATGATTGTCGTACTTAAGAAGGGTATTACCTTACAGGAAAAAGATAAAGTCGCCGCATTCCTCCGTGACAACGGATTCATTGTCAGGGAGATCGTCGGAGAGAACGAGACGGTGCTCGGTGCCGTCGGCACACACACAATAGATCCCAGGACTGTTGAACTCTTCCCGGGAGTGAGCAACGTCATCCCCATCTCGAAGCCTTACAAGCTCGCTTCCCGCGAGCTCAAGAAGGAAGACACCATAGTAAAGGTCCGGGGCGTCTCCATCGGCGGCAACAGGATAAGCGTCATGGCGGGCCCATGCGCAGTCGAGTCATATGACCAGATCATGCAGATAGCCGAGAAGGTGAGAGAGGCGGGAGCCGTCGTTCTCCGCGGCGGTGCGTTCAAGCCCCGTACATCGCCATATTCATTCCAGGGACTCGGAGAGGAAGGTCTCAAGCTCCTGAGAAAAGCCGGTGACGCATTCGACATGCCGATTGTCAGCGAAGTCGTATCCCCGACGGATGTGGACATGATGGCAGGCTATGTCGACATCATGCAGATAGGTGCGAGGAACATGCAGAACTTCGAACTGCTGAAGGCAGTCGGACGGAAGGGAATGCCGGTTCTTCTCAAGAGAGGACTTTCCGCTACAATCGAGGAGTGGCTCATGGCTGCCGAATACCTTATGTCTTCGGGTACCGACAAGGTCATCCTCTGCGAGAGGGGAATAAGAACATACGAGAAGATGACCCGCAACACCCTCGACTGCTCTGCAATCCCCGCGGTTCACAAGCTCTCTCATCTCCCCGTAATCGGGGACCCGTCGCATGCAACGGGAATCAGGGACATGGTCTCACCGATGAGCCTTGCTCTCCTCGTGTCGGGGGCATCGGGAATCGAAGTGGAGGTTCACAACCATCCCGAGAAGGCACTCTCCGATGGTCCTCAGTCACTCTATCCCGAGCAGTTCGAGAAGCTTATGAGAGATATACAGGCAATTGCTCCCGTCATCGGAAAAACCCTCGAGAAGATTCCGAGAAAGATTCCGTCATCAATCACAGACGCATCCGCAACAAAGGAGACAAAGGGAGAAATCAGGGAGCCCGTCGTCGCCTTCCAGGGTGAGAGGGGAGCTTTCTCCGAGCTTGCCGCAAGACGCTTCTTTGCCGAGGACGTGAAGGTTCTTCCCTGTCACTCCTTCAAGGATACCTTCGATGCAGTCTCCGATTCGTCCGCATCCTTTGCCGTGATTCCCGTTGAGAACGCACTCGGCGGTGCCGTCTACGATCCCCTGGACCTCATAAAGATGCACTCCGAGCTCACAGTCGTCGGAGAGACGGAGGTGAGGGTCGTGCATAACCTCATAGGTTTTCCCGGAGTGAAGGAAGAGGAGATAAAGCGTATATACTCCCATCCGCAGGCGATAGCGCAGTGCAGGGAGTTTCTGGACAGTCACTTCCCGAACGCCGAGATAATTCCGTTCTTCGATACGGCGGGAGCGGTATCGTTCGTGAAGGAAAGCGGCGACAGGACATGTGCAGCCATAGCCGGCTCTCCAGCAGCCCTCTACAACAACATGGCAATCATCCATCAGTCAATCGAGACCAATCCGTGCAACTACACACGTTTCTACATAATGACAAGGGAGGAGAATGCGGAGAAGGAACCGGTCGCAGAGAGGAAGAGGGAGAAGGCTTCCCTTCTCTTCAGTGTTTCCGATGAACCGGGCTCTCTCATGAAGGTCCTTGAAATCTTCTATCAGCACGGACTGAACATGCAGAAGCTCGAGAGCCGGCCGATCCTCGGAAAGCCCTGGGAATATACCTTCTATGTCGATGTGCTCATCCCCGACTGTTCGAAGTTCGAGGACGCATGCTCGGAGATCAGAAGCGCCTGCGAGAACTTCAGAGTCCTCGGCGTCTACGAGAACGGACTGGACTGAGTAATGGAAGAGAAAGAATACGAAAAGGTCCTTCTCTTCTCAGGTGTCCTTTCAACGAAGGGTTTCCCCGATGAACTGAGAAAGGACCTTGAGGACAAGTTCGGCCCCATGGACATTGTTTCGTCTCCGATTCCTTTCCTTTACACGGACTACTACGTCCCGGAGATGGGAGAAGGAATCGAGAGATTCTTCATCTCGTTCAGGAATCTCGTTTCTCCCGACAGTCTTACAGAGGCCAAGCTCTTCACCAACCGCCTGGAGAAGAAGTGGGAGGAGAACGGAGGAAGGAAGATCAATCTCGACCCCGGAACGCTGAGCGCCGCGAACATCATCCTTGCGACTACGAAGAACCGCTCCCACCGCATCGCAATAGGCTCGAAACTCTTCGCGGAAGTGACGCTTATCTATCAGAACAGGGGATTTGTGTCCTTCCCGTGGACGTACTCTGACTACAGAAGTCCGGAGGTACAGCAAATCCTTCTGGAATTCAGAAAAAACTACCTCATTAAGCTGAAAGAATCAAAAAAAGACGTTTAAAGTTCGAAACAGCACTTTGTCATAACTTCTAACTAAGCTTGTTTTCAGTTGCAGAGCTGATTGGAAATCGGTCTGACGGCGTCTCTTTCGTGATTATATGACGTTTCCGTCTGCTGCCGGTTCTTGTTCTTTTCAAGGATGACAGTTACTTCCTGTCTGACTCAGACAAAAAAAGACATTTTCACTCATTCGTAAATCCCCTGTAACCAAATTTCCAACCATTGATCAGTCGAAGGAGAATTCATGAATGATGAAGATGTCTCTGTTGAAATTATATCGCGTTCGGACAATCTTTGTAAGGTATAAGACCTGATTTCTTCGAAACGTCACCTAAGACCGGCTATTCCCAGAGGGAGGTTAAGACGAGGGAAAGTAAAAGGCTGCGTCTCGAGAGCTTTATGCCGGGGAAATATAAGTAATGCTGCGTGGAGCTTTTCCGGACTGGAGGAGCATCGGAATCCGCCGGGACTGTCAAAAGTGACATAAGCATCAAGTCGGGGCAAACCGAAATTCATGGACGTTATTTTCTGTTTTTTTATCTTATCTTCTTAACTGGAAAAAGCTTAAGAGGGGATTATGCGGTTAAGAGACGGCAAAGAATGAGTAAAAATATATAGATAAAAACGTAACCATATATACATATCCTTGTTAAAGAAGTACATTCGAGCCGGGAAAACCCGATTTATAAGGAGAAAAGAAAATGAAGAAGTTATCAGTTATCATAATTGCAGCACTCGTGACAGCAGCAGTATTCGTATCATGTGAAAACAGCAGCACAGACAGGTTTGTGAAGCTGACCGAAGCGGAAGCCGCACTGCCGTCCTTATCTGAAAGGAAGACCTATAAAGTCGGAGAACGTGGACCGTCGGGAGGCATAGTATTCTATGATGCAGGATGCTTGCGGACTTCCAGGTACAGAGATCAATTCGGCAATACCGTTTCCTATCTGTGGCGTTATCTGGAGGCGGCACCCCAAGACATAGGCTACTGTTCCTTCGGATATTACAGACCGAACGGCAATGCAGAGTATGTCGGTACCGGCATTGACGTCGGAAGCGGAAGAGAGAATACGTCCAATCTCGTCAATGCTTATAATGACAGGACAGCCTATACGACTCTGGAGGGCAGCGAGAGAGGTGAATACGCAGCCAGAGTATGTTCGGACTGGGAATACACCAACGGGGAAACGGGAGTCACATACAGTGACTGGTTCCTTCCGAGCTACGAAGAATTCCATTTCCTGAATGAAAACAGGGATGCAGTCGGTCTGAACAGTGATTTCTACTGGACAAGCAGCGAAGAAGACTATGACTATGCATATTACTTCTGTCTCAGATCCGGAGAAGAATATGACGACAGAGGCGAACGTGAGTATGATTTCTGTGTACGTCCGATCAGAGCGTTCTTCTGATAATGTGAAATTTCACGCTACGTAATTCAGCAGTCTGACAGATTACCCGGGTGTTGCAGAGAGCGGTTCTGCAGCACCCTCTCTTCTGTCGCGATGGATGTCTGAGTATTCTGCCGTTCTCTCATGGGATGTTCAGTGCTGGTGTATCTGATCGGTAATGACCTTTTTCAGCATGCTGACATCAAGCGGTTTTGCTATGTGGTCGTTCATCCCCGCGGCATACGCATTCATCCTGTCTTCCTCGAAGGCATTGGCGGTCATTGCGATGACCGGTATGTCCGCTTTGGCGGAATCTTCAAGAGCTCTGATGGCACGGGTTGTATCATATCCGTTCATCACCGGCATCTGGATATCCATGAGGATAAGGTCATAGTAGCCGGACGGATGCTCCTTTAACCTGTTCAGCGCTTCCAGGCCGTCCCATGCAGTCTCGACTGTCAGGCCCATGGTCTTGAGCAGTGTGGACGCGATTTCCATGTTGAGGTCATTGTCCTCGACGAGAAGCACACGGCGACCGGAGAGATCCTTATCTGCAGAGAAGGACCGGCCCGCCGTATTTCCCCTGACCTTGTCTTCAGTCGTGAGTCTGAACTCCAGCGTTACGGTGAATACGGAGCCCTTTCCCTCTTCGCTCTGCACGGAGATATCTCCACCCATGAGGTCCACCAGACTCTTTGTTATCGACATTCCGAGTCCCGTGCCCTGTGTATGGCTGACGGTCGACGTTCTCTCTCTTGCGAACTGCTCGAAGATGTGACCCCTGAACTCTTCGCTCATGCCTATACCGGTATCTTCGATGATGAAATCATAGTACGCCGAGCCTTCGTTCTCCGATTTTCTTTCACGCATGGTATACGTTATCGTACCGCCTTCCGGTGTGAACTTGACTGCATTGGAGAGAATGTTGATGAGTACTCTGTTGACATGAAGGGCATCCGCATAGACATAGACATCCTCAAGGTCCACTGTCTTCTCTACATAGGTCAGACCCTTGCTCTCGATATCCGAATGAACGACATCCTTTACAAGCTCCATCTGATCCGTTATGCATACCGGTACGGTCTCTATGCTTACTTTTCCGTTCTCGATGCGGCTCATGTCCAGGATATCGTTGATGAGAGCCAGAAGATGTCTGCTGGAGGTCATGATCTTCCCGAGGTAATCCCTTACTTTCTCCCCGTCCTCCATATTCTGCTGGGCGAGATTCGTGAAGCCGATGATGGCGTTCATCGGGGTACGTATGTCGTGTGACATATTGAAGAGGAAGACCTGCTTGGAACGGTTCGCAGCCTCTGCTGTATCTACAGCCTCCGTCAGTTCGGCATTCTTCTGCTCGAGCTCCAGCTTATACAGGTGTTCCTGTTCCTGCTTTTCAGAAATCAGCCTGTTAGCCGTTCTGAGTCTTATGAACTGAACGACGGCAAGGCAGAGTACGTAAAGGACAACGGTTACGGCAAGAAGGGGCAGTATATTGCTGTAAATCTGCCTCTCGGAGAGGAACGCACAGATGTAGAACTCACGTCCGTGGCTGAATCTGCCGAAGTATCTCTGGTTTTCACCCTCTTTCTTCAGGGTTATCATCTCATCCGCACGGCCGCTGTTGCGGAAGGCGTATACGAGATTGTAGTCTTCTTCCGATATGACATCACTGAGTAGGCTTCTGTCGTTGGACGCGATGATTTCAGCCCCGTCCATGATGACGAATGTTCCGTTCTGCTCCTTGTCATAACCGTCCAGAAGATTCTGTATGGACAGAATCGACTTTGCTGCATATTCGCTGAGCGTGTGTCTGTATACCAGGAGTGCGCCGGAAGAGCACTTCTCTGCAGCAACGTCTATCCAGGATGAATTCCCGAGTCTGATGCGTTTGAGGTAGATGTAGTTGTCATACTCAACTGCCTTCAAGAGAGTATCCGTGTTCAGCATATGTCTGAACTGTTCGAACCCCGTGCCGTCCTTGGTGTATTCTGCAAGCACATCAAGATTTTCGTCTACTACGGTGATGCCGGTAGCAGCTACTTCCTCTGCGTGCTTCTTCAGAGCCTCTGTGGATTCTTCTTTGTCGCAGTCCCTTATGAGTTTTGCACTTTCAGCCTTCATGATAAGGCTCTTGGCAGCTTCCGTATTGTTGTATTCTATGTAATTGCTGTACTGACGCTTGATGTACTCTATCTCGGAGGCAAGCTTGTTGTCTCTGTTGCGCTTGCCCACATATGAAGATACGAGCGTCACGGCGGAAACGAGAATAACACCCGTCACGACCGCTGCCGCAATGAAGGCTTTACTGAAAACGGCGGCGCGGTTTCTAATTTTCACTCTCAGCCTCCATATACCTCTCTGCAGCGTCGAGATAGCGCCTGACGATTTCTGTCAGGGTGCCGTCTTCACGCATCTCCCTGACTGCCGAGTTCAGTTTCCTGCAGAGTTCCGCATCCCCGTTTATGTCAAATGCTGCTCCCACACCTGCGTACATGACGGGCTCGTCCAGTATTATGAAGGAGGTGTCATAGTCCTTCATGTACTGGCTTACTGCCGGCTCATCTGCCACGATGGCGTCCACGTAGTTGCAGCCAAGGGCGGCGAAGAGCAGGGAGTTGTCCTCGTAGCTTAGCAGCTGCACGTCTTCCGGGACAGCCGGATTTTCATGCCTGAGGAGTATGTCCTCTGCTATGGAGGCAGACTGGACTGCAATGGTTCTGCCCTTCAGAGCCTCGAGGGAATCTATATTTCCCGTGTTATTTACCACCACTACCTGGTTGCTGCTTACGTACGGACCCACCCAGAGATAATCTTCTTCCCGGCTTTCCATGGTGAATCCTCCCGCCACACAGTCGACTGTACCTGATGAAAGAAGGTAATCCTTGTCCTCCCAGCTGATTTCGACAAACCGTATGTCATAGCCGATGCGGTCGAATGCCTCCCGGAGAATGTCCATATCGAGTCCGGTGGGGTCACCGTTGTTGTCCATGTCGATGAAGGGAGGGTAATCCGAGCTTCCGACAGTGATGAAGGGACGCCCGTCTGAGGCTGCGGAATCTTCGTTACGGCTGCAGGATGCAAGACAGAGCGTGATGATGACGGCTGCAAGGATAACCAGTATCTTCTGCCCGATATTCATTTCTCTTTCCGTCATCTTTCTTTCTTCCCCACCGGGGCCGACGAATGCCGCCCCATAGATACAAGTCTATTTGTTCTGACGGAAAAAGCTACTTTTTTCTTTTCTTCTTAACAATATTTCTTCCTGTGAAGCATAGGAGCGGATGCACATAATCACGCCCAGAGCCATGAAGACGATAATGACAGAACAGAGGTGTCTGATGAGGGATGTTTTTGACTGCGGATAAGTTGATTATTCCAGACCTTTCATCTTTTTGCATAGACCGGCAGGAAGAGTACATATGACAACCGCAATGCCGTTTATAACTGTATAGACAACACGGTAGTCTCCTGTCCGTATCTTTTTCCCCTTGTCCTTTTACATTCATTTTTTCAGATGAGAAGTTCCCTTATCGCGTCTCTGCAGCCGGAGCGGATTTTCTCATGTCGGACAAAGAATCTGTCTGCAGCCTTTGTATACTGTATCTCGTATTCTGGCATTAAATGCACCATCTCAGACTGAAAAGCGTTTCTTCGAAACTATCTTCAGATCGTCGGCATCCATGTTTTCAAGTCTTGAAAGAATCTCGACGGATTCTTCCTCTGAGGCATCTTCCACGTTCATCGTGAGTCTGTAACAGGGGCCCCTCTCAAGAACGTTCAGATATTCCCTGACAGCATTCTTCAAAAGTTCGGTCAGAGTCATTCCGTATACTTCTGCCGCTTTCTTCATTTCGGCAATTTCTTCCTCATCCATTTTGAAATTAATTGCTTTCCGGGCCATTATTGTCCTCTGTATCTGGCAGTAATTATAAGCTGTTATTTAAAAAAGATAAAAATAACAGAATGTTCCGGGTCATATTATTCGATGATAGTCTATATTCTTCGGAGCTTTGACTTTTTCCGTGCTTAAGAAGTGACTACGGAAGCTCTGAGCTACAGGGAATCCAGAAAAAGCTGCCTATATGAATTAAAAGAGATACAAAAAAGACTTTAAATTTTAGATGAGAGCTTTGTTAATAAAATTAACTAAATAGTCTTGTCAGCAGCATACTCGAAAAGAATGGCGGATTCCGTCATCGTATAAGTCTAGGTCATCAGGCGATTCCAGCCAGCCTACAGCGCCCCCGATCCGCTTTCCGGAGGATTCCGTTGACACGAATACTGCTTCATTTTTCTTCTCAGGACTGCAGTCGTGAGACAGTCTGCTGTCAACTCTGACGTATGCAGACGGAGACATTTGAAGTCTGTAAAGTCCGACAGGAGTGTCATCTTGTGGAGATTTTACAATTATCTTCTCTGAAACTTTGACAATTTTCCGTTTTTC